>JBBNAI010000410.1:0-21274 GCA_037994305.1 Pseudomonas sp. | reverse complement strand
GCTGTACTCGCCGCCCTTGGTGTAGAGCACGGAGAAGGTCAGGTTCGGCGAGAAGCGGTCCTGGACCGGAATGCGCGCGCGGTACTGGGTGTCGTTGAGTTTCTCCAGCTTGAGCCAGTCGCCGCCCTTGGACAGCAGCGCGGTGGCCTCCACCTGGTCACGCTCCAAGGTCAGCAACGCATCGCCGACCGGCTCGGGGAAGGTGATCAACGCCAGGGCCTCGTCACCGGCCTGGTATGCGTCCTGATCGAAGACGATCTCCACGGTGCCAGCGACGGCCTTGACCCCGTCGCCGCTGACCGAGTGGCCGGTGGCGCCGAGGATCAGGCCGTGCTTGTCCTTGAGGGTGATGCTGTAGGTGCCGGGACGCTCGAAGCTCAGGCTGAAACCCTGGTCATCGGCAGCCAGATCGCCGCTGTGCTGGCTTTGGTCTTCCAGACGTACCCACTCGTAGCGCGCCGGTTTGAGTTCGGTTGGCTGCTCGCTGCGGTAGCTGAACGGCACCGCATCGCCCACCGCGCTGAAGCGCTGCGGCGTCTCCAGGCGATAGCGCGCGGCGCCGCGCTCAATGAGGATTTCCTTGCTGACCTTGACCCGGTACGCGGCGCCATCGCTGGCGAACACGGTGAGCAGGTAACGACTCGGCTTGTCCGCTGCGGGCAGGTCGAGGGCCGCACGCCCTTGGTCATCGGTACTCAGTTCGGTGCTGCTCAGCTCGACCGGAAACTGGCCGAGGTACTGCAGCTCGTTGTCGATCATCGACAGCTGCTGGGCACGCAGGCTCAGTTGCAGGCGCGCGTTCTTCACCGGTTTGCCGTCCGGGTAGACCAGTACCAGGTTGCCGGTCACCTTCTCACCAGTACGGAAGTCCGGCTTGGCCAGGTCGAGGGCAATCTCGAAGTGCGGTTTGATGTAGTCGGCGACGCGGAAGGCGCTGCTGTAGAGCTGGTCGCGGTAGCTGAAGCGCAGCTCGTAGCCGCCGGCTACGGCGTTGTCTGGCAGCTGGAAACGGCCCTGGGTGCCGGCCTTGCTGTCGAGGGCCAGATCCAGGCTCTGCAGGGTGGTGCCAGTGGCATCCAGCACACTGAGCTTGATCGGCGCGGCCTGGGCGGCCACCGAGTCGCGGGCATTCTTGAACTCGCGGCCGACGATCTTCACTTCCACCCAGTCGCCCGGGCGGTACAACGGGCGATCGGTGAAGGCATAGAGCTTGGTGTCGTAGATCTCGCTGTCGTAATAGAAGTTCTCGGAGACGAACACGCCGCCTTCGCTGTCCTCGCCGAGCACGTAGGAGCGCTCCGGGCTGGCGTGCTTGAGACGCAGCAGACCCTGATCATCGGTGCTGCCACTGCTCATCACGCCAAGGCCGTCGCTCCACAGCACCTGGGCGCCGGGCACCGGCGTGCCCTCATGCTTGCGCGCGGTCCACACCAGCAGCTCGCCACCGGCGATCTTGCTCACCGCCACCGTGTTGGAAACGAACACCACGGTGGTCGCACGGAACTTGCCGACCAACGCCTCGACCAGGTACAGCCCCGGCTTGAGCTTGCCAAGCGGGATATACACATTGCCCGGGTTGACGCTGACGAAGGAGCTGGACGAGCCAGCCAGCTCGACGCCCTTGGGCGGCTGGATCGGCTTGGCATCCCACAGCGGATAACGGAACTGCGCGATGAGCGGCAGGCCCTTCATCGGCGCGTACTGCGGCTGCGCCTCGAATGGCGTGGGCGCCCGGATCGCATCGCCCATCTTCAGTTCAGGCGCTTCTTCGGTGACCTGCTTGCGCGACTCGTAGGAGAACGCCCGCTGCATCACCCGCCGCGACTTGCGGTACCAGTTGTCCCACAGGTAACTCAGGGTGTTGGACAGGCCTTCGCCCTTGAACTCGCCTTCGGCGACCACGCGGTGCAGGTTCTTCTGCCGCTTGAGGAAATCCAACGGCTGGTCGATGCGGTACACGCGCATGTCCACGCCGCCATAGGGCTCCATGGTGTAGCGCCGGTAGTCACGACCTGGCGCTTCCAGGCGCACCTGGGCCACTTCATCGGTGGCGAAGCTGGAGTCGGCGAGCAGGAAGAACGACTGCCCATTCACCGGCATGTAGCCGCTCGACTCAACCGCATCGTCGGCCTGGCTGACGCTCAGTGGCAACCAGCTGGCCAGCAGGACGACTACGCCCAGGCGAATGCTGCTCATCGCGCGCACCTTCATCGACGGAGAAAATGCAGCCGATAGACGCCGATAAAGTTGGGGTTGGATTCGTCGGGTATCCATCGGGTGTCCTTCCATGTCATGAGTTGTTGCAGGCTCACCGAGCGCATGCCGTTGTCTGTTTGGGTGGTGGTGCCAGTGTGGTAGGCGATGTTGCGGCCCATCCAGATCATCAGGTGCTGGTCGTCACCCTGGTCGAAGAACATCAGGTCGCCGGGGCGTGCCTGGTTAAGGTCGCGGCCAATCAACTGGCTGTTGTACTGGATCAACTTGATCGCATTGACGTACGGGCCGACCTTGCCGCCGCCCTGCTGCCACTGCTGAGCAAGCTGGCGCTGGGCCGGGCTCAGTTCCAGCTCAGGTGGCAGGAAGCGGTTGGACAGGCCGTTGGCGCGCAGCCAACCGGCGTCGTGGACCTTGAGCGCCTCGTTGGCAGCGAAGCGCACCAGGCCGGCGCAATCCTGCTGCTGCCAGCGCGGGCTCGGCCCCTGGCGCAGCTGCTCCTGGGCGATGCGCACGAACCAGGCACGAAATACCTGGGACTGCTCGACATCCAGCGCCGGCGCCTGCTCGGTTGCCGGCAGCACCTGGCTGACCAGCACCAGCAGAACGGCGATGCCCGAAGCGAGGACTCTCACAGCGCGCGCCACTCCAGCGGCAGCCATTGCCAGGCGCTGCTGGCCTCACTACCAACGGGCACCGTCAGGGCGTACTTGCCATGCCCGGACAAGGCTCGCAGCTTGGGCAGCAGGTTGCTCTGCGCGGCATTGCGGAACACCGGCTCCATGTCTTCCGGCAGGCTGTCGAGGGTTTCCCGCTCGAACAGGGTGGCCAGGGTCTGCGGCGCCAGATAGGCCGGCACCAGGGTATTTTTCGGCAACACTTCAGCCAGCGGCGGGAAGCGTTTGTCCAGGGTATCCAGGGCCTTGTCCACCAGGCGATCGTCCAGCGAGAACAGCAGGGTCGAGCCATGCCGCGCCAGGCTGACGCGGAAGAAAGCGTTGCTCGCCAGCGCATCGGGCTGCTCGGCCTGGCTCGCCGGGTACTGACCGAAGTTGGAGCCCACTTCGCGCTGCCACTTGCGTGTAGCGCCCTGCTCCGTGCTGTTGACCGGGAACACCCCGCCTTCGACGTTGGCCTCCCAGGCGCCGATCAGCGAGCCGAACAGGCTGCCGACTTCGGCATCGGTCTGCGTGCCGGGCGCTTGCTTGAGCGTACCCACCAGCAACGGCGTGTGCAGGCGCGACTCGGCATACCAGCACAGGCCTGCCGTGCCGGTGAGCTGGCCACCCAGCTGGGTGGCCACCTGGGCTTCGGCGCCCACCTTGGTCAGGAGCCGCTCGGACATCCCCGGCGCCACCGGCAGGGCGACGCACGCGCTGGCGCCCATCGGCATGGCCTGCCACACCGGGCTGAAATCCAACGCGCCCTGCTGCTCGACTTCATCCAGCGCCAGAAAGCTGTGCCAGCCCTTGTCGTCCATTTCGAAACGCACACCGGCGAAGGCCGGGATGAAGCGCTGGTAGCCCATCGCCAGGAACGCCGAGCTGAGGGTGATGCGCTGGCTCAGGGCATCCCGCGCCGGCAGGCCGAAACGCTCGGGGAATGGCTGCTGGCCGGCCAGCAGCGCCTCGATTGCATCGGTCGACACTTTTGCCAACAGCGGGCCGGCGGGTTCCACCGGCTCGGCAACGGCTTCCTCGGCAGCGGTCGCCGCTTCCGAATCGACGGCGGCGACCTCGCTGTCGTCATCCGCGCTCGCCGCCTCGGCCTCCACGGCCGCAGCCTCGGGTTCCGGCTCGGGAGCGAACAGCATGTCGGCGCTGGACAGCAGCAACAACTGGTCACCATGGGAGGCGAACAGCAGGGAACGGTCGTTGTTGTAGCGCAGGCGGTAGAACGGCACCGGGGCGCCATCGACGATGAACTCGCCGGCCTGGCTCAACTGCGTATCGTCCAGCGCCACCTTGGCCAGTGGTTCCAGCGCCTTGGCCAGACCACCGCGCTCGATCACCACCAGGAAGTGCTTGAGCCGGCCACCGGCATCTCGCCAAAGGGCCACTTCGGCGGGCTGATCGAGCAGCTCGTCGAGCAGGTTGTCGCGCAGCTGCAGGTCGTGCTCGTAGATGATCCGCCGCAGGCTGCCGGTCAGCCCCAGGCGGTCGGCATTGGCCTCGTAATAGAACACCAGGTCCTCGGTCAGGGTGTCGCGCAGCAGCGGCACGGCCAGCAGGTCCTTGGGCAGGCGGCTCAGCGAGGCGCTTTCGATCAGCACGTCGGGACGCGCCAGGTCCAGGCCGAGCAGGTTCTGCTCGCCCAGCTCACGCCCCAGTTGCGGCCCTTGCCACAACCAGCCAAACAGCCCGGCAGCGGCCACCGGCACGGCAACGGCCAGGGCGATCAGCAACGGGCGCAGGCGACGGCCGCCAGGCGCTGCGGCGCTGATATCGGGTGTGGTGTTATCGCTCATGTGGAAACCCCAGTTCTTCCCGGCTGCGGGAGCATTCAATAGTTGAAGGATTTGATGAACAGCAGATCGCCGATGGTGCGCAGCGGGACCACGAAGGTCTCACGCTTCTCGTTCACGGTGTTCTCGTTGAACACCAGGCTGATCTGCGAGGTGATCACCTCGTTGAGGTTGCTGCCGGCCTGGAAGTTGTAGCCCTGGCTGTTCAGGTTGCCCCAGTAGTTCACGTAGATCAGGTAGGTGCCGTGCAGCGGTGCAGTCATGGTGAACATTTCCGGACCGGGCCCGTCGACGCTGTCGACGTCCAGGCCGCCACCATTGCTCATCACCGGATCGGCCCAGAAGGCGTGCTGGCCGTCCGGGGTCACCACGTGCAGGTCGAGCTCGGCCTGCGGATCATCCCAACCCAGGACAATGCGCACCTGGGCTGGAGTCTTCTGCGTATTGGCTTCGTAGAACTGCACGCGCTTGAGTGGTTGGCCGGCGGCGCGCAGCTCAACGCTGTTGGAGCCGGCGCCGAAGTTGTAGGGGCGGGCGAAACGCCCTTCGGCGTCGGTGTAGAGCGGCAGCGGGTTGCCATTGACCGCCAGCACATGGGGCTGGCGTTGACCGTCCAGGCCCTTGAGCTTGCCTTCGATCATGCTGCGATTGCGCTGCGCGCCGCGGTCGATGGGCGGCGTAGGATAGGCCACACGGGCGTTTTCCGTGCGATCGAGCAGGCCCGAGTAGCGCCAGCCGGCGACGGGTCCTTCGAGGCTTGCGGAAGGTTCTGCCAGGACAGCCGACGCAGACAGCATCAGGCCTAGCAGCAACAGCGGGGGGCGCATGATTAATCCTTTAACGGCGCTAAGTTGCCAAGGCTATCGACTGGGAAGGCCGCTGACAATCAACAGTCGCCGGCGCAGCCTGAAGTTTGGCAGCGAATCACATCTTTGCCGTTGCGTGCGCTAATCGGCACACAACCCAGCACGCAGCGATCCAAATCAGGATCTCAGATCCAACCGCCCCACTGCAGCACCAGCAGGCCCACGTTGGTACTGACCACTGCCACCAGCGTGGTGATCACGATGATCGCCGCCGCCAGCTCGTGGTTGCCTCCCGCCGCCTTGGCCATGACGAAGCTGGCCGCTGCGGTGGGGCTGGCAAAGTAGAGGAAGAGGATGCCCAACTCGGCATTGCGAAAGCCACAGAAGAACGCGCCAAGCGTGGCCAGTAGCGGCAGCCAGAGCATCTTCATCAGGCTGGCGCTGATGGCCAGGCCACTGCTGGCGCGCAAGGACGCCAGCGACAGAGTGCCGCCGATGCAGATCAGCGCCAGCGGCAAGGTCAGCTGCGCCAGATACTCACCGGAGGTGCTCAGCCAGGCCGGCAGCGTGACCTTCCAGTAGGCAAAAGGGATCGCCGCCAATACACCGATGATCAACGGATTGCGCAAGATGCTCTTGAAGATGCCCCAGACACTGGCCTTGGCATTCGGGCTGTACACCTCGAGCACGATCACCGACAGGCTGTTGTAGCTGAGGATCACCACCCCTCCGAGGATGCCACCCAGTGACAGGCCGTAATGACCATACAGGCTGGTGGCCAAGGCCAGGCCGATGATGCCGTTATTGCCACGGAACGCGCCCTGCACATAGATACCACGCTCGGCGTGCGGTACCCGCAAAATCGCCCAGCCCCACACCAGCAGATAGCCGAGCACCGTAGCCAGCAGGAAATAGCCGAGCACTGCCGGCTGCAAGGCAGTACTCAGGTCGGCATGCAAGATGGCGAGAAACAGCATTACCGGCATGGTGACGTTGAACACCAGGGCCGAGGCGGTGTGGATGAAGTTGACGTCGATCAGGTTGAGGCGCTTGAGCGCCACGCCAAGGAACAGCATGGCGAACACCGGCGCGGTGATGCCGATGGTTTGCTGGAAGACGGCGAACATGCGAACCCCGAACCTGACTATTTGGTTAGGAGGCTAATGATAACAGCACAGAGCGCTGCACACCTTTCAGCAGGCTTTCGCCCGCCCGTAAATCTGTAGGAGCCCGCTTGCTGGCTCGATCCGACCCAGTAGCCCGGACTTCAGTCCGGGGCATGCCAGATCCCGGACTAAAGTCCGGGCTACAACGGGGGCGAATGGCGCACCCTACGAGAAAACAAACAAGCCCTCAGCGGCGAACCGGGCGCTTCTGCAGTTTGCGCTGCAGGGTGCGCCGGTGCATGCCCAGGGCGCGCGCGGTGGCGGAGATATTGCCCTCGTGCTCGGCCAGCACGCGCTGGATGTGCTCCCACTGCAGGCGATCCACCGACATCGGGTTTTCCGGCACCAGGGTGTCCAGGTCGGCATGCTCGGAGAGCAATGCGGTGAGCACGTCATCGGCGTCGGCCGGCTTGCACAGGTAGTTGGTGGCGCCGCGCTTGATCGCTTCCACCGCGGTGGCGATGCTCGAGTAACCGGTGAGGATCACCACGCGCATTTCCGGGTCAAGCTCCAGCAGCTTGGGCAGCAGCACCAGGCCGGAGTCGCCCTCCATCTTCAGGTCGACCACCGCGTAGTCCGGCAAGTCGTCCTTGGCGATGGCCAAACCTTCATCGGCCGAACCGGCGGTGCTGACGCGCAGGCCGCGACGGCTCATGGCCCGCGCCATGACGCGGGTGAAAGTGGCGTCGTCGTCTACCAGCAGCAGGTGTGGCTGGTCTTCGCTGTCGATGGGCAGCTCTTCACTCATGATCATCTCCCGGGGCCAGTCTGGGCAGGCGTAGCTCGGTCAGCGTGCCGCCCTCTTCGTGGTTGTACAGTTTCACCGACCCACCGGCCCGCGTCACGCTGGCCTGGCTGAGGAACAGGCCGAGGCCGAAGCCCTTGCCCTTGGTGGTGAAGAAGGGTTTGCCGATCTGCTCGGCGATGGCCAGCGGCACACCGGCGCCGTGGTCACGAATGCTCAGGTTGATCCACTGATGGTCCCAGTCCAGGCGGATATCCAGCTTGTCCGGGCAGGCATCGGCGGCGTTGTTCAGCAGGTTGAGCAGGGCCTGGCTCAGGTCCGCCGGCGGCGACAGGCGCGGCACGGCGCCGAAGCCCAGGCACTGGAAGCGATAGGTGGCCTCGGGGCGCATCAGGTGCCAGCGGTTGAGGGTGGCTTCCAACCATTGCACGGCGGTCTGCTCGAACACCGCCTGACGGCGATCCGCCTCCGCAGCGCGCACCAGATGCTGCAGGGTTTCCTTGCACAGCTTGACCTGTTCCTGCAGCAACGCCAGGTCATCCTGCAGGGCCGGCTTGTCGCGATATTCCTGGCGCAGCTCCTTGAGCAGTACGCTGATGGTCGCCAGTGGCGTCCCCAGTTCATGGGCGGCGCCGGCCGCCTGGGTGGCCACGGCCAGCAATTGCTGGTCACGCATGCCCTCCTCCCGGCGCAGGGCATGCAGCTCGTCCTGGCTGCGCAGGGCGCCGGCCATCTTGACCACGAAGAAGGTGATGAAGGCCGCCGACAGGGCGAAGTTCATCCACATGCCGAACAGGTGCAGGCTGATCAGCATGGCTTCGTGCTGCACGTTGTTCAGGTGCAGCGGGTGATACCAGATCAGCAGCGCGGTGTAGCCGGTCAGGGCCAGGCCGGCGAGGAACATCGAGTAAACCCAGGGCAGCGTCGCCGCCGCGATGGTCAGCGGCACCAGGTAGTAGGAGACGAAGGGGTTGGTCGAACCACCGGAGTAGTACAGCAGCACGCTGTGCACGATCAGGTCGCAGGCCAGCTGCGCGGTGTACTCCAGCTCGGTCACCGGCCACGGCCCGCGCAGGCGCAGGAGGGTCAACAGGCAAAGGCCCAGGGAAATCCCCAGGGTCACGCTCAGCGCCAGCCAGGGCAGCGGCAGGATGTCGGTAAGATAGGCGATGCCCACCGAACCCGCCTGGGCGGCCAGTACCAGCAGGCGGATCAGGGTCAGGCGCCAGAGGTTCTGGCGGCTGGCGGAAAACAGTTGGACGGGGGCGTACATGTAGGCTCCGATGACGTGCAGCGAGTATAACCACGCCACCTGCCAACCCGCTCCTGTGCGGCAACTCGCCGCAGCCGTGTCCACAGGTGGCGCGATAGTGAATTTCTGAACCGGGGTTAACCCGGATAGTCACAAGGCTGCGTCTAACCTCAGGACAATCCCCCCAAAGGAGTTCCCCATGCTCGCTCTCAATCGTCTCGCCGCCACCTTCGCCCTCAGCCTCGGCGCCCTCGCCAGCCTGCCGGCCCTGGCCGACGAGCCGCGCTACAACCAGGTGTCGCTGCGTGCCGAGGTCAGTCAGGAAGTGGCCCACGACCGCATGTACGTGACCCTCTACAGCGAAGCCCAGGACAAGGATCCCGCCAAGCTCGCCGCGGGCATCACCACCACCTTGAACAAGGCGCTGGAGCAGGCACGCCAGGTCAAAGGCATCAGCGTCAGCCTGGGCAGCCGCAACAGTTACCCGGTGTACGAAGACGAAGGCAAGAAGATCAGTGCCTGGCGCGAACGCGCTGAAGTGCGCCTGGAAAGCGCCGACTTCGCCAGCCTGTCGCAACTCACCGCCGACCTGCTGGGCGACCTGAAGATGGCCGAGATGAACTTCGCGGTTGCCGAAACCACCCGCCAGAAAAGTGAAGACGGCCTGATCCAGCAAGCCGTAGCGGCTTTCAAGGCCCGCGCCCAGCTGGCTACCGACGCCGTTGGCGGCAAGGGTTACAAACTGGTCAGCCTGAGCCTCAGCAGTGGTGGCTTCCAGCCGGTGATGCCGATGCGCGCCATGGCCATGGACAGCGGTTTCAGCAAGAGCGCCCCGGCACAGCAGATCGAAGCCGGCACCAGCCGCATCAGCCTGGCTGCCGACGGCGTGATCGAAGTCCAGATGCCCTGATTGAGGGCGGCGCGGCGCTCGCAATGGGCGCTGCGCCGGGAACATCCACGCATCTGAATGGCCGAAAGGCGACATGCGCTTACAACTTGGCCATAGCTTCTACACTGACTGACGCATAGCGTTTGCATGCGGCATATGCCGTGCATGGTTTCTTGCAAGGGCCCGGCAGAAACCCTTCAAGGTCATCCGCAGAACAAGAACGAGGTCGACAATGCGTAAGAACGCCGTCATCCCGGCTTTACTCATGACAGGGCTGATCGTCAGCGCCCCCTACGCCAGCGCCGCTGGCAATCTGGTGTTCTGCTCCGAGGGCAGCCCCGCCGGTTTCGACCCCGGCCAATACACCACCGGTACCGATTTCGATGCGGTAGCGGAAACCATGTTCAACCGCCTCAGCCAGTTCGAGCGGGGCGGCACCGCCGTCGAACCCGGCCTGGCCAGCAACTGGGACGTCTCAGCCGACGGCCTGACCTACACCTTCCACCTGCGCCCGGACGTGAAGTTCCACACCACCGAGTACTTCACGCCGAGCCGCACCTTCAACGCCGACGACGTGCTGTTCACCTTCCAGCGCATGCTCGACAAGGATCATCCGTTCCGCAAGGCCTACCCGGCGGAGTTCCCCTACTTCACCGACATGGGCATGGACGCCAACATCGCCAAGCTGGAAAAGCTCGACAACATGACCGTCACCTTCACCCTCAACGCGGTGGACGCTGCCTTCATCCAGAACCTGGCCATGAGCTTCGCCTCGATCCAGTCCGCCGAGTACGCCGAACAGTTGCTCAAGGCCGGTAAGGCTGCCGACATCAACCAGAAGCCGATCGGTACCGGTCCGTTTGTATTCAAGCGCTACCAGAAGGATGCGCAGATCCGCTTCACCGGCAACAAGGGCTACTGGAAAGCGGATGACGTGAAGATCGACAACCTGATCTTCTCGATCAACACCGACGCCTCGGTGCGCATGCAGAAGCTCAAGGCGGGCGAATGCCAGATCACCCTGCTGCCACGCCCGGCCGACCTCGAGTCACTGAAGAAAGATCCGAACCTGAACATGCCGTCGCAACCCGGTTTCAACCTCGGCTACATCGCCTACAACGTCAGCCACAAGCCGTTCGACCAGCTTGAAGTACGCCAGGCGCTGGACATGGCGGTGAACAAGCAGGCGATCATCGACGCCGTGTACCAGGGCGCTGGCCAACTGGCCGTGAACGGTATGCCGCCGACCCAGTGGTCCTACGACGACACCATCAAGGACGCCGCCTACAACCCCGAACAAGCCAAGGCACTGCTCAAGGCCGCCGGCGTCAAGGAAGGCACGGAGATCACCCTGTGGGCCATGCCGGTACAGCGCCCGTACAACCCCAACGCCAAGCTGATGGCGGAAATGCTGCAGAACGACTGGGCCAAGATCGGCATCCGGGCCAAGATCGTCACCTACGAATGGGGCGAATACATCAAGCGCGCCAAGGGCGGCGAGCATGACGCCCTGCTGATCGGCTGGAGTGGCGACAACGGCGACCCGGACAACTGGCTGGGCACCCTCTACGGCTGCGACGCGGTCGACGGCAACAACTTCTCCAAGTGGTGCGATACCTCCTACGACACCCTGATCAAGGCAGCCAAGGCCACCTCCGACATGAGCAAACGCACCGAGCTGTACAAACAGGCGCAACACATCCTCAAGGAGCAGGTGCCGATCACCCCGATTGCCCACTCCACCGTCTACCAACCCATGCGCAAGAACGTGCAGGACTTCAAGATCAGCCCGTTCGCGCTCAACGCCTTCTATGGCGTAGGCGTCGGCAAGTAAGCCGGACGGCGGGGCCGCAAGGCTCCGCCGCCAGTGATCGCCCATGCGCCGTTGCCTGCTGTTCCTGGCCCTGTGTCTTCCGCTCAGCCTTGTTGCCCAACCCCTGGTGGTGTGCACGGAGGCCAGCCCGGAAGGGTTCGATATCGCCCAGTACACCGCCGCCACCACCGCCGACGCCTCGGCGGAAACCGTGTTCGAGCGCCTGGTGCAGTTCGCCCCTGGCAGCACCCATATCAACCCGGCCCTGGCCCAGCGCTGGGAAGTCAGTGAAGACGGCCTGAGCTACACCTTCTACCTGCGCGAGAACGTGCAGTTTCACAGCACGCCCTGGTTCAAACCCAGCCGCGCCTTCAACGCCGACGATGTGCTGTGGAGCTTCCAGCGCCAGCGCGACCCGACGCATCCGTGGCACGGCCTGGCCCAGCGCGGTTTTCCCTATTTCGAAGCCATGGGCTTCGCCTCGCTGATCGACAAGCTGGAAAAGCTCGACGAGCACCGCGTGCGCTTTACCCTGAAGCACCCCGAGGCGCCCTTCCTCGCCGACCTGGCCATGGGCTTCGCCTCGATCTATTCCGCCGAGTACGCCGATCAGCTGCTGGCCGCCGGCACCCCCGACCAACTCAACAGCCAGCCGGTGGGCACCGGCCCCTTCGTGTTCGAGCGCTACAGCAAGGATGCGCAGATACGCTTTCGCGCCAACCCGGACTACTGGGCCGGCACACCGCCCAGCGAAAAGCTGCTGATGGCCATCACCCCCGACCCGAATGTGCGCGTGCAGCAGCTCAAGGCCGGCGCCTGCCAGATCGCGGTCTACCCACGCCCCACCGACGTACCGGCGCTGCGCCAGGTGGCGAGCCTGCAGGTACTGGAGCTGGACTCGCTGCTCACTGCCTACGTCGCCCTCAACACCCGGCACAAGCCGCTGGACGACATCCGCGTGCGCCAGGCGATCAACCTGGCATTCGACAAGGCCGCCTACCTGCGCGCCCAATTTGGCGAGGGCGGCGCCAGCGCCGCGATCAACCCCTATCCGGCCACCCTGCTCGGCTTCAACGACCAGCTCAAGGCCTGGCCCCACGACCCCAAACGCGCGCGCAAACTGCTGGCCGAAGCCGGCCTGGGCGCGGGTTTGCGCCTGTCGCTGTGGACCCGGCCTGGCGGCGGCCCGACCAATCCCAACCCGGGTATCGGCGCGCAGATGCTGCAAGCCGACCTCGCCGCCATCGGTATCCAGGCCGATATCCGCGTGTTCGAGTGGGGCGAGCTGATCAAGCGGGCGAAGAATGGCGAGCACGACCTGGTGTTCATGGGCTGGGCCGGCGACAACGGCGACCCGGACAACTTCCTCACGCCCAATCTGTCCTGCGCCGCCGCCGAGTCCGGCGAGAACCAGGCCGGCTGGTGCAACCTCGAATTCGACCGTTTGATCCGCGATGCCCGCCAGTTCAGCGACCCCGCCCAGCGCGCAGCGCTGTACCGTCAGGCACTGGCGATCTTCCATGAACAGGCGCCGTGGATCGCCCTGGCCCATCCCAAGCAGTTCACCGTGATTGCCAAGGATGTCGAAGGCTTTACCCTGAGCCCCATGGGGTCGAACAATTTCGCCCATGCCCGGCGCGTGAAACCCGCAGAATAGCGCTCGCGCCTAGCGGATAAAACGAGCCGACCACGGCCATAAGACAGGCCCCACGCGGGCAACACCTGATGATGCGGAGTACCACCACGCAATGCTGTCCTTCATAGCCAGGCGCCTGGGACTGTTGATCCCCACGTTCTTCGGCGTCACCTTGCTGACCTTCGCGCTGATTCGCTTGATCCCCGGCGACCCCGTGGAAGTGATGATGGGCGAGCGCCGCGTCGACCCCGAGATGCACGCCGAGGCCATGCACCGCCTGGGTCTGGACAAGCCGCTGCCGGCGCAGTACCTGGACTACATCGGCCAGCTCGCCCAAGGCGACCTGGGCCAGTCGCTGCGTACCCGCGAAGGGGTGTGGGACGAGTTCCTCACCCTGTTCCCGGCCACCCTGGAACTGTCCCTGGCCGCCCTGCTGTTCGCCGGTACCCTGGGCCTGATCGCCGGGGTGATCGCCGCCCTCAAGCGCGGCTCGCTGTTCGACCACGGGGTGATGGGCATTTCCCTGGCCGGCTACTCCATGCCGATCTTCTGGTGGGGCCTGCTGCTGATCATGTTCTTCTCCGTGTACCTGGGCTGGACGCCGGTCTCCGGGCGCATCGACCTGCTCTACGACATCGAGCCGAAAACCGGCTTCATGCTGATCGACAGCCTGCTCAGCGATGAGGAGGGCGCCTTCGTCGACGCCCTCAAGCACCTGATCCTGCCGGCCATCGTGCTTGGCACCATCCCGCTGGCGGTGATCGCCCGCATGACCCGCTCGGCCATGCTCGAAGTGCTGCGCGAGGACTACATCCGTACCGCCCGCGCCAAAGGCCTGTCGCCGGCCCGCGTGGTCTTCGTGCATGGCCTGCGCAACGCGCTGATCCCGGTGCTGACGGTATTCGGCCTGCAGGTCGGCGCCCTGCTTGCCGGCGCCGTGTTGACCGAAACCATCTTCTCCTGGCCGGGCATCGGCAAATGGCTGATCGAGGCCATCGGCGCCCGCGACTACCCGGTGGTGCAGAACGGCATCCTGCTAATCGCCTGCCTGGTGATCCTGGTCAACTTCGTCGTGGACATCCTCTACGGCCTGGTCAACCCGCGCATTCGTCATCAGCGCTAAGGAGGCCCGGACATGACTCAACCCCACGCTGTACCCACCGTCGACCAGGCATTGCTCTACCCCTCGCCGCTGAAGGAGTTCTGGCAGGCGTTCGCCCACAACAAGGGCGCCGTCGCCGGCCTCGCGTTCATGCTGCTGATCGTGTTCTGCGCCCTGTTCGCGCCCTGGGTCGCCCCGCATGACCCCAGCGAACAGTTCCGCGACTTCCTGCTCACCCCGCCAGCCTGGCTGGAGGGCGGCCAGTGGCAGTTTCTCCTCGGTACCGACGAGCTGGGCCGCGACCTGCTATCCCGCTTGATCCATGGCGCCCGCCTGTCGCTGCTGATCGGCCTGGCCTCGGTAGTGTTGTCGCTGATCCCCGGCATCCTCATGGGCCTGTTCGCCGGTTTCTTCCCACGCCTGCTAGGCCCCGCGATCATGCGCCTGATGGACGTGATGCTGGCCCTGCCCTCGCTGCTGCTGGCGGTGGCCATCGTCGCCATCCTCGGCCCCGGCCTGATCAACACGGTGATCGCCATCGCCATCGTCTCGCTGCCCTCCTACGTGCGCCTGACCCGCGCCGCGGTGATGGGCGAGCTGGGCCGCGACTACGTCACCGCCGCACGCCTGTCCGGCGCCGGCACCCTGCGCCTGATGTTCGTCAGTGTGCTGCCCAACTGCATGGCGCCGCTGATCGTGCAGGCCACGTTGAGCTTCTCCTCGGCCATTCTCGACGCCGCCGCCCTGGGCTTCCTCGGCCTCGGCGTGCAACCGCCGACGCCCGAGTGGGGCACCATGCTGGCCTCTGCCCGCGACTACATCGAACGCGCCTGGTGGGTGGTGTCGCTGCCGGGACTGACCATCCTGCTCAGCGTGCTGGCGATCAACCTGATGGGTGACGGGTTGCGCGATGCGCTCGACCCGAAACTGAAGAATGCGCAGTAAGGAGCCCGCCATGCGAAACCCAGTAGCCCGGACTTCAGTCCGGGACACCCCGCCAAGCGCTCCCGGACTGAAGTCCGGGCTACAACTGAAGAGTGCGCAGTGAGGAAACCGTCGTGAAGCAGACAAGCACCGTCCCCTCACCTCGCCCCTCTCCCCAATGGGGAGAGGGAGCGAAGCGTGCGGGTTTGAGAGCATGCACGAATACCCCCTCGCCCCTCTGGGGAGAGGGGCGAGGTGAGGGGCTGGCGGCCTCGGCCACACGGAGAGCGTACCCATGAGCCTGCTCGATATTCGTAACCTCTCGGTGCGCTTCGGCGATGCCACGGCGGTACCGGTGGTCGACGGCCTCGACCTGTCCGTGGACAAAGGCGAAGTGCTGGCCATCGTCGGTGAGTCCGGCTCCGGCAAGTCGGTGACCATGATGGCGCTGATGGGGCTGATCGACGCCCCCGGCATCGTCCACGCCGACCGCCTGCATTTCGACGGCCACGACATGCTCACGCTCAAGGGCAAGCAGCGCCGCCGCGTGGTCGGCAAGGACATGGCAATGGTCTTCCAGGACCCCATGACCGCGCTCAACCCCAGCTACACCGTGGGCTTCCAGATAGAAGAGGTGCTGCGCCAGCACCTCTGCCTCAAGGGCAAGGCCGCCCGCGCCCGTGCCTTGCAGCTCCTGGAGCGGGTGGAAATTCCCGCCGCCGCCAGCCGCCTCGACGCCTACCCGCACCAGCTTTCCGGCGGCATGAGCCAGCGCGTGGCGATAGCCATGGCCATCGCCGCCGAGCCCAAATTGCTGATCGCCGACGAGCCGACCACGGCGCTCGACGTGACCATCCAGGCGCAGATCATGGACCTGCTGCTCGACCTGCAGCGCAATGCCGGCATGGGCCTGGTGCTGATCACCCATGACCTGGCCGTGGTCGCCGAAACTGCCCACCGGGTCTGCGTGATGTATGCCGGGCAAGCGGTGGAAGTGGGGAGCGTACCGGCGCTGTTCGATGCGCCGACGCACCCCTATACCGAAGCGCTGCTCAAGGCGATTCCCGAGCACAGCCTGGGCGCGAGCCGCCTGGCGACCCTGCCCGGCATCGTCCCCGGCCGCTATGACCGACCACAAGGCTGCCTGCTGGCCCCGCGCTGCCCCTACGCCCAGCCACACTGCCGTGAGCAACGCCCGGCCCTGGAACCCCATGGGCGCGGTGCGGTGCGCTGCTTCTACCCGCTCAACCTGACGGCGGAGGTGGCCTGATGAGCGCTGTGCTGACCGCCCGTGACCTCACCCGTCACTACGAAATCTCCCGCGGCCTGTTCAAGCCCAGCGCCACGGTGCGCGCCCTCAATGGCGTGTCGTTCGAGCTTGAGGCCGGCAAGACCCTGGCCGTGGTCGGTGAGTCCGGCTGCGGCAAGTCGACCCTGGCCCGCGCCCTGACCCTGATCGAACAGCCCAGCTCCGGCAGCCTGCAGATCGCCGGGCAGGAAGTCGCCGGCGCCGACAAGGCGCAACGCAAGCAGCTGCGCCGCGATGTACAGATGGTGTTCCAGAACCCCTATGCCTCGCTCAACCCGCGGCAGAAGATCGGCGACCAGCTGGCCGAACCGCTGAAGATCAACACCCAGCTGTCCCGCGCCGAACGCCGCGAGCGAGTGCAGGCGATGATGCAGCAGGTGGGCCTGCGCCCCGAGCACTACCAGCGCTACCCGCACATGTTCTCCGGCGGCCAGCGCCAACGCATCGCCCTGGCGCGGGCGATGATGCTCAACCCCAAGGTGCTGGTGGCGGACGAGCCGACCTCCGCACTGGACGTGTCGATCCAGGCCCAGGTACTCAACCTGTTCATGGACCTGCAGGACGAATTCAACACCGGCTACGTGTTCATCTCGCACAACCTGTCGGTGGTCCAGCATGTGGCCGACGACGTGCTGGTGATGTACCTCGGCCGCCCGGTGGAGATGGGCCCCAGCGAGCTGATCTACCAGCGTCCGCTGCACCCTTACACCCAGGCGCTGCTATCGGCCACCCCAACCCTGCACCCGGACCCGCACAAACCCAAGATCAAGATCGTCGGCGAACTGCCCAACCCACTGGCCCCGCCCTCCGGCTGCGCCTTCCACCAGCGCTGCCCGTATGCCAGCGAGCGCTGCCGCGGCGAAGTCCCGCAGTTGCGCCTGCTGGATGCGCGCCAGGTGGCGTGCCACCACGCGGAAACGATCAATAGCTGAGCGATCCGCACAGGGCCTGGCGGCTTACTCCATGCGCTCCACCGCGACGGCCTGCCCCGCCTGCACGCGCGTGAGGAACACGGCAGCGGAGCCCTGATGGCTGGTGGCAGAGAACGCCACCTCGAAACCGCCCAGGTCCATGCGCAACGCACGCAAGGCCGTCACCAGACGCTCGCGGGTGGGCTGCGGGCCGGCATTGTGCAGTGCCTGCACAAAGACCCTCGCGTCGATATAGCCCTCCAGCGAGGCGTAGCCGATATCGGCCGGCCTGACATCGGCCAGGTAGTCCTTGATCACGGCTCGCGAACGATCCTGTGGGGGCGGCATGACCTGGGTGATGTAGACCCCGTTGCCCGCCTCACCGGCTTCGGTGATGAAGTTATCGGTACCGATGAACGAGACGGTGAAGAAGCGCGCCGTGAGGCCCTGCGCCTTGGCCCGCTGGATGGCTGCCGCCAGTTGCTTGTAGGTACCGACAAAGAAGATCGCCTGGGGCTGCTGCGCCTTAAGGCCATCGACCGCCTCACTGATCGCCAGGGAGTTGCGCTGGATGCGTGCTTCCCCCTGCAGCGTCAGCCCACGCTTGTGCAGCGCACCGACCAGGCCGCTCTTGACCGACTCGCCGAAGGAGTCGTCCTGCATCAGCAGGGCAACCTGGCGAATGCCGAGGTCCTCGGTCATCCGCTTGACCATCTCCTCGGTTTCGTCGAAATAGGATGCACGCACGTTGAACACCCACTTGTGCACCGGGGTGCGCAATACCTCGGCGCCGCTGAGCGGGAACAGGTACGGCACCTTGGCCCCCAGCACCAGAGGCAGGGCCGCCCGCGATGTGGGCGTACCGACATAGCCGAACAGGGCAAACACGTTGCCCGACTCGATCAGTTCCCGGGTCGCGGTGGCACTGCGGGCAGGCTCATAGCCATCGTCGCGGCTCACCAGAGTAATTCGCCGACCATGGACCCCGCCGTCGGCGTTGATCTTGGCGAAATAGGCCTGCGCCCCCGCCTGCATGCCAGCGCCAATCCCTGCCGCCGGGCCGCTCAGGGCATTGACCATGCCCACGCGCACCTCATCGGCGCTGACGCCTTCCTCGGCCCGAACCAACCCTGCGAAAGACAGCAAGCCCGCCATCAGGCCAAGCAGGCAGAAAAATTGTCGGCGCATCAACAACACTCCATACAGTTGCGCGTGGCTGCTCACGATCAGGGCAATGATTCACCTGAGTGGCATCCGGCATTCGGTCCCTCTGTGGAGACAGTAACACCCAAATCGTTTACCCGCCGGTCGAGGGTTCCCTCCTCCCGGCTACTGGCCCGCCAGTCTGGCTGACGGCGTTAAAAACTGCATCTGGCACACCCCCATGGCCGACCAGTTGCACGCAGCCTGAGCCCCGCAACCACCCTCAGCGCCTGAAGAATCGGTAGAACTCACGCAGCTCCGCCTGCGCATCGCCCACCGTCACCGGGGTGAAGCGCAGCGTCTGCTGCGCCGCACACTGGGCCAGGCGCCACAGGTCCAGCGGGTGCAGCCAGCCGAGGATGGGATAGCCGCCCATGGTCTGGTGATCCGCCTGCAGGATGATCGGCTGGCCATCCGGCGGCACCTGGATGGCGCCACGGGTGACGCCCAGCGACCACTGCCGTGTCGGCGGACTCAGCGACTCGCCCTGCAGGCGTGCGCCCATGCGGTCGGACTGCGGGCTGAGCCGCCAGCTCTGCTCGAAGAAGCCCTGCAACTGCGCTTCGGCAAACTCCACCGCATCGCCACCGGTAATCACCCGCAGCAAGGGTGTGCCACGGTAGTTGGGCTGATAGGGCCAGGGCACGCTGGCGCCCCGCGTGAGCGAAGCCGGGGCGCAAGGCAGCAGATCGCCCACCTGCAACTTGCCGCCCTGCCCGTCCAGACCGCCCAGCCCCTCGCGGGTCTGCGTGGCACAACTGCCCAGTGTTGCGGGAGCGACAAAGCCGCCGGCCACCGCCAGGTAGCCACGCTGGCCATGACGGGAAAAGCCCAGGCGCAAACGCTGGCCGGCACGCAAAGGGAAGCGCGACCAGGCCGGCAATGGCACCCCGTCGATGCTGGCCGGCAGATCGGCGCCGGTCAGCGCCAGCCAGGTGTCGAGCTGGCTCTCCAGCTCGACATCGCCCAGCGCGATCTCCAGCAGCGGCGTGCCCCAGGGATTGCCCAGCAGGTGATTGGCCCAGGCCGCCGCCTGTCCATCCAGCGGCCCGCCCGGGGAAACGCCGAGGTGCTGGCAGCCCGCTCGCCCGGCATCCTGCAGCAGGGTCAGCGGCCCGGGCTTGAGTACGCGCAGGCCACTCACGGCCGGCCACCCTCGGCGCGGTAAGTGGCCTCGTCGATTGACAGAAAACGCACCCGATCCCCTAGCGCCAGCGGGCACGGCGGCGTCTGTGCGGCATCGAACAGCCGCCAGGGGCACAGGCCGAGCAGATGCCAACCGCCGGGCGATGCCTGCGGGTAGATCGCCGTTTGCCGCTCGGCAATCGCCAGGCTGCCGGCCGGCACCCGCGTGCGCGGCGTGGCCCGGCGCGGCAGGGCCAGGCGCTCCGGCAACTCGCCGAGATAAGCGAAACCGGGCGCGAAACCGATCGCACCCACACGATATTCCGTCGCGCTGTGCAGCTCGATCACTTGCGCGGTGCTCAGGCCACAGGCGCTGGCCACTTCCGCCAGATCCGCGCCGGCATACCACACGGGTATCTGGTGCAGCCGGCCGCCCTCATCAGACGCAGGCTCGGTCAGCCAGTGTTCCAGCAGCGGGGTCAGGCGTGCGGCCAACTCCAGATGGTCGGTGCGCAGCAGGTCGTAATGCAGCAGCAGCGTGGTCCAGCCCGGCACCAGGTCGGTCAGCTGTGAACCCAGCTCCCGGCGGATACGCTCGGCCAGCCGGGCGATGCGTTGCGGCAGTCCGGCCTCAGGCGTCTCGGCCAACACCAGCAGCAGGGCTTCGGCGCCCGCCGGCTCCAGGCGGATCAAGCAGCGTCCAGGTGCGCTCGCAGGCGGCGCAGCACGGCCAGCGACTCGGCATTGTCGCCATGCACGCACAGGCTGTCGGCCTGCAGTTGTAGCGGCTTGCCGTCGATATCGGCGAACGGCTCGCCGCGAGCGATGGCCACGGCCTGCTGGAGAATCCGCTCGGCGTCGTGATGCACCGCGCCGGCCAGGCGCCGGGGCGCCAGTTGGCCATCGGCGAGGTACGCACGGTCGGCAAACGCCTCGAACAGCAGCGGCACACCCGCAGCGTCTGCCAGGCGCCGCTCGCGGCTGTTATCGGCCAGGGCCAGGGTCATCAGCGGCAAGCCCGAACGATAACCGGCGCAGGCCGCCAGCACCGCATCGAACAGGGCGTCATCGCGCACCTGGTCGTTGTACAGCGCGCCATGGGGTTTGACATAGGCGACCTGGGTGCCGGCCGCGCGGCAGAAGGCATCCAGCGCGCCGAGCTGATACAGCACCAGCGCCGTGACCTCGTCCGGCGGACAGGCCAGGTGACGTCGACCAAAGCCCTGCAGGTCAGGATAGGACGGGTGTGCGCCGATGCTCACGCCATGACGCAGCGCCAAGGCCACGCTGCGCTGCATGATCAGCGGGTCACCGGCGTGGAAACCGCAAGCCAGGTTGGCCTGGTCCACCAGTGGCATGGCGTGCTCGTCGTCGCCCATGCGCCAGGCACCGTAGCTTTCACCCATGTCGCAGTTGAGGAGGATTTTTCTGTTCATGCTGGGGTTATGGCCAAAAAAACGGCGGCTTGCAACCGGCGAATAGACCGCGAGCAGCCATTAGGAGCAGACAAACAAAAGCCCGCGCAGGGCGGGCTTTGTTCAGGACACGCAGGCTTACAGGTAGAAGGCCTTCAGCGGCGGGAAGCCGTTGAACTCCACCGCACTGTAGCTGGTGGTGTAGGCGCCGGTGGACAGCCAGTACAGGCGGTCACCGATGGCCAGGTTCAGCGGCAGGCCGTACTTGTAGTTCTCGTACATGATGTCGGCGCTGTCGCA
>JBBNAI010000409.1:0-1025 GCA_037994305.1 Pseudomonas sp. | reverse complement strand
GCAGCCTCAACCATGTTGCTACGCCACTCATCAGCCAGATCCTGCAGCTCAGCAGGGATAGCTTCGCGACGAGGAGTCATGCCTTTGTCGGCATCGTTCCAGTAAACAGCTTCCATGGACATCAGATCGATCTGACCCTGGAAGTTGTCTTCTGCACCGATGGCCAACTGGATCGGCACCGGAGTGTGACCCAGACGCTGCTTGATCTGAGCGATCACGCGCAGGAAGTCTGCGCCAGCACGGTCCATCTTGTTCACGTAAACGATACGTGGAACGCCGTACTTGTTGGCCTGGCGCCATACGGTTTCCGACTGCGGCTCAACGCCCGAAGTACCGCAGAACACCACGACAGCACCGTCGAGCACGCGCAGCGAGCGCTCTACTTCGATGGTGAAGTCAACGTGCCCGGGGGTATCGATGACGTTGAAGCGGTAGTCATTCGGGTGCTGCTTCTCGGAACCCTTCCAGAAGGCAGTAATGGCAGCAGAAGTAATGGTGATACCACGCTCCTGCTCCTGCACCATCCAGTCGGTGGTCGCGGCGCCGTCATGCACCTCACCCATCTTGTGACTTTTGCCTGTATAGAACAGGACACGCTCGGTGGTCGTGGTTTTACCCGCGTCCACGTGAGCCACGATACCGATGTTACGGTAACGGTTAATCGGTGTAGTACGAGCCATAAAGCCCTCGCAAATTTAGAAGCGCGGAAATTAGAAGCGGTAGTGCGAGAAAGCCTTGTTGGCCTCAGCCATACGGTGCACGTCTTCACGCTTCTTAACTGCAGCACCCTTGCCTTCGGCAGCATCCAGCAGCTCGCCAGCGAGGCGCAGAGCCATGGACTTCTCACCACGCTTGCGGGCGTAGTCCACCAGCCAACGCATGGCCAGGGCATTACGACGGGACGGACGAACTTCGACCGGAACCTGGTAAGTCGCACCGCCTACACGGCGGGACTTCACTTCGACCAGCGGAGCGATGGCGTCGAGAGCTTTCTCGAAGATCTCCAGGGGATCGCTGTTCTTGCG
>JBBNAI010000408.1:0-5118 GCA_037994305.1 Pseudomonas sp. | reverse complement strand
TCAATGCCGCCACCTTCGGCATGCGCGCCGGCGACCAGTTGGTGGTGGTGGAACTGCCCTTCGCCAGCGTCAGCGACGGCCAGCCGTTGATCGGCATCCAGGTGAGTGCCACCCTCAGCAACCTGGCTGACACCAGTTTCTCCAACGGTACCCCGGAACTGACTATCCGCACCCGCAGCGGCTTCCAGTACGGCAACGATTCGCTGAACAACCCCGCCAGCGACCCCAGCCTGGTGGAGGCTGGCAGCCGCAGTTTCGTAGTTCGTCCGACGGTGCTGACCTTCGAACAGACCGTCATTACCCCGGAAGGCGAGACCGCCACCGGCCCCAACTTCGAACGCACGCTGCAGGCCACGGTCACCCCCGCCACCGGCCAGACCTTGACCGATGTAGTGGTCACCCAGCCGGTGCCTGGCAACGTCATCGTCACCGGCATTACGCCTGGCAGTGGCGGCGTTATCACCTCGATGACGCTGTACGACGGCCGCACCAGCAGCAATCCGGCAGAAATTGCCGCGGTGTTGGCACTGAACAACGACGCCGACCTGAGCAACGACCTCTACATCAGCGCGTTCACCGTCACCTACGCAACCCTCAGCGGCGCCACTACCACCGATGTCACCTTCTTCGTGCCGGATACCGATCTGGACGGCAAGCCGGTGCTCAATCCGGTCACCGGTGATGACGTCACCATCACCTTCGGCGGCCCGAGCGCCACCGGTGAATGGGTACCGCTCGACAGTCGCGATCTGACCCCGCCGGCCACTGAAATCGACTTCAGTGGCACAGGCACCAGTACCAGCTTCGTCGCCAAGTCGATCACCCTGGTCAAGCAGGTCACCATCCAGACCGATCTCGGCACCACCGGCCTGACCCCGGGCGACACGCTGAAATACGACCTCAATATCGCCATTTCCGACTACTTCGCCTTCGGCAAGAGCTTCCTCGAGCAAGGCCAGTTCACCATTGCCGACTCGCTCAGCGACGGCCAGACCCTGCAGGGCACGCCGACCCTGACGGTGAATTTCAACGGCGGTAGCCAGGTGATCACCCTGGTCAGCAACCTGGTGACCAATGCCAACGGCAGTACCTCACTGACCTTCGACATCGGCCAGTCATTGCTCAATGCTTTCGGCGATCGCGGCTGGTTGAACGGAGACCTGGCCTTCGATAGCGCCCTGCAGGGTGCCACCACGGCGGTGATCAGCTACCTGGCGGTGGTCGGCCAGAGCTACACCCCGCCGGCCGGCAATCCCCACAGCGAGATCAACGAAGGCGACAAGCTGACGAACAGCGCCACAGTGACTGCCACTATCCTCGAGGACTACATCAACCTCACTGGCAGCAATGAGAGCGATACTTCCAGCACCGTCAGCAGCGTGCCCAAGAGCCAGGTCGACATCACGTTGGCCGACCTCAATGACGGCGGCGCACCGGCACCCGGTGCCGAGCTCAAGCCCGGCGACGAGGTCACTTTCCGCCTCAGCTATAATCTGGTCACCGGCGACTACGAGAATCTGAAGCTGACCGCCTACCTGCCATTGCCGCTGTTCGACGTCAGTGGCATCAGTTGGCAACTCGGCAGCGGTGGTGAAGCCAACGTTGGCCAGTGGGTGCTCGGTTCGGGCAATACCAACGCAGACGGCACCATCACCGTCAGCAACGGCCCCGGCAACTCGGTGGTGTTCGACCTTGGCAGCTACATCAAGGCCAGCGACATCACCAACGGCAGCCGTATCGAGATCGAGTTCACCATGCGCGTCGGCGATCAGCCGTTCGCTGACAACCGCGAGTTCGATGTACTCGCCGAGTCCAGCCAGACCACCACACTGGAAAGCAAGTCCGTCTTCAGCTCCAGCGACAGTATCGCGGTGATCTCCTCCATCGCCGAGCCCGTGCTGAGCATCAGCCATGGCGTGGTCTCCAGCAGCAACGGCACGGTCAGCGGTACCAGTGGTAGCTGGGGCGCCCCCGGCAGCAGCGGTGTGCCGTTCAGTGGCAGCATCACCGACATCACTGCGGTCAATGGCAATGTCACTGGCATCGATGGCGGCGACACCCTGCGCCTGGCCACCGCCATCGAGAACAGCGGCGGCGGCGCGGCCTACGACGTCAGCACCAGCATCACCCTACCCGCCGGCCTGTCCTTCGTCGGCGGTAGCCTGGCCAATGCCAACCTGCTGATCTACCGCGGCGACGGCACCCTGCTGCAGGCGGGCAGTGACTACAGCGTCAGCGGCACTACCATTACCTTCATCGATGGCGCCGGCACCGGTGGCCTGCTGGCCGGTCGCCCAGGCACCGCGGCCGACACCAGTGGCGCCAATCTGGTGGTGATCACCTACGACGCCAGCGTCAGCAACAGCATCGCCGCCAGTCGCACCCTGCAGAGCAGCGCCAGCCTGCTCAATTACGCCAGCACCGAAGGCGGCGATAATTTCCTTGGCGGCGCCCCGCTTGTCGATATCGCCGGCCAGCAGGTGGCTGCACCGGAAATCGACAAAGGTTTCGCTGGAGGCAGCCTGGATGACGGCGACTCCAGCGCCAGCCACACCACCGGCGCCAACCTGGTGGTTGGCGAAGGCATGCTCTATGACATCGTGGTGACCCTGCCCGAAGGCAGCACCCAGTCCCTGCGCATTGATGACCTGATCCCACCCGGCATGCGCCTGGACACCAGCTATGCCAGCGGCGCCGGCTACCAACTGATCACCACCGGGTTCGCCGGCAGCGTCATTGTTTCCGGTATAGCCGGGGTCGGCGGCACCTTAGGCGCCGACGGCGTCGATACGCGCTTCACCTTCAGCGCCGCTGGCGCCACGGCCGACAACAACGCCGCCAACAACAGCTTCACCATCCGCGTACACCTGATCGCCGACAACGTGGCGGGCAACCAGGATGGCGTCACCCGCACCAACGACGCCCAACTGATCTACAGCGACCCGGATAACAATACCGCCAACGGCAGTGCGGCAATCGATCG
This sequence comes from Pseudomonas sp., assembly GCA_037994305.1. Taxonomy (GTDB): domain Bacteria; phylum Pseudomonadota; class Gammaproteobacteria; order Pseudomonadales; family Pseudomonadaceae; genus Aquipseudomonas. The sequence goes on along the minus strand of JBBNAI010000408.1, from coordinate 2,135 downwards.
CGTGGTGGCCAGTGACGGCACGCCGACCATTACCGTGCGCGAGCCGGTACTGAGCGTTACCCAGCAATTGTTGACCACTCCCCCCATCGTCGGCTTCGACCTCGGCGCAGTGATCGATTTCACCATCACCCTGAGCAATGGCAGTGGCTACGACGCCTTCGACATCACCCTGCTCGACAACCTGCCCACCCAGCTGGATGGGCTGACCCTGGTCGGCAAGGTGTACAACGGTGGCGCCACCAACAATGGCGGTGTCGACTTCGAGATCGCCCTGGTCGGCAGCCAGTACGTGCTGCGCAGCGCCAGTGGCGCCAATATCGATATCGGTGCAGGCGACAGCATCGTGCTCACTGTACGCGGCACGGTAAATGCGACCGCCAACAACGCAGCCATTTTCACCAATATCGCCACTGCACAATGGACCAGCCTGGATGGCACTACCGGGGGCAGTGCAGCCCCCGCGGGTGAACGCACCGGGGTCGATGGCTCGTTGAATGGCGGCAGCCTCAACGATTACCGCAGCAGCGCCAGCCTGGTTATTCCCGCCTCCACGGGTTTCCGGATCTCGCGGGTCGGTGGTCTCGACGATACCCCGGCAGCCAACCCCACCAATGGCATCAACGAAACGGTCAGCATTGGCGAAATCGTGCGTTATCGGGTCGTGGCCAACGTTCCCGAGGGTGGCCGTAGCGGTTACCAGATTCAGATCACCCTGGCCGATGGCCTGGAGTTCATCCCGGCCAACCTGAATAACGTGCTGATCGGCCTGATTTCCAATACCGGCCTGACCAGCAGCCTCGGCGGCTCACTGGTCAGCAGCGGCGACCCGACCATCACCGGCGACCAGGATACGCTCCAGGCCGGCCCCATCGACCCGAACCTGGCCAACCCGCTGACCGCCGTGCTCAACGCCAGCCTGATCTCGGTCTCCCCAGATGGCCGCACCGTCACCTTCAGTTTCGGCAACCTGATCAACAACGACCTCAGCGATGGCAACCTCGAAGGCCTGGCCCTGGAGTTCAATGTCAGGGTCAGCAACCAGGCCTCCAACCAGGCCGGCGACCAGCTGGCGGTCACCGCGCGCGACTTCGTCGGTAATGGCGCCACCCAGATCAGCAGCAGCGCGACCCTGTACCAGGACATAGTCGAGCCGGGCTTCACCGGCATGGACAAGACCGTCACCGCCTTCGACCCCAATCCGGGCGGCAGCACCGGCACCGCCACGGTGGCAGTGGTGTTTACCCAGAACGGCGGCCTGCCGGCCTATGACGCGGTGCTGACCGACGGCTTCACGGGTGGCTCCGCCTACAGCCTGACTAGCATCACCGTCGGCAGCACCACCTACTTGGTCGGCGACCTGCCCGCCGACGGCATCAGCTTCAGCACCAGCGGTGGCCTGACCGTCAACTTCGAGCAGCTGGACGTCGGCACCCAGGTCAGCGTGGTCTATGCGGTCACCGTGCCCAACGACGCCCTGGTCTCTCAGGCCAACGGCACGGCCACCCTGCGCTGGTCGAGCCTGCCCGAGGACTTCACCGGCTGGGGCGGCAGCAATGTCGGTGCGGATGGAGGCACCACTGGTGAACGCACCGGCAGCGGCGGAGTGAACGACTATGTGCTCAGCTCCGCAGCCGGCCTGGGCATCATCGCCGGAACCCTGTGGAATGACACCGCCAGCGCGACGGGCAGCACCACACCGGACGGCGGCGGCCTGGCCGGACAGACCGTGACCCTGACCTGGGCCGGTGCCGACGGCAACCTGAGCACCACCGGCGATAACGCCACCTTCAGCACCACCACGGACGCCAACGGCCAGTACAGTTTCGGCGTGCTGCCCTCAGGCCTCTACCGTATCGACACGCCCACCGGCACCATCAACTACCCGCAGCCGGTAGGCGATCTGCGTGTGCGCATCGACAGCGACGGCAGTACCCTCGGCCAGATCGTCGTCACCCTCGGCGAAGGCGTGCAGCAGAATGCCAACGCCGGCTACGTCGAACAGAACGATGCGCCGGTCAACACCGTGCCCGGCACCCAGAGCGGCTCGGAAGATACACCGCTGAGCATCACGGGTATTTCGGTGGCCGATGTGGACGCTAACCGCGACCCGAACACGGCCGGGCGTAATCTCACCA
>JBBNAI010000407.1:0-1367 GCA_037994305.1 Pseudomonas sp. | reverse complement strand
GCGGGGTTCAGAGATCTGCCAACACTAAACACACATAGGAGCATCGAAGGGCTTGCTTGCCATTCGTAAACTCTGACCGGTGTTTCTGGCAGATAGTTCAGATTTTTTTAAACCGCGTTGCGATAAGTCGTTAACTACTAATGCACAAACGCTTCTAAAACCAGGCCAGCTGCGACCCTATGCCGCAGCTGGTGGGCTGCTTAGTGCGCCTCATCCCAGTTGTTGCCTACTCCGGCCTCGACCAGCAATGGCACATCCAGTTCGGCGGCACCGCTCATCAGCGGCAGCAGGCCAGCCTTGAGCGCCTCGATCTGATCTTCGCGAACCTCCAGCACCAGTTCGTCGTGTACCTGCAGGATGACCTTGGCATCCAGGCCGGACTGCGGCAGCCAGGCGTCCACGGCGATCATCGCGCGTTTCATGATGTCCGCCGCGGTGCCCTGCATCGGCGCGTTGATCGCGGTGCGCTCGGCGCCCTTGCGCAGCGACGGGTTCTTCGCGTGGATGTCCGGCAGGTACAGGCGGCGACCGAACAGGGTCTCGACAAAACCCTGCTGCGACGCCTGCTCGCGGGTGCGCTCCATGTAGGCCAGCACACCCGGATAGCGGGCGAAGTACACATCGATATAAGCCTGCGCCTGCTTGCGGTCGCAGCCGATCTGCTTGGCTAGACCGAAGGCGCTCATACCGTAGATCAGGCCGAAGTTGATCGCCTTGGCGCTGCGCCGTTGGTCGTTGCTGACCTCGTCCAGGGCCACACCGAACACTTCAGCGGCGGTGGCGCGGTGCACATCGCGGCCGTGGCGGAAGGCATCCAGCAGGCTTTCGTCCTTGGCCAGGTGGGCCATGATGCGCAGCTCGATTTGCGAGTAGTCCGCCGCCATCAACTTGTAGCCCTTGGGCGCGATGAAGGCCTGGCGAATGCGCCGGCCTTCGGCGGTGCGGATCGGGATGTTCTGCAGGTTCGGATCGGTCGAAGACAGCCGCCCGGTCGCCGCCACTGCCTGGTGGTAGCTGGTGTGGATGCGCCCGGTGCGCGGGTTGATCTGCTCCGGCAAGCGGTCGGTGTAGGTGCTTTTCAGCTTGCTCAGGCTGCGGTACTGCATCAGCACCTTGGGCAGCTCGTAGTCCTGCTCGGCCAGTTCGGCCAGCACCGCTTCGGCGGTCGAAGCCTGGCCGGTGGCGGTCTTGCTGATCACCGGCAGGCCGAGTTTCTCGTAAAGAATCGCACCGAGCTGCTTGGGCGAGCCCAGGTTGAACTCTTCACCGGCGATGGCGAAGGCCTGGCGTTCCAGCTCGACCAGGCGCTCGCCCAGTTCGACACTGTGCTGGCCGAGCAGCTTGGCGTCGACCAGCGCGCCCTGGCG
>JBBNAI010000406.1:0-7647 GCA_037994305.1 Pseudomonas sp. | reverse complement strand
GGGGCTATCCATAATCGACGTAGTTTGGTCGCGCTGCCCAACCTGCTCGACTTGCTCCACGTTTGCCTGGCTCACCCTGCAGCAGCCAATCAGGTGTTCTTGGTTAGTGACGGTGATGATCTTTCGACGACTGAGATGCTGCGCTGTCTGGGCTCAGCGCTGGGGCGGCCGGCACGCTTGCTACCTGTCCCTCAAGGACTCCTGCGCTTTGTGGCTAAGGGGCTGGGCAAAGGGGATGTGGCGAACCGTCTATGCGGTTCACTGCAGGTCGATATAACCAGAACACGAATGAAACTGGGTTGGCAGCCACCTGTTACGAGAGATGAAGGTTTGCGTGAAACTGCGGTGAGCTTTTTGGAGGGGCAACTTTGAATATCGGCTACTGGTTGCTGCCCTCCGTATTGTCAGTATCTTTCCTGATGACGTGGGTGCTGCGTCGCTATGCGTTGAAGCGTAATGTTATGGATATCCCTAATGAGCGCAGCTCACACAATGTACCTACTCCCCGTGGTGGTGGATTAGCGATTGTTTTCGGATTTTTTATAGGATTAGCGGTTCTTTTTGGATTCGATGAATTCTCACGTAATCAGTTTTTCGCGCTGCTGGGTAGTGGCGGATTAGTCGCGCTTGTGGGGTTTTGTGATGATCATGGGCATATAGCCGCGCGCTGGAGGTTGGTTTTTCATTTCATTGCAGCAGGGCTAGCTGTTTTTTGTATTGGGGTGCTGCCGGATGTGCAATTGCTGGGTGTTGAGTTAGGTTGGTTTCGATATGTTCTGATTATATTTTATTTGGTCTGGTTGTTGAATCTTTACAACTTCATGGACGGAATAGATGGGCTGGCAGGGGTTGAGGCGGCGACCGTCTGCATTTCTGGTGCATTGCTCTATGGGATGCTCGGGGATTGGCCTGCAGCGCTGGCGCCTGCGCTTCTCGGCGCAGCAGCAACTGGGTTCCTCGTCTGGAACTTTCCTCCTGCACGCATTTTCATGGGGGATGGTGGTAGCGGTTTTATTGGTATGGCCTTGGGGGTTCTTTCACTGCAGGCGGGTTTGGTTGCGCCGCAGTTATTTTGGGCCTGGATTATTCTGTTAGGTGTATTCATCGTGGATGCGACTTTTACGCTATGTCGTCGCATGTTGCATGGTTATAAATTTTATGAGGCGCACCGTAGTCATGCTTACCAATTTGCGGCGCGCTACTACGGTCGGCACCTGCCTATAACCTTGGCTGTGGCAGTTATTAACCTGTGCTGGCTAACACCTCTTGCTTTTTGGGTGGCGTGTGGCGGGGCTGTAGTGGTGGCCTTGTTGTTGGCCTATATCCCTCTGCTTGCTTTGGCGTATAAGTATAGGGCAGGGCTGGTGGAGTGAGGCTTGTTTCTAGTGGCGGCTAACTTCAGCAAGGAGATGCTCTGATGAATGCCTTGAATTTTCGGACGTGGTTATTGCGCTGGCCTAGAAGGTACAAGCGCTTGGCTCAGGTGTCAGCCGATATAGTCATCACTTGGGTGGCTCTCTGGTTGGCGTTTCTGATTCGCTTGGGCTGGGAAAAGTTGGTCAACCCTCTGGGGGATCACTTGTGGTTGTTCATGGCGGCGCCTCTGGTTGCTATTCCTATTTATATTCGGCAGGGGATGTATCGCGCTGTACTTCGTTATTTGGGTAATGATGCGCTTGTTACTATTTTCGTTCGGTGACCATTTCGGCCTTGTTTCTCGCGTTGATCGTTTATTGGTATCGCACTGCACCTGCGGTTGTTCCGCGCTCTCTGGTATTCAATTATTGGTGGTTGAGTCTGCTCATGCTGGGTGGCCTCAGGCTGTTGATGCGCCAATATTTTATGGGCGACTGGTTCCAGGTTCGGCAAGTCATGAGTCTTTCTTCGGCTGATGATGGTCTGCCAAAAGTAGCCGTTTATGGCGCAGGTACTGCGGGTAATCAATTAGTTGCGGCTCTGCGAGTGGGCAAAGCAATGCGCCCGGTCGCTTTCATTGATGATGATCCTGGCATTTCATCCCGAGTCATTGCAGGGCTAAAGGTTTTTGCTCCCAAGAGTATTTCGCAAATGATCAGCGAGACGGGGGCTGAGGAAATTTTGTTGGCTATCCCTTCAGCTACGCGCGCGCGACGTAAAGAAATCCTGCAGTTTCTAGAGCGCTTTCCACTGCATATCCGATCGGTGCCGGATATTCTCGATTTGGCCAGTGGGCGAGTGAAAGTAGAGGACATCCAGGAGGTCGAGATTGCTGACCTGTTGGGGCGAGATGCTGTTCCGCCGCAGGCGGAGTTGCTGGAGCGCTGCATTCTCGGCCAGGTCGTGATGGTGACGGGTGCTGGTGGCTCTATTGGTGCTGAGCTCTGTCGACAAATCATGGGTAGCTCGCCAAAGACCCTGATTCTTCTCGAGCAGAGTGAGTTCAACCTTTACAGCATTCATGGCGAACTGGAGGCGGTGGCGCGGCGTATGTCTTTGCCAGTACGTTTGGTGCCGGTATTGGGCTCTGTACGCAGTCAGGCGCAGATGCATGATGTGATGCGTACCTGGGGGGTCAATACGGTCTATCACGCGGCGGCGTACAAGCATGTGCCTATGGTTGAGCACAACATCGCTGAAGGTATCCTCAATAACGTGATGGGGACGCTGTACACCGCTCAAGCAGCATTGAAAGCCGGGGTTGAGCACTTTGTGCTGATCTCTACGGATAAAGCGGTGCGGCCAACCAACGTCATGGGTAGCACTAAGCGTCTGGCGGAAATGGTCTTGCAGGCCTTGAGTGCAGAGCTGGCGCCGGTGCTTATGGGTGATGGCAGTGCCTTACATCAGGTGAACAAGACACGCTTTACCATGGTGCGTTTCGGTAACGTTCTAGGTTCTTCTGGATCGGTTATTCCGCTTTTCCGCGAACAAATTCGTCGTGGCGGCCCTGTCACTGTCACTCACCCATCGATTACCCGCTACTTCATGACCATTCCCGAAGCGGCGCAGCTGGTTATTCAGGCGGGCTCGATGGGGCAGGGTGGAGATGTTTTCGTTCTCGATATGGGGCAGCCGGTGAAGATTCTTGATCTGGCTGAGAAGATGATCCATCTGTCTGGGTTGAGTGTGCGTTCGGAGCGCAATCCTCAAGGTGATGTTGCTGTCGAGTTCACCGGCTTGCGTCCAGGCGAAAAGCTCTTTGAAGAGCTGCTAATTGGTGGTGAGGTCAGTCCAACCAGTCATTCGATGATCATGCGTGCCAATGAGGAGTTACTGTCCTGGGATGCATTGAAAGCAACTTTGAGTGAGTTGCTGGCGGCCGTTGATGCCGCTGATTACGACAGGGTGCGCCAGCTGTTGAGGGCGACTGTTAGTGGTTATACCCCGGAAGGTGAAATCGTTGACTGGATGCATGTGCAGCAGCGCACAGAATTCTAATGGTGCTTTTTGACAGGCAATGAACAGAGGCTAGGTTGAGTGTGTGGCAGGATCGCCACATACTTCGACAAGGAACTGTACATGCTGAACTCCAAACTCTCCGCTCTGCTGTTCGCCTGCCTCACCAGCCTTTCCGTAAGTGTATTTGCCGTAGAGTCTGCCAAGCCAGAAGCCTCTCCTGCTGAAAGTTCTCAGGCCGTTGCCGGTGCTGAAGTTGGCAAGGTAAACCTCAATACCGCCGATGCTGCCACTCTGGAGAGTGAGCTGGTGGGTATTGGCAAGGTCAAGGCGCAGGCAATTGTAGATCACCGTACGGCCAACGGTCCGTTTGCTTCGGTGGACGAACTGCTGGAGGTGAAGGGTATCGGTGCTGCGACCCTGGAGAAAAATCGCGATAAGTTGAATATCAACTGAACTAGCATCGCGAAGAATAAAAAAGCCGGTCAATGACCGGCTTTTTAGTGTCTGGGGATTTATAGCTGAAACGAAAAAGCCCCAGGTTTTCACCTGAGGCTTTTGAATTTGGCTCCGCGACCTGGCTCGACAGCGCAGCTGAACGCGCTTTAGCGCGGCCCCGAAGGGGTGAGCGAAGCGAATAACCTGGGACGTAGTCCCTGGTGAGAGTCCGCAAGCAATAAAAAAGCCCCAGGTTTTCACCTGAGGCTTTCGAATTTGGCTCCGCGACCTGGACTCGAACCAGGGACCCAATGATTAACAGTCATTTGCTCTACCGACTGAGCTATCGCGGAACTGCGGTGCGTATCCTACTGATTAAGAAAGAGAAGTCAACACTCGGTGCTGACTTCTCCGCCTCATTCAGAGCACTTGAGCGATGGCCTTGGTAACGGCGCCCAGGTTGTTGTGGTTAAGGGCGGCGACGCAGATGCGGCCAGTGCCGACCGCGTAGATGGCGAACTCGTTTTTCAGGCGTTCTACCTGCTCGGCGGTCAGGCCGGAGTAGGAGAACATGCCGCGTTGCCGGGCGACAAAGCTGAAGTCGCGCTTGGCGCCCTGGGCCGCCAGTTGTTCGACCATGGCCAGGCGCATGCCGCGAATGCGTTCGCGCATCTCCGCCAGCTCCTGTTCCCAAAGTGCGCGCAGTTCAGTGCTGTTGAGCACGCTGGCGACCACGGTGGCGCCGTGGGTCGGTGGGTTGGAGTAGTTGGTGCGGATCACGCGCTTGGCTTGCGAGAGCACACGGCCGGCTTCTTCCTTCGACGCTGTGACGATGGACAGGGCGCCGACGCGCTCGCCGTACAGCGAGAAGGATTTGGAGAAGGAGCTGGAAACGAAGAATGGCAGGCCGGACTCGGCAAACAGGCGCACAGCGAAGGCGTCCTGGTCGATGCCGTCGCCGAAGCCCTGGTAGGCGATGTCGAGGAAAGGCACGTGCTCACGCTCGCGCAGCACTTCCAGCACGGCTTTCCAGTCGTCTAGCGACAGGTCGACGCCAGTCGGGTTATGGCAGCAGGCGTGCAGCACAACCACCGAGCGGGCTGGCAGGTTCTTCAGGTCTTCCAGCATGCCGGCACGGTTCACGCCGTGGCTGGCGGCATCGTAGTAACGGTAGTTCTGTACCGGGAAGCCGGCAGACTCGAACAGGGCGCGGTGGTTTTCCCAGCTCGGGTCGCTGATCGCAACCACTGCGCTTGGCAGCAGGCGCTTGAGGAAATCGGCGCCAGTCTTCAGGGCGCCAGTACCGCCGACGGCCTGGGTGGTGACTACGCGGCCTTCGGCCAGCAGGGCCGAATCTTCACCGAACAGCAGTTTCTGCACGGCGCTGTCATAAGCGGCGATGCCTTCGATTGGCAGGTAACCGCGCGGTGCATGGGCTTCGATGCGGGCTTTCTCAGCCTCGGCGACGGCGCGCAGCAGCGGAATTCGACCTTCCTCGGTGAAGTAGACACCGACGCCCAGGTTGACCTTGGTGGTGCGGGGGTCGGCATTGAAGGCTTCATTCAGGCCCAGGATCGGGTCGCGCGGTGCCATTTCGACGGCAGAGAACAGACTCATTATGCGGCAGCTCGGAGAGGAAGGTGGGGAACCGGCAACGCCTAGTCAAAACTGGAACTAGGGAGTTGCATAATCGGGCCGCTATTATAGCGGCCTAGTTTGCGCGCGGCGACAGCGCCAGCGCGCTTTACGATAGCTATGACGCCTGTTTCGTAGTCGCGTCACAGTGGCTTGCCGAGGATCACCGATGTCCCAATTTCAGCTCGTCACCCGCTTCAAGCCCGCTGGCGATCAGCCAGAGGCCATTCGCCAGATGGTGGAAGGGTTGCAGGCTGGTCTGTCGCACCAGACCCTGCTCGGTGTGACCGGCTCCGGCAAGACTTTCAGCATCGCCAACGTGATCGCACAGATCCAGCGTCCGACCTTGGTGTTGGCGCCGAACAAGACCCTGGCCGCGCAGCTCTATGGCGAATTCAAGAGCTTCTTCCCGAACAATGCGGTGGAGTACTTCGTCTCCTACTACGACTACTACCAGCCCGAGGCTTACGTTCCGTCGTCCGATACCTTTATCGAGAAGGACGCCTCGATCAACGACCATATCGAGCAGATGCGGCTGTCGGCGACCAAAGCCCTGCTCGAACGGCCCGATGCGATCATCGTCACCACCGTGTCGTGCATCTACGGCCTGGGTAGTCCTGAGAGCTACCTGAAGATGGTCTTGCACGTCGACCGTGGCGACAAGATGGACCAGCGTGCCTTGCTGCGTCGCCTGGCCGACCTGCAGTACACCCGCAATGACATGGACTTTGCCCGCGCCACCTTCCGCGTGCGGGGCGATGTGATCGACATCTTCCCGGCCGAGTCCGACCTGGAGGCGATCCGCATCGAGCTGTTCGATGATGAGGTGGAAAGCATCTCGGCCTTCGATCCGCTGACTGGCGAGGTGATCCGCAAGCTGCCTCGCTTCACCTTCTACCCCAAGAGCCACTACGTCACCCCGCGTGAGGTATTGCTGGAGGCGGTGGAGCACATCAAGGTCGAGCTCAAGGAACGCCTGGAGTACCTGCGCGCCAACAACAAGCTGGTCGAGGCGCAGCGCCTGGAGCAGCGTACGCGCTTCGATCTGGAGATGATCCTCGAGCTGGGTTACTGCAACGGTATCGAAAACTACTCGCGCTACCTCTCCGGGCGCGGTCCGGGCGAGCCGCCGCCGACCCTGTATGACTACCTGCCGGACCAGGCGCTACTGGTGATCGACGAGTCCCACGTCTCGGTGCCGCAGGTTGGGGCGATGTACAAGGGCGACCGTTCGCGTAAGGAAACCCTGGTCGAGTACGGTTTCCGTCTGCCGTCGGCGCTGGATAACCGGCCGATGCGTTTCGAGGAGTGGGAGGCGTCCAGCCCGCAGACCATTTTCGTTTCGGCCACGCCGGGCAACTACGAGGCCGAACATGCCGGGCGAGTGGTCGAGCAGTTGGTGCGCCCGACCGGCCTGGTCGATCCGCAGATCGAGGTGCGCCCGGCCCGCACCCAGGTCGATGACCTGCTTTCGGAGATCCGCAAGCGCGTGGCGATCGAGGAGCGTGTGCTGGTCACCACCCTGACCAAGCGCATGGCTGAGGATCTCACCGATTACCTGGCGGATCACGACGTCAAGGTGCGCTACCTGCACTCCGATATCGACACGGTGGAGCGGGTGGAGATCATCCGTGACCTGCGCATCGGGGCCTTCGACGTGCTGGTGGGGATCAACCTGTTGCGCGAGGGCCTGGATATGCCCGAAGTCTCGCTGGTGGCAATCCTCGATGCGGACAAGGAAGGCTTCCTGCGTTCCGAGCGCTCATTGATCCAGACCATTGGCCGCGCGGCGCGCAACCTCAATGGTCGGGCGATTCTGTATGCCGACCGCATGACCGGCTCGATGGAGCGTGCGATTGGCGAGACCGAACGGCGTCGCAACAAGCAGATCGCCTTCAACGAAGCCAACGGCATCGTGCCCAAGGGCGTGAAGAAGGATATCCAGGACATCCTCGAAGGCGCCACGGTACCCGGTTCGCGCAGCAACAAGCGCAAGGGTATGGCCAAGGCGGCGGAGGAGAGTGCGCGTTACGAGGCTGAGCTGCGCTCGCCCAGCGAGATCACCAAGCGCATTCGCCAGTTGGAAGAAAAGATGTACCAACTCGCCCGCGACCTAGAGTTTGAGGCCGCGGCGCAGATGCGCGACGAGATCCAGAAGCTGCGTGATCGCCTGCTGCAGGTTTGACTCGGCTGTCGTTA
>JBBNAI010000405.1:0-4662 GCA_037994305.1 Pseudomonas sp. | reverse complement strand
GTTTCAGCCCGGCGCCCTGCCCCAGCTCGGCCCACAGGCCACGGGCCTGGCGCGCTAGGTTGAGCATCGCGCCCGGCGCCTGCCCGCCCACCAGGGCCTGACCGAAATTGCGGATAGAGGCGCCCAGCGGCGTGTGGCTGCGCTCGAACACCTTGACCTTGAGGCCGCGCTTGGCGCCAGCCCAGGCATGGGCGAGGCCGAGAATGCCGGCGCCAACGATCAGCAGGTCACAGTCGTGCTGAGACATAAAAAACTCCGGAACAGGTGAGGAGAAAAAAGGCCCGGCCAGCGACGACCGAGCAGTAGAAAGGTTTTAAAACGTAGCGAGCCAAGGTCAGGCGAGTCTGTTTTTAACGCCGCCTGACCGAGCGCAGTAGTTTTATTGAGGCAGCGGTTCCGACTTGCCGTCATAGCGCTTGCGCCACTCGGCGAGGATTTGGTCGCGGTTTTCCGAGGCCCAGTTGAAGTCGTTCTTGATCAGGCGCTGCTCGTAGTCGGCCGGCAGCTCCTGGAAGCGTTCGGCGATGCCCGGCTGGGCGAGGACGGCGAAGTTGGCCTTGTACAGGTCCATCGCCTCGCGGCTGGCGGAGAAGTCAGCGAGCTTCTTCGCGGCGTCCAGGTGGGCGGTGCCTTTGATGATGCCGGTGGCTTCGATTTCCCAGCCCAGGCCTTCTTTGGGCAAGACGATATCCAGCGGTGCGCCTTTGCGTTTCAGCTGCACGGCCGGGTATTCGAAGGAGATGCCGATGGGGAATTCGCCAGCGGCGGCGAGCTTGCACGGTTTGGAACCGGAGTGGGTGTACTGACCGATATTGGCGTGCAGCTTGTCCATGTAGGCCCAGCCCTGGGCTTCGCCAAAGGTTTGCAGCCAGGCGCTGACATCGAGGTAGCCGGTGCCAGATGAAGCCGGGTTAGGCATGACGATTTTGTCTTTGTACACCGGGTTGGTCAGGTCTTCCCATTTGGTCGGCTTGGGCAGGCCTTGTTTCTCGGCCTCCACGGTGTTGAAGCAGATGGTCGCGGCCCACACGTCCATGCCGACCCAGGATGGCGGGTTGGCGGCGTCACGGTAGTTGGCGCCGATCTTGTCGAGGTTGGCCGGCGCATAGGCGTCGAGCATGCCCTGCTGTTTCAGGATGGCCAGGCTGGAACCGGCCAAGCCCCAGACCACGTCCGCCTGCGGGCGCTCTTTTTCGGCCAGCAGCTTGGCGGTGACGATACCGGTGGAGTCGCGCACCCATTTGATTTCGATATCCGGATTCTGCTTCTCGAAGGCTTCCTTGTAAGCCTTGAGTTGTTCCACTTCGAGGGCGGTGTACACGGTCAGCTCAGTAGCGGCCTGAGCGTGCAATGCACAAGCAGCAAGCAGGCCGGCGGCCAGGGCGGTGCGTTTGAACATGGTGTGACTCCTAGGTTGGCGTTGGTTGTTTTGTAATCAGCTGTGGGCCGGCAATTCGCCCTTGGCCAGACGCGCATTGATGGCGTCGATCACAGCGGGCAAATCGGCGATGGTGTCGATCAGGTAATGCGGGCAACTGGCAGCAAACAGCGCATCGATGCGCTGGCGTTCGGCCTGCAGCTGTTCGGCGCTGAGGGCCTGGTATTGCTCCCAGGTCAGGCCAAGGAAATTGCCGGAAAAACGCAGCGCCACGGTCCACATGCCGGCGCTGCGGCCTTCGAGGATGCCGGGCTCGGTGTCGTCGACTTTCACGCAGGCGGCGACATCGTCCAGGCCCAGGGCGATGACGTTGGCCAGGGCCTGCGCCGGGCTCGGGCGGCCCTTGGGCACTTCGTCAGTGGCCACCACGTGATCGGGCAGGTAGCCCTTGGCAGCGGCCAGCTCGACCACCTTGTCCATCACCTGTTTCGGGTAGCCGGAGCAGGTGCCGATCTTCAGCCCGCGCTGGCGCAGCGCGGCGATGCAGTCCAGCGCACCGGGGATCAACGCCGAATGCTCGCCGACCTTGGCGATCTGCAGCGGCATGAAGCGTTCGTAGATGGCAGTGACGTCATCGTCAGACGGCAAGCGCTCGAAGCGCTGTTGGAAACGTGCGGCCACTGCCGGCTGGTCGCACAGGGTACGAATGTGGTCCCACTTGCCCATGCCCATCGGGCCGCGGGCTTCTTCCAGGCTGATCTCGATATCGAAGGTGGCGAAGGCTTCGACGAAGATGCGCGTCGGCGCGAACGAGCCGAAATCGACCACGGTACCGGCCCAGTCAAGGATCGCGGCTTGCAGGTGGGCAGGGGTTTGGTAGCGCATGGCAATCTCCAACAGCGTATCAATGGCCCGGCGCCGGCTGACGCCAGGCCTGGGAGCGGCGCAACAGGCCACGGGAAACACCGGCCAGCAGCAGCGAGACGCCGGCCGAGGTGAGCAGGATCAGGGTCGACATGGCCGCCGCACCGCCGACGTTGCCGGCGTCGTCCATGTTCAGCACGGCCACGGCGGCGAGCACGCTGTCCGGGCTGTAGAGGAAGATCGCCGCCGACACCGTGGTCATCGCCGAGACGAACAGGTAGCGAATGATGTCGAGCAGCGCCGGCAGGCAGATCGGCAAGGTCACCCGCAGGAAATGGCGCAACAGCGGCACCTTGAGCGACAGCGCAGCGGCCTCGAACTCGCCGTCGAGCTGGCGCAGCGCGGCACTGGCGGTCATCTGTGCAGTGGTCAGGAAGTGCGCGATGGTGCACACCACCAGCAGCGCCAGGCTGCCGTACAAGCCACTCAGCGGGTTGCCCGGCAAGTTGAAAAAGAACACGTAGCCAAGACCGAGCACCAGGCCGGGCACCGCCATCGGCACGAAGCTGAGCAGGCGCAGGGCCTGGGTCAGCGGGCTCTGCCGGGTCTTCTCCATCAGGTAGGCGCCGGTGAAGATCAGCAGGCTGCCGAATAGCGCGCTGCACAGCGCCAGCAGCAGGCTGTTGCGGTAGGCCAACCAGCCCCCGGGCAAATCCGAGAAGGCGTAATGCTGCAGCGACAGCGACAGGTCGTACGGCCAGAACTTGACCAGCGATGAGTACACCGCCATGCCGAACACGCCGAGCAGCACGCTGCAGATCAGCACCGCCACGATGAGGAAGGCAGCATCGCGGCGGCGCGCCGGCTGTGGGTGGTAGACCTGGGCACGGCCGCCCATGGCATCGCGCTGGTGGCGGCGCAGCCACAGGTCGACGGCGAAGCTGAACAGCGCCGGCAGCAGCAGGACCATGCCGATCAGCGCACCGCGACCGAACTGCTGCTGGCCGACCACGGCCTTGTAAGCCTCAAGTGCCAGCACCTGGTAATCGCCACCGACCACCACCGGTACGCCGAAGTCGGTGATGCACAGGGTGAACACCAGGCAGAAGGCGGCAAACACGCCTTGCCGGCTGCCCGGCCAGGTGATGCTGCGAAACGCCCGCCAGGGCGAGGCGCCCATGCTCGATGCCGCGTCGAACAGCCGCGCATCGGCCAGCGCCAGGGCCGAGAGCAACACCATCAGCGCATGGGGAAAGGTGTAGATGGCCTGGCCGAGGACGATGCCCCAGAAGCCGTAGATATTGTCCGGCACCAGCCCACGCAGCACGCCCTGGTTGCCGAACAGGTAGATCAGCGCGATACCCGGCAGCATCGACGGGGCCAGCAGCGGCAGTAGGGAAATCCCGCGCCACAAGCCCTTGCCAGGAATGCAGGTACGCTGCAGGGCGTAAGCGAAGGCATAGGCCAGCGGCACGACAATGGCCGCCACCGTGGTGGACACGCTCAGGCTGTTGCCCAGCAACCAGCGGAAATTGGCGCTGGCGAACAGCTCGGTCGCTGCCGCCAGGCCACCACCCTGCCCCGCATCACCGCTGAAACCGCGCCAGAGCATGGCCAGCAGTGGCAGCAGCACGGCGAGCACCAGTAGCACCAGCAGCAGCCACTGACCGCCGAGCACGAACAGGCGGTCGGCCAGGTCGGCAGGTGCGTGGCGGCGCAGCACCGCAGGTTTGAGGGTCAATGCGCGCTCCATCTCAGGCGAACACCTGCAGGCTGCGCGGCGGCAAGGCCACCCAGATATCCGCACCGGCCAGGCGCGGCATGGCTTCCGGGGCCAGCTCGGCCAGCAGGTTGTGCCCGGGCAAGGCATCCAGCTCGAAGCTCAGACGGCAGCGATTGCCAAGGAAGGTGATCTCGCGCATCTGCGCGCTGAACAGATTGTCTTCATGCACGCTGGGGTTGATCACCACTGTTTCCGGGCGACAGAACAGGCGTCCGCGCTCGATGGAATGGCTGGCGTGCACGCGCAGACTGAGCTCGCCGACCCGCGCCTGCCCCTCCCCATCCCGCTCGAATGGCAACCAGTTGCCTTGCCCCACGAACTCGGCCACGAACGGTGTGGCCGGCGCGCGGTAGATCTCCTGCGGGCTGGCGTACTGCTCGACGCGCCCCTGGTTGATCACCGCGATACGGTCGGCCATTAGCATGGCCTCGTCCTGGTTGTGAGTGACCATCAGAGTGGTGATGCCCAGGCGCTTCTGCAGCTGGCGCAGCTCACTGCACAGATGCTCACGCACGCGCGCATCGAGGGCCGACATCGGCTCGTCGAGCAGCAGCAGCGAAGGCGCCGGCGCCAGGGCACGGGCCAGGGCCACGCGCTGTTGCTGGCCACCGGAGAGCTGGCCGGGGTACTTCTTCTC
>JBBNAI010000404.1:0-12029 GCA_037994305.1 Pseudomonas sp. | reverse complement strand
GCTTCCTCGATGGTGTGCGGGACGATGCTCGCGTAGTCCTGCTTGAGATCCCACGGGCAGCCGTACTGCGGGTCGCGCAGACGGGCCATCAGGTGCAGCAGGTCAGCGAGTTGGTACATGACAGGTTCTCTTTAAGCCGTAGGGCGGGTGAACCCGCGTGGCGATACGCGGACTTCACCCGCCCTACCGGTTAGCTGCTGCGGTTGCGCCGCGCCTCGATGATATTGGGCAACTGCGAGATACGACCCAGCAGACGCCCCAGGGCATCCAGTCCCGGAATTTCGATGGTCAGCAGCATGGACGCCGTATTGTCCTCCTTGTTCGAGCGGGTATTGACCGCCAGCACGTTGAGGCGCTCGTTGAGCAGCAGCTGCGACACGTCGCGCAGCAGGCCGGAACGGTCGTAGGCGCGAATCACGATATCCACCGGATAGGTCTGCACCGGCACCGGCCCCCAGCTGACCTGGATGATCCGCTCGGGTTCGCGGCTGGCCAGTTGCAGCGCCGAAGCACAGTCCTGGCGGTGAATGCTGACGCCACGGCCGAGGGTGATGTAACCGACGATCGGATCGCCCGGCAGCGGCTGGCAGCAGCCCGCCATCTGCGTGAGCAGGTTGCCGACACCCTGGATCTGGATATCGCCGCGCTTGCCCGGCTTGTAGCTGCCGGCGGTACGCCGCGGGATCAGCTCCAGCTGCTCGGTGCCACGTTCCGGCTCGACCAGTTGCTGCGCCTGGTTGACCGCATGGGCCAGGCGCAGGTCGCCGGCGCCGAGGGCGGCATACATGTCTTCGGCGTTCTTCAGGTTGCACTTGTCGGCCAGCTTCTCGAAATCCACCGCTGGCAGCGCCACGCGCGCCAGCTCGCGCTCGAGCATCAGCTTGCCGGCCGCAACGTTCTGGTCGCGCGCCTGCAGCTTGAACCAGTGGACGATCTTCGCCCGGGCCCGCGAGGTGGTGATGTAGCCAAGGTTGGAGTTCAGCCAGTCGCGGCTCGGCGAGCCGTTCTTGCCGGTGATGATCTCCACCTGCTCGCCAGTCTGCAGGCTGTAGCTGAGCGGCACGATGCGCCCGTTGATCTTGGCGCCACGGCAGTTGTGGCCGATCTCGGTGTGCACGCGATAAGCGAAGTCCAGCGGCGTGGCGCCCTTGGGCAGGTCGATGGCATGGCCATCCGGGGTGAACACGTAGACCCGGTCCGGCTCGATATCCACCCGCAGCTGCTCGGCCAGTCCGCCGATGTCGCCCAGTTCCTCGTGCCACTCGAGCACCTGGCGCAGCCAGGAGATCTTCTCTTCGTAGTGGTCGGAGTTGCCTTTGACGTCGGTGCCCTTGTACTTCCAGTGCGCGCACACGCCCAGCTCGGCTTCCTCGTGCATGGCCTGGGTGCGGATCTGCACTTCCAGGACCTTGCCGTCCGGGCCGATCACCGCGGTGTGCAGCGAGCGGTAGCCGTTCTCCTTGGGGTTGGCAATGTAGTCGTCGAACTCCTTGGGGATGTGCCGCCACAGGCTGTGCACGATGCCGAGGGCGGTGTAGCAGTCGCGCACCTCCGGCACCAGCACGCGCACCGCGCGCACGTCGTAGATCTGGCTGAACTGCAGGCCCTTGCGCTGCATCTTCCGCCAGATCGAATAGATGTGTTTGGCCCGGCCGCTGATGTCCGGCTTGACGCCGGTGGCGGTCAGCTCGTCGCGCAGCTGCTGCATCACTTCGGCGATGTACTGCTCGCGGTCCAGGCGGCGCTCGTGCAGCAGCTTGGCGATCTGCTTGTACTGCTCGGGCTCCAGGTAGCGGAAGGACAGGTCCTCCAGCTCCCACTTGATATGGCCGATGCCCAGGCGGTGGGCCAGGGGCGCGTAGATGTCGAAGACTTCGCGGGCGACACGATGGCGCTTCTCGTCGTCGGCGTTCTTCACCGCGCGGATCGCGCACGTGCGCTCGGCCAGCTTGATCAGCGCCACACGCACGTCATCGACCATGGCCACCAGCATCTTGCGCAGGTTTTCCACCTGCGCCTGCGAGCCGAGCACCAGGGAGTCGCGCGGATTCAGCGAGGCACTGATCGCCGCCATGCGCAGCACGCCCTCGATCAGCTTGGCCACCACCGGGCCGAACAGCTCATGCACGCGTTTGAGGGTGGTCTTGCCTTCGCGCACGGCACGGTAGATCACCGCCGCGACCAGGGAATCCTGGTCGAGCTTGAGGTCGGCGAGGATTTCCGCGATTTCCAGACCGATCTGGAAACTCGACGTACCCTCGACCCACAGATTCTGCGCGGCATTGGCCTGCTGCTCGGCATCGCGGGCGAACTCGCAGGCGACTTTCAGCGCCTCGCGGTCCAGCGCCGGATCGACGCTCAGAGCATGGTCCAGCCATGCCTCCAGGTTGATGCTGCCATCAAGATTGATGGGCTGATGCGCTCTCACCTGTACCATCTTGCACCTTCCCTACGGCGAGCCTGTCGCTCGCCAACTATCGCCAGCCTCTCTGGACCAGTCGGATTACGCGGGCATCCTAGCCCGCCTCGAATAATGCCATCGCCTCGACATGCGCCGTCTGCGGGAACATGTCGAGAATTCCGGCGCGTTTCAGCCGGTACCCCTGCTTCACCAGCTCGGCCGCATCGCGGGCCAGGGTCGCTGGATTGCAGGACACATACACCAGGCGTCGCGCGCCCAGCTTGCCCATCTGCTTGACCACCTCGAACGCGCCGTCACGCGGCGGATCGAGCAGTACCGCATCGAAGGCCTGGCGCGCCCAGCTGGCATCGGCCAGCGGTTTCGACAGGTCGGCCTGGAAAAAGTGCAAATTACCCAGGCCATTGGCCGTGGCATTCGCCCGCGCCCGCTCGACCATCACCTGCACGCCTTCCACCGCCACCACTTCCGCGACCCGTTGGGCCAGCGGCAGGGCGAAATTGCCCAAGCCGCAGAACAGATCCAGCACGCGCTCGCCAGTGTGCGGCGCCAACCAGTCTAGCGCCTGCGCGACCATCGCCTGATTGACCAGCGCGTTAACCTGCACGAAGTCCCCGGGACGATATTGCAGCTCCAGGTTCCAGAGCTCCAGGCGATAGCTCAACGCCGCGCCCGCTTGATCCGCCTGCGGCTCACCGGTGCCATGTAGCCACAACTGGGCCTGGTGTTCGGCACAGAACTGGCGCAAACGCACCAGGTCGGCCTCGACCAGCTCGGCGGTATGACGCAGCAGCAAGGCCACGGCGCTGCCATGGAACAGCTCGACGTGCCCCACCACCTGGGGTTTGTCCAGGCCACGCAGTAACGTCGGTAGCGCACGCAGCAAAGGCTGCAAGGGCTGTACCAGTACCGGGCAGTCGGCAATGGCGACGATGTCCTGGCTAGCAGCGGCGCGAAAGCCCACCTCGAGATGCTTGCTCTTGACGTCCCAACGCACGGCAATGCGCGCACGGCGGCGATAGGCGAATTCGGGGCCGACCAGCGGCGCCGCCCATTCGTCCGGCTCCACTCCGGCCAAACGCTTGAGCTGCTCGGCCAGGCTGCTCTGTTTCAGGGCGAGTTGCTCGTCGTGCGGCAAATGCTGCACGGAACAACCGCCACAGGTGCCGGCATGCGCGCACGGCGCCTGGCGGCGCAACGGCACGGCCTGCAGGATGCGCTCGGCGCGGGCCTCGATGACCTGGCTGCGCGCACTGAGTACGCGGGCCTCGACATCCTCGCCCGGCAAGGCACCGGCGACGAACCAGCTGCGCCCGTCGATGAACGCGATGCCGCGCCCGTCATGGGCCAACCGCTCGATCGTCAGCTTCTGTTTCTTGCCCACCGGCACTTGCGCCTTGCGCTCGCCACCAGCGGGTTGGAAGCGCAGACCTGAACTGCGTTTGGCCATCGGGAACACCTACCTGGGAATACTCTAACGCTCGGTGCGGCGGGCGCCGGCACCGCACACTTGTGTGGGGCGCAGCGACTTACTGCGGGTCGTCGTAGATACCGGTGGAGAGGTAACGGTCACCGCGGTCGCAGATGATCGCCACCATCACCGCGTTCTCCACTTCCTGCGACAGGCGCAGCATGGCCGCCACCGCGCCACCGGAGGAAACCCCACAGAAGATGCCCTCTTCGCGGGCCAGGCGACGCATCACCGCCTCGGCTTCACTCTGCGCCATGTCCACCACGCGGTCGACCCGGCTGGCGTCGAAGATCGACGGCAGGTATTCCTCGGGCCAACGGCGGATACCGGGGATCGCCGAACCTTCCTGCGGCTGCAGGCCAACGATCTGCACCGCCTGGCTCTGTTCCTTGAGGTAACGCGACACTCCCATGATGGTACCGGTGGTGCCCATGGAGCTGATGAAGTGGGTGATGCGGCCCTGGGTCTGCTGCCAGATTTCCGGCCCGGTGCTGGTGTAGTGGGCGATCGGGTTGTCGCCATTGGCGAACTGGTCAAGCACCTTGCCACGGCCATCGGCCTGCATCTGCAGGGCCAGGTCACGCGCACCTTCCATGCTGTCGACCAGGATCAGCTCGGCGCCGTAGGCGGTCATCGCCGCCTTGCGCTCGGCGGTGGAGTTGTCCGGCATGATCAGGACCATCTTGTAGCCCTTGATCGCCGCCGCCATCGCCAGGGCGATGCCGGTGTTGCCGGAGGTGGCTTCGATCAGCACATCGCCGGGCTGAATGTCACCGCGCAGCTCGGCGCGACTGATCATCGACAGCGCCGGACGATCCTTCACCGAGCCAGCCGGATTGTTGCCCTCCAGCTTGACCAGCAAGGTATTGGAGGTGGCGCCAGGCAGACGTTGCAGGCGAACCAGCGGGGTGTTGCCGATGCAATCGGCGATGGTGGGGAACTGCAGGGTCATGGCGAACGAGCGATCCGAACACAATAAGGAAGATCGCTATGATAGCGGCAAACCGCCGCCGGCCATAACGTGACGCAGCGTTGACGGGCAGATTCTGCGGCTGTCCGCGCGCCGGGCCAGCCGCTAAACTCGCGCAAGACCTATCTGCTGGAGAACCGCGTGTTCAAGGACCTCGGCATCAAGGGCCGCATCTTGCTGCTCACCCTGCTGCCCACCAGCCTGCTGGCACTCGTGCTGGGCGGCTATTTCACCTGGACCCAGCTGGACGACCTGCGCAGCCAATTGCAGGAGCGTGGCGAACTGGTGGTGCAGCACCTGGCACCCCTGGCCGCACCAGCCCTGGCCCGCCAGGATGCCGCGCAACTCGAACGCCTGGCCAAGGAAACCCTCAACCAACAGGACGTGCGCGCCGTCGGCTTCCTCTCCAGCGACCGGCAGAGCCTGGCTCAGGCCGGGCCGAACATGCTCAACCCGCTGCCGCAGAGCAGCGGCGAGCCCCTGGCCAAGGTCAGCAGCCAGGACAGCACACGCTTCCTGCTGCCGGTCTACGGACGCCACCAGAACATGACCGGCAGCGTCGACCCGATTGCCGCAGACCGCCTGCTCGGCTGGGTCGAGCTGGAGCTGTCGCACCACCGCACCCTGCTGCAGGGCTATCGCAGCCTGTTCGCCAGCCTGCTGCTGATCGCCGCCGGGCTGGCCGTCACCGCCCTGCTCGCCCTACGCATGAGCCGCACCATCAACGGGCCGCTGCGCAGCATCCAGCACGGGGTCAACCTGCTCAAGGAAGGCCAGCTGGAAACCCGCCTGCCACCGCTGGGCAGCCATGAGCTGGATGATCTGGCCGCCGGCATCAACCGCATGGCCGAATCGTTGCAGAACGCCCAGGAAGAACTGCAACACAGCATCGACCAGGCCACCGAAGACGTACGGCAGAACCTGGAAACCATCGAGATCCAGAACATCGAGCTGGATTTCGCGCGCAAGGAGGCCCTGGAGGCCAGCCGGATCAAGTCCGAATTCCTCGCCAACATGAGCCACGAGATCCGTACCCCGCTCAACGGCATGCTGGGGTTCACCAACCTGCTGCAGAAAAGCGACCTGACGCCGCGCCAGCAGGACTACCTGAACACCATCGAGAAGTCCGCCGAAAGCCTGCTGGGGATCATCAACGAGATCCTCGACTTCTCCAAGATCGAGGCCGGCAAGCTGGTCCTGGAAAGCCTCCCGTTCAACCTGCGCGACCTGATCCAGGACACCCTGACCATCCTCGCGCCGACCGCCCACGAGAAACACCTGGAGCTGGTCAGCCTGATCTACCGCGACACCCCGCTGTCACTGCAGGGCGACCCGCAGCGCCTCAGGCAGGTGCTGACCAACTTGGTCAGCAACGCAATCAAGTTCACCCGCGAGGGCACCATCGCCGTACGCGCCATGGTCGAGGACGAAAGCGACGACCGCGCACAGCTGCGCATCAGCGTGCAGGACACCGGAGTCGGCCTGTCCGACGAGGACCTGCGCGCCCTGTTCCAGGCCTTCAGCCAGGCCGACAACTCGCTGTCGCGCCAGGCCGGCGGTACGGGCCTGGGCCTGGTCATTTCCAAGCGCCTGATCGAACAGATGGGCGGTGAAATCGGCGTGGAAAGCGCGCCCGGCACCGGCTCGGAGTTCTGGATCAGCATCAGCCTGCCCAAGGCCCGCGAGGACAGCGAGGAGCTGCGCCGCGCTCCGTTGCTCGGCCGCCACGTGGTGGTGCTGGAGTCCCACCAGTTGACCCGCCAGGCCTTGATCCACCAGCTGCAGGATTGCGGCCTGCAGACGCTGGCCTGCAACGACCTCGAACAACTCCTCGAGCATGTCGGCAAGCACCGGCAAAGCCCGCAGGCGGTAGAGCTGGCGGTACTCGGCGTGAGCGTGCACGAGCTGCCACCGGAACAACTCAGCCAGCGCATCTGGGACCTCGACCGCCTCGGCTGCAAGAGCCTGGTGCTGTGCCCGACCACCGAGCAGGCGATGTACCACGAGTCGCTGCCCGACGCGCACCTGCAACTGCAAGCCAAGCCGGCCTGCACGCGCAAACTGCAACGCGCCCTGAGTGATCTGGTGCAACCGCGCCAGCAGAAGACCGATACCCGCGCCCCGCTGACCAGCCGGGCGCCACGCCTGCTGTGCGTCGACGACAACCCGGCCAACCTGTTGCTGGTGCAGACGCTGCTCAGCGACATGGGCGCCGAGGTCACCGCCGTGGACAGTGGCTACGCAGCCCTGCACAACGTGCAGCAACAGGCCTTCGACCTGGTGCTGATGGATGTGCAGATGCCCGGCATGGACGGGCGCCAGGCCACGGAAGCGATTCGCCTGTGGGAACAGGAGCGCGAGCGCAGCCCGATGCCGATCGTCGCCCTCACCGCCCACGCCCTGTCCAACGAGAAGCGCGCCCTGCTGCAAAGCGGCATGGACGACTACCTGACCAAGCCGATCAGCGAACGCCAACTGGCCCAGGTGGTACTCAAATGGACCGGCCTGGCCCTGCGCACCTATGCCGCGGCGAGCACGGCGGACAATCTGCCGGCCAACAGCTCACTGCGCGTGCTGGATGCCGAGGAAGGCCTGCGCCTGGCTGCCGGCAAGGCCGATCTCGCCGCCGACATGCTGAGCATGCTGCTGGCCTCGCTGGATGCCGACCGCCAGGCCATCCGCCAGGCCCGTGACGCCAGTGATCGCAGCGCCCTGATCGAACGTGTGCACCGCCTGCATGGCGCCACCCGCTACTGCGGCGTGCCGCAACTACGCGCCGCCTGCCAGCGCAGCGAAACCCTGCTCAAGCAGGACGATCCGGCCGCCCAGCAAGCGCTGGACGAACTGGACGCAGCCATCGTCAAACTCGCCCAGGAAGCCGTGATCGGCGCCAGCGCCTAGCGCAGCAAGGGGAAGTCATGCGCATCATCCTGTTCAGCAGCAAACCCTACGACCGCGACAGCTTTGTCGGGGCCAACCTGCCGGACGACTGGCAGGTGGAATTTCAGGAAACGCGCCTGGACCCGCAAACCGCTGCCCTGGCCGCGGGCTGCGAGGTACTTTGTGCCTTTATCAACGATGATCTCTCCACGGCAGTACTGGAACGCCTGGCAGCTGGCGGCACGCGACTGATCGCCCTGCGCTCGGCCGGCTACAACCATGTCGACCTGCACGCCGCGCAGCGCCTGGGCCTGACCGTGGTGCGCGTGCCCGCCTACTCGCCGTATGCGATCGCCGAGCATTCGGTCGCGCTGATCCTGGCGCTCAACCGACGCCTGCCGCGTGCCTACAATCGCACCCGCGAGGGTGATTTTTCCCTTCACGGCCTGACCGGCTTCGACCTGCACGGCAAGACGGTCGGTGTGATCGGTGCCGGCAAGATCGGCCTGGCCTTCGCCCGCATCATGGCGGGCTTCGGCTGCCAGTTACTGGTACAGGACCCCTACCCGGTCAGCGGGCTCGCCGAACTGGGCGCACGCCAGGTGGAACTGGACGAGCTGATCAGCGCCAGCGACGTGATCAGCCTGCACTGCCCACTGACCGACAGCAGCCACCACCTGATCGATGCCCCGCGCCTGGCGCAGATGAAGCGCGGCGCCATGCTGATCAACACCGGGCGCGGCGCGTTGGTCGATACACCGGCGCTGATCGAGGCGCTGAAAAG
This sequence comes from Pseudomonas sp., assembly GCA_037994305.1. Classification (GTDB taxonomy): domain Bacteria; phylum Pseudomonadota; class Gammaproteobacteria; order Pseudomonadales; family Pseudomonadaceae; genus Aquipseudomonas. The sequence continues at coordinate 3,505 of JBBNAI010000404.1, read as the reverse complement.
CGGCCAGCTCGGCTACCTGGGCCTGGATGTGTATGAAGAAGAAGCCGAGATTTTCTTCGAGGACCGCTCCGACCTGCCGCTGCAGGATGATGTGCTGGCGCGCCTGCTGACCTTCCCCAACGTCATCATCACCGCGCACCAGGCGTTCCTCACCCGCGAGGCGCTGGCCGCCATCGCCCAGACCACCCGCGACAACATCCTTGCCTGGGCCGCAGGCCAGCCGGTCAATCGGGTGACATAAAGGCCGTGTTAGCATGCGCGGCGATTTTGGAGGACCCATGGCCGAACACGATTTCCGTTATTCCCTGCTCACCCCGCAGCACACCCTCACCGAATGCCGCGCCCTGACGCCCGGCCGCTACCAGGTGACGGGCAACGGCGGCGCCATCCAGACCGGCGACACTCTGCTGGTCACCCTCAAGGGCAGCCGCGAGCTGACCCTGCGCCTGCAGGTGGAGAAGGTTCGCCGCCTGATCAATCCTCCAGGCCAGTGGGTGGCAGTCGCCAACGGCCCGGCATTCCGCGAGCTGGCTATCCTCAACTGGAAAGTCGACTGCGACAGCTGCGCCAAGCAACTGGATTTCGAATTCGCCGTGGACGCCGCATTGGGCGAGAAGGCCCGCCCGGCCGCCGCCGAAGCACGCATCCAGGAGCTCGGCTGGCACAACCACAACGGCAAGCACCTTTGCCCCCGCTGCCAGGAGAAAAGCGCATGAAGCACAGCCCAGTCATCGCCCTGCTCGCCGCCGGTTTGACCGGTTGCGCCGCCGACCCGGTGCAGCTGGAAAGCGAAAAGACCTACCAGGTGGAGTGGATTGGCGAGCGCCCGCTGATCGACAACAGCCACCTGACCATCACCCTCGGTGAAGATGGCCGCGCCTACGGCAACGCAGGCTGCAACCACTGGTTCGCCAGCTATACACGCGAAGATGACAAACTGGTCTTCGGCGCCGCCGGCAGCACCCGCAAGATGTGTGCGCCGGCACTGATGGAACAGGAACAACGCTTCCTGGCCGCCCTCGGCACCGTGCAGCGCTGGGACGTTTCCGGTATTGGCCAACTGCGCCTGTGGCCTGCCGCCGGCAAGCCGATCCGCCTGTGGCCGGAAGAAGGCTGAGAACCACGCCACAAGCACGCTGCGCGTCGGCCGGGCGTTGTTGGAGAACGGCCTCCGGCTGCTCATTTACACATGTAAACTCCGCGCCCTCGACCGCTCTCCGCCTAGCCCGTCGCTAGCTCGCCAGCCTGTGAGGCGGTTCTTGCCACCCCATAATTGATCGCTCCCACGCTCCGCGTGGGAATGCAGCCCTCGACGCTCCTGCGTCCACCCTCTGCCTTTGTGACACAAAGCGTAGGAACCACCTGCCCTGCTACGGGGCAAACAATTCCAGTTGCTCATGCCGCCCGCGCAAGTCGAGCAAACGCACGCCAATCCCCAGCAAACGCACCGGCTTGTTGCCACGGGCAAATGCCGCGCCCAGCAGCAGCTCATAGCTGTCCAGGTCGCGCCGCGCGCCCGCCTGCTCCAGGGTGGTCTGACTGAAGTCGTGGAACTTGATCTTGACGAAGGGTTTGTCCGGCCGATAGCTGGCATCCAGGCGCGCCATGCGCGTATTGAGCTGCTCGAACAACTCGGGCAAGCGCTGCAGGCAGGCGCTCAGGTCCGGCAGATCCTGGTCATAGGTATTTTCCACACTGACCGACTGGCGCCGGTTGTCGACCTGCACGGCGCGCTCATCAATGCCCCGCGCCAGGTTCCACAAGCGCTCGCCGAAGCTGCCGAACTCGCGCACCAGGCCCAGCTTGTTCCACGTACGCAAATCCGCGCAGCTGACCACACCCAGGCGCCCGAGCTTGTCTGCCGTGACCTTACCCACCCCGTGCAGCTTGCTCACTGGTAGCTCGGCGACAAAGTCCTCGACCTGATCCGGGGTGATCACGAACAGTCCGTTGGGCTTGCGCCAGTCGCTGGCGATCTTGGCCAGGAACTTGTTCGGCGCCACGCCCGCGGACACCGTTATATGCAGCTCCTGCGAGACGCGGCGGCGGATCTCGCGGGCAATGCGCGTGGCGCTGCCGTCGAAGTGCAGGCTGTCGGAGACGTCCAGATAGGCCTCATCCAGCGACAGCGGCTCGATGATCTCGGTGTAATCGCGAAAGATCCCGTGGATTTCCTGCGAGGCCGCCTTGTAGGCATCCATCCGCGGCTTGACCACCCGCAGGTCCGGGCACAGCTTGAGCGCCTGCCCGGTGGGCATGGCCGAACGCACGCCCCAGGCCCGCGCCTCGTAGTTGCAGGTGGCAATAACCCCCCGCCGATCCGCTGCACCGCCCACGGCCAAGGGCTTGCCAGCCAGGCTCGGGTCGTCACGCATCTCGATGGCCGCGTAAAAGCAGTCGCAATCCACATGAATAATCTTGCGCACGAAAGTCCGGAAAGCCCCGCCTGGCATGCTCTGGAGCGGGCCAGTCTAGCACCCGCAAAGCGCTAAGCATCTGAACGAAAAACGGTTTTTTCTACAGCAGCGGTTGACAGAGGCGATTTTGGCTGTAGAATTTGCGCCGCGGGATGGAGCAGTCTGGTAGCTCGTCGGGCTCATAACCCGAAGGTCGTAGGTTCAAATCCTGCTCCCGCAACCAGTTTCGAAGAAAGGCCACTCAAACGAGTGGCCTTTTTCGTTTCTGCCTTTCAATTCATTTAAGTAATTGATTAAAAAGCAGAAATAGATTGACAGGGGCTCCCTTATCCGTAGAATGGCCGGTGCGGGATGGAGCAGTCTGGTAGCTCGTCGGGCTCATAACCCGAAGGTCGTAGGTTCAAATCCTGCTCCCGCAACCAGTTTCGAAGAAAGGCCACTCAAACGAGTGGCCTTTTTCGTTTCCGAGGTTTTACTGTCCTTATACGGATTGGTGAAGCCTGCCCCGCCAAAGACAATGGGGAACTTGCCGCCAATACCGCACTCAGAGCGCAAATCGCCCGAGGTGCTCAATGCGCGCCAGCTCCCCACCCGCCATACCCGCTTCCGACTCAGAACTACCCTCCACACCTGACGAACCTGCGGCTCCTACCTGGCTGGAGCGTATCAGCGTCTATCGCCAGCCCATCGGACTGACCTTTACCCTGCTGCTGTTCTGCATCGGCCTGCTGGCCTGTTGGCACTTGCTGCAGGCGCTCGACCTCAACGCCTTGCGCGATGCCATCCACGAGATCCCCAATAGCCGCCTGCTCGCCGCCGTTGGCGCCACGATGCTGGGTTTCGCCGCCCTTGCCGGCTACGAATGGTCGGCCTGCCGCTACGCCGGCGTACACCTGCCGCTACCGCGCCTGCTGCTGGGCAACTTCTGCGCCTCGGCCGTGGGCAATGCCATCGGCCTGTCGGTGCTGACCGGCGGCTCGGTGCGCTACCGCTTATATAGCCGCGAGAATATCGCCACCGCCGATATCGCCCGCATCAGCCTGTTCGCCAGCCTGTCCCTGGGTTGCGCCTTGCCGGTGCTGGCCGCA
>JBBNAI010000403.1:0-2081 GCA_037994305.1 Pseudomonas sp. | reverse complement strand
GGTGGCCGCGAAGTGGATATCCGCGTGTCTACCTTGCCCTCGGCCAACGGCGAGCGCGTGGTACTGCGTCTGCTGGACAAGCAGGCCGGGCGCCTGTCGCTGCAGCACCTGGGCATGAGCGAGCGTGACCGCCGCCTGCTTGACGAGAACCTGCGCAAACCCCACGGCATCCTGCTGGTCACCGGGCCTACCGGCTCGGGCAAGACCACCACCCTGTATGCCGGCCTGGTGACCCTCAACGACCGCACGCGCAACATCCTCACCGTCGAAGATCCGATCGAGTACTACCTCGAAGGCATCGGTCAGACCCAGGTCAACCCGCGCGTGGACATGACCTTCGCCCGCGGCCTGCGCGCCATCCTCCGGCAGGACCCGGACGTGGTGATGGTCGGTGAGATCCGCGATCAGGAAACCGCCGACATTGCGGTGCAGGCCTCGCTGACTGGCCACCTGGTGCTGTCGACCCTGCACACCAACAGCGCTGTGGGCGCGGTGACCCGCCTGGTCGACATGGGTGTCGAGCCGTTCCTGCTGTCGTCCTCGTTGCTCGGTGTGCTGGCCCAGCGCCTAGTGCGCGTGCTGTGCCCGAGCTGCCGCGAGGCGCGCCCGGCCGATGAGGCCGAATGTGCGTTGCTGGGGCTCGAACCGCACGCCAAACCGACCATTTACCACGCCCAAGGCTGCGCCGACTGCCACCAGCAGGGTTACCGCGGGCGTACCGGTATCTATGAACTGGTGGTGTTCGACGAGCAGATGCGCACCCTGGTGCACAACGGCGCCGGCGAGCAGGAGTTGACCCGCCACGCGCGTAGCCTCGGCCCCGGCATCCGTGAAGACGGCCGGCGCAAGGTGCTGGAAGGGGTGACCACCCTGGAAGAAGTGCTGCGTGTGACGCGAGAAGACTGATGGCTGCGTTCGAATACATCGCCCTCGATGCCAAGGGTCGCCAGCAGAAAGGCGTGCTCGAAGCCGACAGTGCGCGCCAGGTCCGGCAACTGTTGCGCGAGCGTCAACTAGCGCCGCTGCAGGTCGAGGCCATGCGCAGTCGCGAGGCGCCGCAGGGTAGCGGTTTCAGCATGCGCCGGGGGCTGTCGGCCCGCGATCTGGCGCTGGTGACCCGGCAACTGGCAACCCTGATCGGCGCTGCCCTGCCGATCGAAGAGGCATTGCGTGCCGCCGCGGCGCAATCGCGCCAGCCGCGCATCCAGTCGATGCTGCTGGCGGTGAGGGCCCGGGTGCTGGAGGGCCATGGCCTGGCCAGCAGCCTGGCGGCCTTTCCCGCCGCGTTTCCCGATCTGTACCGCGCAACGGTGGCCGCTGGCGAACATGCCGGGCACCTGGCGCCGGTGCTGGAGCAACTGGCGGACTACACCGAGCAGCGCCAACAGTCGCGGCAGAAGGTGCAGCTGGCACTGCTCTATCCGATGATCCTGATGTTCGCCTCGCTGAGCATCGTTGGTTTTCTGCTCGGCTACGTGGTGCCGGACGTGGTACGGGTGTTCATTGACTCCGGCCAGCAATTGCCGGCGCTGACCCGCGGCCTGATCGCTGTGAGTGATTTCGCCAAGGGCTGGGGCTGGCTGGTGATCCTGGTGCTGGTGGCGGGTGTGATGCTGTTTCGGCGGGCGCTGCGCGAGGACGCCATGCGCCAGCGCTGGCACGGTTTCCTGCTGCGTGTACCGCTGATCGGCGGGCTGATTCGCTCTACCGAGACGGCACGTTTTGCCTCGACCCTGGCGATTTTGGTGCGCAGCGGCGTACCGCTGGTCGAGGCATTGGCGATTGGCAGCGAAGTGGTGGTCAACCGGGTGATTCGCGCGGACGTGATCCAGGCCACCCAGCGCGTGCGCGAGGGCGGCAGCCTGTCACGAGCGCTGGAGGCCAGCCGGCAGTTTCCGCCGATGATGCTGCACATGATTGCCAGCGGCGAACGCTCCGGCGAGCTGGATCAGATGCTGTCGCGCACGGCGCGTAACCAGGAAAACGACCTGGCGGCCACCATCAGCCTGCTGGTGGGGCTGTTCGAGCCGTTCATGCTGGTCTTCATGGGGGCGGTGGTGCTGGTGATCGTGCTGGCCATC
>JBBNAI010000402.1:0-1413 GCA_037994305.1 Pseudomonas sp. | reverse complement strand
CCCACGTCTTCGTTCTGCACGATGCGCCGCAGTCCCTGAGCTTCTGGCAGGCGCAGGAAGGGTGGGCTGCGCGCGACGACATTCAGGTGTTCTCCACGACGGTGGTTGAGTCGTGATCAGTTCAGCGCTGCTCTCGGTCTCCAGCCTGTGGGTGGGCTGGCTGGTGTATCTCGCCATCGTGCTATGGGCTGCATGGCGTGCGCCCTGGGTCGAGCTGTTCAGCGACCCGCGTCGCCAGCACCTGCTGTTCGGCACCATGCTGGGGTTGTTCCTGCTCTGGCTGGTCAGGCGCGATTTCGCCTCGGGGCTGTCCTTCCATTTCATTGGCATGACGGCAGTAACCCTGTTGCTGGACTGGCCGCTGGCTGTTCTGGGCGGAGTCGCTGCGCAGTTGGGCTTGCTGCTGGTGGGGCGGCAGGATCTGGCGGCGCTGGGCGTCAATGGTGTGTTGCTGGTGCTGATCCCGGTGGCGGTCACCGAGTTCTTTGCGCAATGGGTCGAGCGCCGGCAGCCGCGCAATCTATTCGTCTACATCTTCTGCTGTGGCTTCTTTCCGGCAGGGCTGGCGGCGATGCTGTGCCTGCTCACCGGTTTGGGCGTGCTGTGGCTCGACGGGCTGTATGTGATGCCGCCGTGGCTGGAGGATTTCATCGGCTACCTGTGGCTGGTGATGTTCCCCGAGGCATTCATCAACGGCATGCTGGTCACCGGGCTGGTGGTGTTCTATCCGGACTGGCTGGAGACGTTCAATCGCACGCGCTACCTGTCTGCGCCCTGGAAGGATGACGACACCCCGCATGATTGATCCGGGTCAACCACTCCACGAGGCGAGCCGGGCATGCTGGCGAAAACAGCAGAGGGATCGGGAATGAGTATTCACGAATGGGCGCGGCGCGAAGTGGCGGCGAGCCGTGTGCGGGGCGAAGAGTTGGGTTTTGACGTCGTGCTGGCTTTACGCGCGCTGCTCAGTGCGGTGGTCGAGCAGAATGGTGCATCGCGCAGCAGTGAAGACCTGGCGCATGAGCTGCAATTTCTCGCCGACAATCTCGATAGCGAGCGGGATTACAGCTTTATGCGCCCCTGAGTCGAGGGTGGCTCAGTGTCCGCGTGGCGGCATGTCTTCGGAAAACAGCTCGTCTTCCAGGTTGTCGCCGGGAATGGCGTGGGCTTCCGTGGCCCAGGCGCCGAGATCGATCAATTTGCAGCGCTCGCTGCAGAACGGCCGGCTCGGGCTTTGCGGGCCCCATTCGACGGGCGCGCCGCAGGTTGGGCAATCCACTGTGGCACTCATGGTTGGCCTCCGCGTAGGGTCAGATAGAAGTGATGCAGCCGTTCGACCTCGCTGTTCAGCCAGGCCAGGTCGCGGTCGTTGAGCAGGATGTCGTCGGCATGGCGCAAGCGCTCCTCGCGGTT
>JBBNAI010000401.1:0-1974 GCA_037994305.1 Pseudomonas sp. | reverse complement strand
CTCCACGGATCATTGTTCTTGTTATGGGAGCCCGTCCTTGAAACACAGCGAGGACAGCGCATCCGCCTGGATCGGCAAGCTGCCATTCAAGATCGGTACCAACAGCACGAATGCATCGTGAATTCGTTGCCCGGCATGCTTTCTCCATCAAGTTCCGGCGGCAGCTGAACAAAAAATAGACAGAAGAAAACCAAGCAAGCGCTTGCTGTCTCTATTTGTCGGTGCGATGGCGCGATTTAACCTTGAGAAAAACAGACGCGAAAAAATCAGAAATCAGGCCGGAAAAGGCCGACGTAGAGAGGGGTGATGCGGAGGAAACTGACCAGGTAGAAAGGAAACACAAACAGCGGACGGGTAACACTTTCGGCCACCCGCCCGGGTTACGGTAACGTCATGCGAGGCTTTTGCTGACCACCTCGTAGACGTCGCTGGACAGCTCGCCGGAGGCGAGGATGCGTTCCAGCTCACCCTTCAGCAAAGCCTGGCGTTTGTCATCGTATTTGCGCCAGCGGGTCAGCGGGCTCAATTGACGCGAGGCGATCTGCGGGTTCGAGGCATTCAGGCTGATCACCTGATCGGCCAGGAAACGGTAGCCACTGCCATCCGCCGCATGGAAATTGACCAGGTTCTGCCCGGCAAATGCGCCGATCAGCGCACGCACCTTATTCGGGTTCTTCAAGGTAAACGCCGGGTGCTGCATCAGCGCCTGGACCCGCTCCAGACCGCCGGGCAAGGTGCTGCCGGCCTGCACGCTGAACCACTGATCCATGACCAGCGGGTTGTCCTTGAAATGCTCGGCAAAGGCCGCGAGCGTCGCCGCGCGTTCGCTCTCGAACGGCGAATTGACCAGGACCGCCAGGGCCGTAAGGCGCTCGGTCATGTTGTCGCACGCCTCGTACTGCTCCAGGCAGGCCGCTAGTACTTCCGGACGAGCACTGAGCATCAGGTATGAAAGCGCAATGTTCTGCAGGCTACGACGGGCGAAGTGAGTCGACTCGGCGACATAGGCGGTGCTGCGCGACAGCTCGCGGTTGGCCTGGTAGCGCACCCACAGCGGCTCGAACAGTGCGCTGGCCAGTTCCAGACGGGCGAATTCACGCGCGGCGTGGATAGCGTCGACATCGGCCACATCGCTGATCTCGGTGAGGTAGGCCTCGCCCGGCAACGAGAGCATCTCGGCAACCATGGCCTGATCCAGCTGCTCATCCTGCAGCACGCTGCGCAGGGCCGCGACCAGGCGCTGGTCGAGCACCAGCGATTCGCCACGCTGGTACTGGCCGATCAATTCCTGCAGCACCTGTACGGAGAGCTGCTGACCGGCTTCCCAACGGTTGAAACCGTCGCTGTCATGCTGCATGAGGAACATCAGCTGGTCGCGGTCGTAAGGGAAGCTCAGCTTGACCGGCGCGGAGAAGCCACGCAGCAGCGACGGCAGCGGTTTCTCGGCGAGGTTGATGAAGGTGAAGGCCTGCTCGGCCTGGGTCACCTGCAACACGCGCGAACGTCCCACCGGCTTATCTTCGCCAACCAGTTGCAGCGGCAGCTCACGGCCCTGAGCGTCCAGCAGTGCCAGTTCGACCGGTATGACGAACGGCTGCTTGTCATTCTGCCCCGGGGTGGCCGGGCAGCTCTGGCGGAACTCCAGGCGGTAGCTATTGGCCGCCGCGTCGTAGCTCGCACTGGCCTCCAGGCGCGGCGTGCCGGCCTGGCTGTACCAGCGCTTGAACTGGCCAAGGTCGATGCCGCTGGCATCTTCCATGGCCTTGACGAAATCGTCGCAGGTCACCGCCTGGCCATCGTGCCGTTCGAAGTACAGGTCCGAGCCTTTACGGAAGTTTTCCGCACCGAGCAGGGTGTGGATCATGCGCAGCACTTCGGAACCCTTCTCGTAGATGGTCAGGGTGTAGAAGTTGGAGATTTCCATGTACGCATCCGGGCGCACCGGGTGGGCCATCGGGCCGGCGTCTTCGGCGA
>JBBNAI010000400.1:0-12758 GCA_037994305.1 Pseudomonas sp. | reverse complement strand
TAAGGATGCCGATGCCCAGCGGCTTGGTCAGGTACAGCTGGCAGCCGGCCGTGGCGGTGTCGTTGCGCTTCATGTGCTTCTTGTAGACCACGCCGGTCACGGCCAGGCCGAAGATAGGCTCGGGCGCATCGATGGAGTGGCCGCCGGCCAGCGGGATGCCGGCGGCGTCACATACCGCGCGGCCACCACGGATCACCTCGCGTGCCACTTCCGGCGCCAGCACATTCACCGGCCAGCCGAGGATGGCGATGGCCATCAGCGGGTCGCCGCCCATCGCGTAGATATCGCTGATCGCATTGGTGGCGGCGATGCGGCCGAAGTCATAGGGGTCGTCGACGATGGGCATGAAGAAGTCGGTGGTGGAGACCACGCCACGCTCGTCGTCCAGGGCGTAGACCGCCGCATCGTCACGCGAGGCATTGCCCACCCACAGCTTGGGGTCGAGGTTCTGCGCGCCGCTACCGGCGAGGATCACTTCCAGCACCTTGGGGGAAATCTTGCAGCCGCAACCGGCTCCATGGCTGTACTGGGTCAGGCGGATCGGCTCGCTCATCGGTCAGGCTCTCGGCAAATCGGAAACAGGCGCGGATTCTAGCAAAGCTGCTCTTTCACGCCTGCGCCCATATAATCGCCGCCGTTCTACTACCCTGACGAAGCGCGGCCCTTGGCCCGCCCCTTCGAACCTTTTCCGCTATTGAACCGGAGAATCTTCATGCTCAAGCGCACCCTGGCGCTCGCCGCCGCTTTCACCCTGTCCCTGTCCGCCACCCTGTCGCATGCCGCCGACGTGCTGAAAGTCAGCGCCATCCCGGACGAAGCCCCCACCGAACTGCTGCGCAAGTTCAAGCCGCTGGGCGCCTATCTGGAGAAAGAACTGGGCATGAAGGTCGAGTTCGTCCCGGTGGCCGACTACCCGGCCGTGGTCGAGGCCCTGGCCACCGACCGCCTGGACCTGGCCTGGCTGGGCGGCTTCACCTTCGTTCAGGTGCATCTGAAAACCGGCAACGCCATCCCGCTGGTACAGCGCGAGCAGGACGCCCAGTTCACCAGCAAGTTCATCACCGCCAACCCAGACGTCAAGTCGCTGGCTGATCTCAAGGGCAAGACCTTCGCCTTCGGCTCCATCTCCTCCACGTCCGGCAGCCTGATGCCGCGCTACTTCATGCTGCAGGACGGCATCAAGCCGGAAAGCTACTTCAGCCGCATCGGCTACTCCGGCGCGCATGACGCCACCGCCGCCTGGGTGCAGGCCGGCAAGGTCGACGGCGGCGTGCTCAACGCCAGCGTGTGGGACAAGCTGGTCGCTGCCGGCAAGGTCGACACCAGCAAGGTCAAGGTCTTCGCCACCACTCCGACCTACTACGACTACAACTGGACCGTGCGTGGCACCCTCGACCCGGCCCTGACCGCGAAGATCAAGCAGGCCTTCCTCGCCCTCGACCCGGCCAATCCGCAGCACAAGGCGATCCTCGACCTGCAGGCCGCCAGCCGCTTCATCGAGACCAAAGCGGAAAACTACAAAGGCATCGAGGACGCCGCTCGCGCCGCCGACCTGCTGAAATGAGCCTGCGCCTTTCCGGCGCCAGCCTGCAGCACGGCAATGGGGTTCACGCCCTGCGTGGCGTGGACCTGAGCATCGACGCCGGTGAGCGGGTCGCCATTATCGGCCCGTCCGGTGCCGGCAAATCCAGCCTGCTCGGCCTGCTGGCCAGCGCCCTGATGCCCAGCGCTGGCGCGGTAGAGGTGCTAGGGCAGAAGCCCTGGCTGCTCTCCGCCCGCGCGCGCCAGCGCCTGCGCGCACGCATCGCCCTAGTCCACCAGGCGCCGCCGCTGCCGCCACGGCAGCGGGTGGTCACCGCCGTGCTGGCCGGCAAACTCGGCCAATGGGGCCTGGGCCGCAGTCTGCTCAATCTGCTGCACCCCAGCGATATTCCTGGCGCCCGCGAGGTGCTGGCCAGACTGGACCTGACCGACAAGCTGTTCGCCCAGTGCCAGCAGCTGTCCGGCGGCCAGCTGCAGCGGGTCGGCATTGCCCGTGCGCTGTATCAGGACCCGGAGCTGCTGCTAGCCGACGAGCCGGTGTCGGCCATGGACCCGGTGCTCGCCGACCACTGTCTGAACGTGCTCTGCCGGCACGCCGAGGCACGCGGCGTGACGCTGGTCGCCAGCCTGCACGCGGTGGACCTGGCGCTGGCGCATTTCCCACGCATCGTCGGCATACGCGAGGGGCACATCGTCTTCGATCGCCCTGCTGCCGAGGTCGACCAGGCCTTGCTCGATGCGCTGTATGCCAATGAGCAACTGGTATCGCCGCAAATGCCGGCAGTCACCCTGAGCCTGCAGATTCCACGATGCTGACTTGCGATACCCGTCTTGCCCGCGACGCCTCTGTGCTGCCTGGGTCGCGGCCGAGGCCCCTCCTGCAACAGCGAGACCGGACAGCGCGGGGGATAGCCTCATGTTGAGCCGCGCTAACCGCGACCCCGCCGCCCTGCCCCGTCTGCTGCTGACGGTGTTGGCGGTTGCCCTGCTGTGGCCGGGCATCCAGCTCGCCGAACTCGACCTGGGCGTGCTGCTGCAGGCCGACAGCCAGAGCGAGATGGGCCGCTTCGTCGCTGCCTTCTGGCCGCCCGCTCACACCCCCGAGTTTCTCGACCTGCTGCTGGATGCCACGCTGCAGACCCTGGCCATCGCCACCGCAGGCATGGCCCTGGCCTTGTTGGTGGCCATTCCCGCCGGCCTGGCCGCCAGCCGCGCCCTGTCACTGTCGGCCGCCTCTCGCGGTGGCCAGCCTGGCCGCCTGGGCCAGGCCCTGCGCTGGCCGGTACGCGGGCTGCTGATTTTCCTGCGCAGCGTGCCAGAGATCGTCTGGGCACTGCTGTTCGTTCGCGCCGTCGGCCTCGGCCCCACCGCCGGCGTGCTGGCCATCGCCATCACCTACGCCGGCATGCTCGGCAAGGTCTATGCCGAGATATTCGAATCGGTGGACCAGCGCCCCATGCATGCCCTGCTGCAGGGCGGCAGCGGGCGCCTGGCCGCCTTCGTCTACGGCATCCTGCCCAACGCTGCAGCCGAGCTGACCTCCTACACCGTGTATCGCTGGGAATGCGCGATCCGCGCCTCGGTGGTGATGGGCTTTGTCGGTGCTGGCGGGCTGGGCCAGCAGATCGACCTGTCCATGCGCATGTTCGCCGGCGGCGAAGTCGCCAGCATGCTGCTGACCTTCTTCCTGCTTGTGCTGCTGGCCGATGCACTGAGTCGCCTGCTGCGCGGGAGGCTGGCATGAAGAGCCTGGGCAACATCGCCCTGCTGCTGGCGATCCTCGCTGCCGTGGTCGCATCTTTCGCCTACCTGAGCCTGGATCTGCTCGCCCTCGGCGAAGCAGGCAACCTCAAGCACATGGGCGCCTACGTCGCACGCTTCCTGCAGCCTGACCTGAGTGGTACGCACCTGCTGGCCATCGGCCGTGGCGCGCTGGAGACCATCGCCATGTCGGCCATCGGCACCCTGCTTGCCGCCGTGCTCGGGCTACTCCTGGCGCTGCCGGCCGCCGGGCGCTTCGGCAGACCGCTACAGGGCGTCACCCGCCTGCTGCTCAATGGCCTGCGGGCGATCCCGGAACTGGTGTGGGCGGCCCTGATGGTGCTGGCCGCCGGCCTGGGCCCCAACGCCGGCACCCTGGCGCTGGCCCTGCACACCGCAGGCGTGCTCGGCCGGCTATTCGCCGAAGCCCTGGAAAACACACCCACGGCCCCTGCCGAGGCCATTCGCCTGCAGGGCGGCAGCCAGGTGGCGGCGTTTTGCTACGGCACCCTGCCCAACCTCTGGCCGCAGCTGCTGGCCTACTCGCTGTACCGCTGGGAAAACAATATTCGCATGGCCAGCGTGCTCGGTTTCGTCGGGGCCGGCGGCCTGGGGCAGATGCTCTACGTCAGCCTCAGCCTGTTCCAGGAGGCGCAGGCCAGCACGGTTATCCTGGCCATGCTGATACTGGTGTTTGTAGTCGATGCGTTGAGCGGCTGGACCCGCCAACGCTGGGTTCGCGCCTAGTAAAGGCTGCCGCTGGAACAGCGCCCTCAGGAACGCTGCAACCAGCTCAGGAACCCTCCTTTCTTGATTGCCACCGGCTTGTGCACCAGCAGCGAGGTGCTGGCCTGCTGGCGGAAGGTCTGCAGTTTGGTCAGGGCGCTGGCCACTTCCTCGCGCTGTTGCAGGCAGTCCTCGATCATCGCCTTGTCGATGCGGTAGATCAGGCTGGAGGTCAGCGCGGTAAACCGCGCCTGCGACGCCGCCCCCTGGGTCACGCCCTCCTCGCCCATGATTTCTCCGGGGCCCATGCGCCCGGCCTCGATGAAACTGTCGCCATCGGGTACTGCTGCCGAGACCACGCCGGTGCCGATCACCAGCAGGTAGTCGGTGGTTTCGCCCTGTTCCAGTACCACCTGACCGGCGCTGAAGGTTTGCGCAACCATCTGCTGGCTGAGCCGATCCTTTTCCTCGGCATCCAGCGACCGGAAGATTTTCACATCGTCCAGCAGGCTGCGTGGTCGGCTCTTCGGTACCTCGCTCACGTCCGCACCGCGCAGGATGCCGGCGGCTTCCAGGTGGCGGTGAGCCAGGTCGAACAGCAGATTGCGCACTTCATCCTTGCTGGTTCCGGGCGCGACGAAGCCACTTGCCTCGTACTCCACCGCCGTGATGTCGGAGCTCTTGATGGTGACCTTGGGCTTGGGGGTCGGCAGCAGCGCGCTGACGCCTTGCAGGGTCTTGGTCAGCGCATCCAGCACCTGGCGCGGACGCACCTGGGTCGGGACGGACAAGGTGATGCTGATGCTGTGCACATCGGCGGCCCGGTTGAGGTTGAGGATCTTCGCCTTGGCCGCCACCGAGTTGGGGATTACCACGGTGCCACCCTGGCTGGTTTGCAGGTGGGTGGCGCGCCAGTCGATTTCGATCACCTTGCCCTCGGTGCCATCGATGGAAACCCAGTCATCCAGGCGATAGGGCTTGGTGGTGTTCAGCACGATCCCGGAAAACACGTCACCCAGGGTGCTCTGCAGCGCCAGGCCGACGACGATGGCGACCACCCCGGAGGTGGCCAGCAAGCCCTTCACCGGCAACTGCATGACATAGGCGGCCGCTGCGACAACGGCAACCAGGAAGATCACCGCGCCCAGCACATCCTGCAGCAGTCGCCCGGTGTGCCCGCTGCGGGGCATCAGCAGCACACCGAGCACCACGGTGAGGGTGCGCGCGCAGAGCAGCCACCAGGCGATGCCCAGCACCGAGCCCATCATGTTCAGCGCCGCATCGCTCCAGGGTGGCGGCTGCAGCGGGCTCAGTCCGGCTTCGATGATCACCAGGCTGTAGGCCAGGAAGAAGCCCAGGCGCAGTGCCACGCGTAATGCCTTGGCCTGCGCCGGCAGCAACCGCCAGGCGGCCAGGTCGGCCAGCAGCAGCACCACGGCGATGATCAGGGGATGGTTGTGGATCAGTGTGAGCATCACGCTCTCCATGGCAATTCGGGGCCCGTTCAGCCAAGCATGACGGGAATCGCGGCGCAGCTGAACGGACAGGGTTGCAGTGTGCCTTTGCAACCCTGCATGGGCGTATCAGATAGGAGGAACTGACTGGCGCGGCTCACCACGCAGGCCCGCCGCTTCCTGCTCGAAGACCTGCTTCAACCAATTGCTGACAGCCTGGTAGCGGCCGATCTTGCCGGCATCGCGATGGCTCAGCAGCCACACTTCGCGCAGCACTTCGACCTCATCACTGAGGCGGCGCAAACCGTTGCGCTCGCCGAGAATGCACGGCAGCAGGGCCAGGCCCATGCCGGTCTGGCAGGCATGCACCAGGGTGCTGACGCTGCTGACCCGTATCGGGTAATGCGCATCCGGCGCGATCTCGCGCAGCCAGCGCATCTCGGCCATCTCCGCCAGTTCCTCGCCGTAGGCCAACCAGGGCTGCTCGGCCCATTGCTCACGGGCAAGGTTGGCGAAGCGCTCGGCGCCGTACACGGCAAAACCAATGTCACCGACCTTGCGCATCACCAGCGCGGCATCGTCCTGCGGGCGTGCCAGGCGCAGGGCGAAATCCGCCTCGCGCCGGGTGAACGACAGTGCCTGGTTGCCCACCAGCAGCTGCAGTTGCAGGCGCGGGTATTGCTCCAGCAACGCCGGCATGTGGTCGACCAGCCAGTGGCTGAAAAGAAAGTCGATGGAGGTGATGCGCACCGCACCAGAGATGCCTTCGGCCTCGCTGCAGGTATCCAGCAGCATGCTCTTCACATCGCCCGACACGCGCTCGGCGTAACTGAGAAACACCAGCCCGGCTTCGGTGGGGTGATAGCCGGCGTTGTCGCGGATGAACAGACGCGTCTGCAGCGCCGCCTCGGCGGCGGCCAGGCGCCGGCTCATGGTCGAGGGGTCGATGCCCAGCGCGCGCCCCGCCGCACTCATGCTGCCGTCACGGGCCAGGGCGATCAGCAGCGGAATGTCGTTCCAGTCGAAACTCACAGCGTCTCCTCAGGTATGGAACAGGCCGACTCGGCGACGCAAACGCCGCTCCGCCAAAGCCTAGCCACAATACCAAGACAGAGCGGCTGAGCGGTAACGGACGGACGCCGATCAGCACAGCCTGGCAGCCACTGCGCGCGGCCGTTCAGGCGATCTCGGCACCCTCCTTCGCTACCTCGCCCAGGCAAGCGCTGACTTGATCACGCAGCCAGCGCTGTGTCGGCGCCAGTTCGATCTCGCGAGCGGCACTCCAGGCCATCGACAGGTCGAAGCTGGGCGCCACGAATGGCAGCTCCTCGACCCGCACACCGCCTTCGGCCAGCAGGGCCGGCGCAGCGTAATCCGGCACGCTGGCCACCATCGCGGTGCCGCGCAGCAGCGCCGCCAAACCGTGGAACTGGGGAACCACCAGGCGCACCTCACGGCTAAGGCCGCGCTGGCGCAGTTCGTCGTCGATAAAGCCGTGCAGGTCACCGGCACCTGACACCAGCGCATGGGGCCTGGCGGCGTAGTCGACCAGGCCCAGCGGCGCGCCGTGCGTATCCCCACGCAGCAGCAATGAACGGCTGCGACGCAGGCGGCGCTGGTGGATGCCCGGCGGCAGCTCGCCGACATAGGCGATGGCGACGGTAATCTCCCCCGCGTTCAGCTGGCGGACCAGCGTCTGCTGCTGCGTGCGGCGCACCACCAGCGCTACATGGGGCGCTACGGCATGCAGGTGACGCTGCAACTGCGGCAGCAGGCCCAACTCGACATCGTCGCTCATACCGATGCGCACTGCGTCACGGCTGGTGGAGGGATCGAAGGGCGCTATCTGGCCGATGGCCGTCAGCTCGAAAGCGCGTGGAGTTGGCTGCAGATGCTGACCGTCGTGCACGAACAGCGGATCGCCGTACTGCCTGCGTAGGCGTGTCAGAGCGCCACTGACCTGCGCAGGAGCGAGGAACAGGCGCTCGGCGGCGCGGCGAAGGTCGCGCTCCTGCATCAGCAGATCGAACACGACCCGCAGGTTGAGGTCGACGTGGGGTGAATCGAGACGGGTCATGGCAATGACTCCTGGTGGGTCAGGTGCCATGTTCGGGCCTCGCTGCACAGCGTTGAATAGACAGGGCTGCAAAGGCGGATTGCAGCCTTGCACGGCCCTCGCGATTTCGGCCTAACCCCACTGCGACCGACGGCGAGCACAATGGGTTGCTTTATATTTCACCAGTAATATTATTGGCGACATATTAACCATCCCAGCCGGAGTTCAGCATGTCCAAGACCAGCGAAAGTGGCGAAGTCGTGCCCCTGCGCCAGGAGCCCACGGCTCCTCAGGCGCAGCCTGCGACGCCGGCCGGTGCTGCGCCGCGTCGCTCCCGGCGTGCCTTGATCGCCGGCAGCAGCGCCCTGCTGATCGCGCTCGGCGGGCTGTGGTGGATCATCACCCCGCCAAGCAGCGAGGCCACCGAAGACGCCTACCTGCAGGCCGACAACAGCACGGTGGCGCCGCGCGTGCGTGGTTTCGTCGAGGCCGTGCTGGTGCGCGACAACCAGGTGGTGAAGGCCGGCGACCCGCTGATTCGCATCGACGCCGAGGAATTCGACGCGCACGTCGCTTCCGCACGCGCCGAGCTGGCCGACGCCCAGGCCGGGGTCGCCGCCGCCCACGCCAACCTGGGGGCGCTGGACGCCGAGGAGCGCCTGGCCCAATCGGTGGTCGAGGCCAGTGAAACCGCGATTCGTGGCACCGCAGCCGAACGCAACCGCGCCGCCACCGAACGCCAGCGCTACGACAAGCTGGGGCGCACCGGCGCCGTTTCGCAACGCGACGTCGACAGCTTTCGCACCACCGCGATCACCGCCGAACAGGAAGCCAGCCGTGCCCAGCTGGAGCTGCAGGTAGCACGCAACCGGGTCGAAGTGATCCGCGCCCAACGCCCGCAACGCCAGGCGCAGCTGGCCACCGCCGACGCCAATGTGGCGCGCGCCAGTGCCCTGCTCGACCTGGCCCTGCAGGATCAGCGCCACACGCTGATCCGCGCGCCCATCGACGGCGTGGTCGGCAACCGCAAGGCGCAACCCGGCGACTATGTGCAACCCGGTTCGCGCCTGCTGACCCTGGTGCCGCAGCATGCGCTGTATATCATCGCCAACTTCAAGGAAACCCAGACCGCGCGCATGCAGCCCGGCCAGGCCGTGACCATCGCGGTCGATGCGCTGCCCGGCGAAGAGTTGCATGGCCGGGTGGAAAGCCTGGCGCCGGGCTCGGGTTCGAGCTTCGCCCTACTGCCGTTCGAGCCGGGCACCGGCAACTTCACCAAAATCGTCCAGCGCGTGCCAGTGCGTATCCACCTCGACGCCGACCAGCCGCTACTGGAGCGCCTGCGCCCCGGCCTGTCGGTGCATGCCCGCGTACGCCTCGATGAAGTACCGCTGTGAGCAACCGGCTGCGCGAGTGGCTGGCCGGTGGCGAACCACTGGCCCCGGAGCAGATCCCGACCCGGCGCAAGTTCCTCATCTTCGGGGTGATGGCGTTCGGGCAGTTCATGGCCCTGCTGGACATCCAGATCGTCGCCGCCTCGCTCAACGATATCCAGGCCGGGCTCTCCGCCGGCCCGGATGAAATCAGCTGGGTACAGACCGCCTACCTGATGGCCGAGCTGGTGATGATCCCTTTCGCCGCGTTCCTCACCCAGGCGCTCTCCACGCGTTGGTTGTTCGCCCTCTCCGCCGCCCTGTTCACCCTGTCCAGCGTGCTCTGCGGGCTGGCCTGGAACATCGAGTCGATGATCCTGTTCCGCGTCATCCAGGGCTTCACTGGCGGCGCGATGATCCCCACCGTGTTCGGCACCGGCTTCCAGCTATTCACCGGCAAGGAGCGCGCACTGATTCCGGCGATCCTCGGCATGGTCTCGGTGCTCGCCCCAACCCTGGGCCCGACCGTGGGTGGGCTGATCACCGAGACCATCAACTGGCGCTGGATTTTCTTCATCAACGTGCTGCCCGGCGCCGCCGTTACCATCGCCACGCTGGCCCTGGTGCGCATCGACCGCGCACAACTGAAGATGCTCGGGCGCATCGACTGGCTGCACCTGGTATCCATGGCCGTGGCCCTCGGCTGCCTGCAATACGTACTGGAAGAAGGCCCGCGCAAGGACTGGTTCGGCGACCCGATGATCCTCGGCGCGGCCTGGCTGTCGTTCGTCGGCTTCGTACTGTTCTTCGAGCGCTCGCTGTTCTCCAACGGCCCCATCGTCAAGCTCAGCCCGTTCCGCCAACCGACCTTCGCCATGGCCTGCCTGTTCAACCTGGTGATCGGTTTTGGTATCTACGCCTCGACCTACCTGGTGCCGGTGTTCCTCGGCCGGGTTCGCGGTTTCAGCGCCCTGGAAATCGGCACCACGGTGGTGGTGGTTGGTGCGTTCCAGCTGTTCAGCACGGTGATCGCCGCGCGCCTGTCGGAGCTGATCGACCGCCGCATCACCATCACCGTCGGCCTGTGCGGCTTCGCCACCAGCCTGTGGATGACCTCGCACATGACCGCCGACTGGGGCTTCGCCGAACTGTTCTGGCCGCAGGCGCTGCGCGGCTTGTCGATCATGCTGTGCATCGTGCCCAGCGTCGGCCTGGCGCTGTCGCCCTTTGCCGGCGCCGAACTGCGCTACGCCTCCGGGCTGTTCAACCTGATGCGCAACCTCGGCGGCGCCATCGGCATCGCCATGGTCAACACCTGGCTACAGGACGATGCGCGTCTGGCCGCTGCCCGCTTCGGTGAAGCCCTGGGTCGACTGGATATCGGCGCCACGGAGCTGATCAACCGCCTCGGCGCCGTGCTCGGCGGCAGCGATGCGTTGCAGTCGGAGCTGCTGGCCAAGGCGGTGTTCGCCCGCGAGATCGGCCGCCAGGCCATGGCTCTGGCCTTCGACGACGTATTCCGCCTGATGGCCTGGATGTTCCTCGCCGCGCTGGTCTTCGTGCCCTTCTGCCGCCCACCGCGCGCACCGGTTCCGGCAGCGGTGATGGCAGAAGCGCACTGAGCCGCCCCGCGCTATTCGGCGCGGAAGCTCCAGACAATCTCCACCACCCGCACGGCGATGATGAGGTAGAGCAGGAACAGCAGAATCTGCAAAGCCGTGTGGTAACGGAGCTTGGCCAACCGGTGCAGGCCATCGCTGATGTTCAGCAGTAGCAGGGCTGCCGACACGATGATCAACCCCCAGCCGGTCAGGTTCGAGACCCAGAGCCCCAGAAACAGCCGATGATCGCCATGCAGGGCCTCTGTCCCGGCGGCGAACAGCAAGGCGCAGACCAGCAGGTTCTTGAAGTTATCGAAGATTTTCGTGCACAGGTCCATATCCAGCAGCGCCAGATACTTTGTCCAGAGTTTGTGCATAGACCACCCCGGTTGCCAGCAGTGAGAAAGGTCGTCCCGGACGGGCCATGCGACTCAGCCGAGAGCCCTGGCCCTGTCTCAAAGCGTAGGCTGATTTACCGCCGGGCCGCATGCGTGACGACGGCCAGCCAGAGCCCTCATGCGTGCTGCACCCCGGCACGCTTGAGCAACTGCTTGCAGCGCTCCGACAGGTGAATCACCCGCAGGTGCTTGCCAGCCTTGGTGTAACGCTCGCGCAGGGTTTTCAGCGCGGCAATGGCCGAGTAGTCGACGAAGCTCAGGTGGCGACAGTCGAGCGTCACCTGGTCGGGATCGTTGGCGGGATCGAACTGGTTGAGGAACGGCGTGATCGAGGCGAAGAACAGCGTGCCGTGCAGGTGGTAGAGCTTGCTGCCGTCGGCCTGCATATGGCTATCGGTATACAGCTCGCGCGCCTGCTGCCAGGCGAAGTTGAGCGCGGCGATGATGATGCCGCAGAGCACCGCGGTGGCCAGGTCGGTGAACACGGTAATGGTGGTGACGGCGATGATCACCAGCATGTCGTTGACCGGCACCTTGTGCAGCACGCGCAGCGAGGCCCAGGCAAAGGTCTGCTGCGACACCACGAACATCACGCCGACCAGCGCCGCCAGCGGAATGCGCTCGATCAGTGGCGACAGGAACAACACGAACAGCAGGATCATCACCCCGGCGACGATCCCCGAAAGCCGGCCACGGCCGCCCGAGCTGAGGTTGATCACCGTCTGGCCGATCATCGCGCAACCGCCCATGCCGCCCAGCGCGCCCGACACCATGTTGGCGGCGCCGAGCACCACGCACTCGCGGTCCGGGTAGCCGCGGCTCTCGGTGATCTCATCGGTTAGGTTGAGGGTCAGCAACGTTTCCAGCAGGCCGACCAGTGCCATCAGCACTGCGTAGGGCGCGATGATGCGCAGCGTCTCCAGGTTCCACGGCACTTCGGGAATCACCAGGCTCGGCAGCCCGCCGGCGATATGCGCCATGTCGCCCAGGGTGCGCGTGGGCAAGCCCAGCAGGTACACCGCCAGACCCACCCCGACAATCGCCACCAGCGCCGGCGGCACCGCGCGGGTCAGGCGTGGTAGCAGGTAGACGATGGCCATGGTCAGCGCCACCAGGCCCAGCATCAGGTACAGCGGCATGCCGCTCAACCACTGCTCACCGGCCTTGAAGTGCTCCAGCTGGGCCAGGGCAATGATGATTGCCAGGCCGTTGACGAAGCCGAGCATCACCGGGTACGGCACCATGCGCACCAGCTTGCCCAGCCGCAGCAGGCCAAACACCAGCATCACCAGGCCGCCCAGCAACACCGTCGCCAGCAGGTATTGCACGCCGTGCTGCACCACCAGCGCCACGATCACCACCGCCATCGACCCGGCGGCGCCGGACACCATCCCCGGCCGGCCGCCGAACAGCGCGGTCAGCGTGCAGATGATGAACGCGCCATACAGCCCCATCAGCGGATTGAGGTGAGCCACCAGCGCGAAGGCGATGCACTCCGGGACCAGGGCAAAAGAAGTGGTGAGTCCGGCCAGGACATCGGCACGGATACGGGCTGGTTTCATCGGTTACCTGCCAGGGCGGCGGGATAACCGCCCGAGATACAAAAATGGGGGGCGGATGGTACGGCGAATCAGGCTGACGGGCCAGCCAAACGCCCGCTGCAGGGGCAGCAGGGCTAACCGGCCGCCGGCTTTTCCGCCGTTTCGATGATCTGCAACAGGTCGCCGATACTGCTTTCCAGGAACCTGCCCGCCCGGTAGTCGGGCATCACGTCCTTGCCGCCGGTGATGACCTGCTGTGGGCGCTCGACAAAGCAGCCGAGCAGCTGGAATTCGGCATCCAGTACG
>JBBNAI010000399.1:0-12853 GCA_037994305.1 Pseudomonas sp. | reverse complement strand
TAGTGTCGACAGCGTCACAACTCTTGCTAGGCTTGGGAGGCACTCAATCAGGAGCTTTCCGATGAAGGAACAACGGAAATTTGTGGCTTTACGCGCCCACATTGGCGACCTACTGCTCGACGGCGCGAAAATCGTTAGTCGAGAACCTCTCACTCTTCGCGTTAACGGCCATTTGCTCCGGGTTCAGCACGGAATGCTGATCGGACACTCTGCTGCCGCCTAGCATCCAGTTCTGCTGCCGCATGGCGCCTTCAAGCCTGGAGCAGCTGTGACGGCCAAACGTCGTTATGGCGACCCATGGTCAGCACGTTAGATTTCTGAATCCATTCCCCCGTGGGGACGGGTCTGCTGTTGCGGATGCCTGCGCGCAATCCTGGCCGCTGGCACGTAGAATTGCTGCGTGAATCAAAGGCTTGAGGTTGCAGCGGTGAATCTACAGCAGGGCTTTGTCCTGACCCGGCACTGGCGTGATACGCCAGCGGGCACGGAGGTCGAGTTCTGGCTGGCGACCGACGACGGCCCGCGGCATGTCCGTCTGCCATACCAGCCTTCGGTGGCTTTCGTCCCGGCCAAGCAGCGCGAGCTGGCCGAGTCGCTGCTACGCCGTGAGCGTGGCGTTGAGCTGCGTCCCCTGGGGCTCTGCGATTTTCGTCATCGCCCTGTGCTCGGTCTGTACTGCCAGCAGCACCGCCAACTGATCAACCTCGACAAGACTTTGCGCAAGGCCGGCGTGGACGTCTACGAAGCCGATGTGCGGCCGCCGGAGCGCTACCTGATGGAGCGCTTCATCACCGCCCCGGTGAGCTTCAGTGGCAGCGCCGATGCTAGCGGCACGCTACTCGACGCCCAGCTCAAGCCGGCACCGGACTACCGTCCGCAGCTGAGGTTGGTGTCCCTCGATATTGAAACCACCGAGCACGGCGAGCTGTATTCCATTGCCCTGGAAGGCTGCGGCCAGCGCCAGGTGTACATGCTCGGCCCGCCGAATCGCGAGGCCGAGGTGGATTTTTCCCTCGAGTACTGCGACAGCCGCGCGCAGCTGCTCGAACGCCTCAACGACTGGGTGGCTACCCACGACCCTGACGCGATCATCGGCTGGAACCTGGTGCAGTTCGACCTGCGCGTGTTGCACGAGCACTCGCAGCGCCTGCAGGTACCGCTGCGCCTGGGGCGTGGCGGCGAGGTGATGGGCTGGCGCGCCCACGACAGCAGCAACCACTACTTCGCCTCGGCGGCCGGGCGGCTGATCATCGACGGCATCGAGGCGTTGCGTTCGGCGACCTGGAGCTTCCCCTCGTTCAGCCTGGAAAACGTCGCACAGACCTTGCTCGGCGAAGGCAAGTCGATCGACACGCCCTACCAGCGCATGGACGAAATCAACCGCATGTTCGCCGAGGACAAGCCGGCGCTGGCGCGCTACAACCTCAAGGACTGCGAACTGGTGACGCGGATCTTCGCCAAGACCGAACTGCTGACCTTCCTGCTGGAGCGCGCCACGGTCACCGGCCTGCCGGTCGATCGCAGCGGCGGCTCGGTAGCGGCCTTCTGTCACCTGTACATGCCGCTGATGCATCGCCAGGGTTTCGTCGCGCCCAATCAGGGCGAGCGCATGCCGGAGGCCAGCCCCGGCGGTTTCGTCATGGATTCCTCGCCCGGCCTGTACGACTCGGTGCTGGTGCTGGACTACAAGAGCCTTTACCCGTCGATCATCCGCACCTTCCTGATCGACCCACTGGGGCTGATCGAGGGGCTGCGTGAGCCGGATGAGAGCACTTCGGTGCCGGGTTTTCGTGGCGCGCGTTTCTCCCGCACGCGGCATTGTCTGCCGGCCATCGTCGCGCGTGTGGCCGAGGGCCGCGAGGCGGCCAAGCGCGACGGCAATGCGCCGTTGTCACAGGCGCTGAAGATCATCATGAACGCCTTCTACGGTGTGCTTGGTTCCAGCGGCTGCCGCTTCTTCGACCCGCGCCTGGCCTCGTCCATCACCCTGCGCGGGCACGAGATCATGCGCCGTACCCGCGCGCTGATCGAAGCCCAGGGCCATGTGGTGATCTACGGCGACACCGACTCGACCTTCGTTTGGCTGGGCCACGAACACGACGAGGCTGATGCCGCGCGCATCGGCCGCGCGCTGGTGCAGCATGTGAATCAGTGGTGGCGCGAGCACCTGCAGCAGGAGTTCGGCCTGGAGAGCGCGCTGGAGCTGCAGTTCGAGACGCACTTCCGGCGCTTCCTGATGCCGACCATTCGCGGGGCCGAGGAGGGCAGCAAGAAGCGCTACGCCGGCCTCAAGCGGCTTGCCGATGGTAGCGAGGAGATGGTCTACAAGGGCCTGGAAACCGTGCGCACCGACTGGTCGCCGCTGGCCCAGCAGTTCCAGCAGGAGTTGTACCAGCGGGTCTTCAATCGCCAACCGCACCGCGAGTATGTGCGCGACTTCGTTCGGCGCACCCTGGCCGGCGAGCTGGACGAGTTGCTGATCTACCGCAAGCGCCTGCGCCGGCGCCTCGACGACTACCAGCGCAATGTGCCGCCGCATGTGCGTGCCGCCCGCCTGGCCGATGAGTACAACGCGCGCCTGGGGCGGCCGCAGCAGTACCAGCGTGGTGGGCGCATCAGCTACGTGATGACGGTTGCTGGTCCGGAGCCGCTGGAAACCCGGCATGCGCCGATCGATTACGACCACTACGTGACGCGCCAGCTGCAGCCGGTCGCCGATGCCATCCTGCCGTTCGTCGATGACGATTTCGCTGCCTTGGTGGATGGCCAGATGGGCCTGTTTTGAGCGCCAGTCGCAACGCAGCTGCCAGCAATTTTGCTTATAGTGCGGGTAACCGCCTTACCGTCGCGGCCCGCTGCAACAGATCGCCGGGTTCGCTTGTCTGATTCGTAACGCCGGCTGCGTAAGCAGCGTCGAAACCCGTGAGTACCGCAGCGGTGCTTACCCATCCAGATGCGCGGGCCTGCCTGGCCCACGCGCATCGCTCTCATGGAACCGAGAATGCCTTCAAGACACGTCATCAATGCTCAGGTCAGTCCCAAGGGCAGCCTGGAAACCCTGTCCCAGCGTGAAGTGCAGCAACTGAGCGCAGCCAGCTCGGGCAGTATCTACAAACTGTTCCGCCAGTGCGCCCTGGCAATCCTCAACACCGGTGCGCGCATCGATAACGCCAAGACCATTCTCGACGCCTACCAGGACTTCGAGGTTCGTATTCACCAGCAGGACCGTGGCGTGCGCCTGGAACTGCTCAACGCCCCAGCGGACGCGTTCGTCGATGGCGAGATGATCGCCAGCACCCGCGAAATGCTGTTCAGCGCCCTGCGCGACATCGTCTACGCGGCCAACGAGCTGGAGAGCCTGCGCATCGACCTCGACAGCTCCCAGGGCATCACCGATTACGTTTTCCACCTGCTGCGCAACGCGCGCACCCTGCGCCCCGGTGTGGAGCCGAAGATCGTGGTGTGCTGGGGCGGGCACTCGATCAGTACCGAGGAATACAAATTCACCAAGAAGGTCGGCCATGAGCTGGGCCTGCGCGGCCTGGACGTGTGCACCGGCTGCGGCCCGGGCGTGATGAAGGGGCCGATGAAGGGCGCCACCATCAGCCATGCCAAGCAACGCAACCTGACGGGCCGCTACCTGGGCCTGACCGAGCCGGGGATCATCGCGGCCGAGGCGCCGAACCCGATCGTCAACGAGCTGGTGATCCTGCCGGACATCGAGAAGCGCCTGGAAGCCTTCGTGCGTGTCGGCCACGGCATCATCATCTTCCCGGGTGGCGCCGGCACGGCCGAGGAGTTCCTCTACCTGCTGGGCATCCTGATGCACCCGGACAACCAGGAGTTGCCGTTCCCGGTGATCCTCACCGGGCCGAAGAGCGCCGGGCCGTATCTGGAACAACTGCATGCCTTCGTCGGCGCCACGCTGGGCGAAGCGGCGCAGCGTCATTACCAGATCATCCTCAACGACCCCGCCGAAGTGGCGCGGCAGATGGCCGAAGGGTTGAAGGCGGTCAAACAGTTCCGTCGCGAGCGCAACGATGCCTTCCACTTCAACTGGCTGCTGAAGATCGACGAGGG
The DNA here is from genome assembly GCA_037994305.1 of Pseudomonas sp. Lineage (GTDB taxonomy): Bacteria > Pseudomonadota > Gammaproteobacteria > Pseudomonadales > Pseudomonadaceae > Aquipseudomonas. The sequence continues at coordinate 8,773 of JBBNAI010000399.1, read as the reverse complement.
CTTCCAGCGGCCGTTCGATCCTACCCACGCGAATATGGCCAGCCTGCAACTCAGCCGCGAGCTGCCGCCCCATGAGCTGGCCGCCAACCTGCGCCGCGCGTTCTCCGGCATCGTTGCTGGCAACGTCAAGGACAAGGGTATCCGCCTGATCGAAGAGCTCGGCCCGTACGAGATCCACGGCGACGCCGCGATCATGCAGCCGCTGGACCGGCTGCTGCAGTCCTTCGTCGAGCAGCACCGCATGAAGCTACCAGGTGGCGCCGCCTATGTGCCGTGCTACCGGGTGGTGGAGCGCTAAGCCGCCTTCGTTGTTCGAACGGGCGGACCTGAACGGGGCGGGTGCAAATCACGTTTGCATCCGCCCTCGTTTTTTAGCGACACAGCAGCACGATCACCGTCACGGCCAGTAGCAGCGACACGCTCTTCCAGAACAGCAACGGATTGCGCTCCAGCAGTGGCGCGCGGGTCTTGTTGAGGAAGGCCGCGCTGGGGTGGCGCAGTTCGTGGACGAACTCGGAAATATCCTCGTAGCGCTTGTACGGGTTGGGGTGGGTGGCCTTGCGCAGTACGTCGTCGATCCACGCCGGCACTTCGCGCTCGGTGTGCCGGGCGCTGTGATAGACCAGCCGGCTCTGTGCCGACTGGCTGCGCGACTTCGCCACCTGGGCGCCATACGGCAGCTCACCGGTGAGCATCTGGTAGGTGATCACGGCCAGGGAGAACTGGTCCGAGCGCGGTGTGCCGCTTTCACCGAGGAAGTATTCCGGCGCGGTGTACTGCGCGGTGCCGAGCAGGTGATCGCGGGCCAGTGGCGTGGTGATCTCCATCAGCCCGGCAACCCGGGTGGAGCCGAAGTCGATGATCTTCACCGTGCCGCTGCTGTCGATCATCACGTTGTCCGGACGCAGGTCCTGATGCAGCATTTCCAGGCGGTGGAAGGCGCGCAGGCCCTTGGCGATCTGCTCGACGATACCGCGCACGGTTTCCAGATCGGGCCGGGGGTGGTCGATCATCCACTGGCGTAGCGTCTGTCCTTCGACGAACTCGCTGACGCTGTACAGGTAGTGGCGCTTGCGCGTCTGCGCGCTGGGTTTGAGTACATGGGCGCTGTCGATGCGCCGGGCGATCCACTCTTCGGTCAGGAAGCGTTCCAGGTACGCCGCGTCGTGCTGCAGGTCGATGGATGGGGTTTTCAGCACCACCGGCGTTTCGCCGTCCAGGGCCAGGTACACATGGCTGCGGCTGCTGGCATGCAGCTCGCGGACGATGGTGAAACCGTCGAACTCCATTCGCGCATCCAGCAACGGCGGGCAGGGCAGTTCGCTGAGGGTCTGGTACAGCTCGCCGGCATCCTGTACCGGCAGTTCGTCGATGCGCACCAGTTGCGCCGTGAGGTTGTCCGTGCTGCCTCGGGCGTAGGCCAGGGCGACGATAGCGCGCGCGGCGGCGTCGAGGTCGGCGTGACTGTTTATCAACTCGACCATCTGCCGTGGGTCGAGGTGTTCGTGCACGCCATCGGTGGCGAGCAGGAACAGGTCGCCGACCTCAACTGGCACGGCGTGGTAGTCGAGCTCCAGTTGCGGGTTGATGCCCAGCGCCCGGCTCAGGTAGCTGACGTCCTGGCCGACCCACAGGCGATGGTCGTTGGTCAGCTGCTCCAGCGCGCCGCCGTGCAGGCGATAGATGCGCGCGTCGCCGCAGTGGAACAGGTGCGCGGTGGTGGATTTCAGCACCAGTGCGCTGAAGGTGCACACGTAGCCGCGATCCTGCTCGTAGCGGTACTGGCCCTGGCGCGTCTGCGCGTGCAGCCAGGAGTTGGTGGCGCTCAGCACGCGCTCGGCGGACTGCTTCACCGACCAGGCGTCTGAGGTGCAGAAGTAATCGGCAAGAAAACTGCTCACCGCGGTTTCACTGGCGATGTGGCTGACTTCGCTGCTGCTGATGCCGTCCGCCAGGGCGATGGCGATGCCCTTGGCGCCGAGCTGTAGCTCGGGCGGGATGTGCAGGCCGTGGAAGTCCTGGTTGCTGGGCTTGCGGCCCTTGTCGGAGTGCTGCCCGGTAGAAACGCGCAGTTGGCTGGGCATGGTTTCGCTCGGGCGCGGGTGATGTAGGGGCGCGCTCTGCTCGCGAAGCCAGTCGCGGCAGAAGATCGCGAGCAGAGCTCGCTCCTACAGGGGGTTAGTTATAGGCGCGCTTGGCAGCGGTCTTCACGTGGGTGGTGTAGAGGGTCAGGCCGGTGAAGGCAATACCGCCGACCAGGTTGCCGAGGGCGGTGGGGATCTCGTTCCAGATCATGTAGTCCATCACCGAGAAATCGCCGCCCATGATCATGCCGAAGGGGAACAGGAACATGTTCACCACCGAATGCTCGAAGCCCATGTAGAAGAACAGCATGATCGGCATCCACATGGCGATGGTCTTGCCGCTGACGGTGGTGGAGATCATCGCGCCGACCACGCCCAGGGAGACCATCCAGTTGCACAGCATGCCGCGCAGGAAGATGGTCAGCCAGCCGGCGGTGCCGTACTCGGCGTAGCCCAGGGTACGGGCTTCACCGATGTGCGAGATCTTCTCGCCGATGGCGCCGGGGCCGGTGGAGAAGCCATAGGTGAAGACGAAGGCCATCATCAGGGCCACGGTCAGTGCGCCGGCGAAGTTGCCGGTGAACACCAGGCCCCAGTTGCGCAGTACGCCGCCCACGGTGACGCCCGGACGCTTGTCGATCAGGGCCAGCGGCGTCAGCACGAACACCCCGGTGAGCAGGTCGAAACCCATCAGGTAGAGCATCACGAAGCCGACCGGGAAGAGCATGGCACCCACCAGCGGCGAGCCGGTCTGCACGCTGATGGAGATGGCGAATACGGCTGCCAGGGCCAGGATCGCACCGGCCATGAAGGCGCGGATCAGGGTGTCGCGGGTCGACATGAAAATCTTCGACTCGCCGGCGTCGACCATCTTGGTGACGAATTCGGCAGGGATCAGGTAGGACATCGGGGGTACTCGCTGTGTCGTTCGGGGTGGCCGCTCGCGGGCGAGCGGCCAGGAGGGTGCAGTTCTATGCGGTGACGCCGATTTCCACGGCATCGCCGTTGAGGCGCACCGGCCACACACGCAGGCGCTGCTCGGGGTATTCCAGGCAAGTGCCGTCGGCCAGGCGGAAGTGCTGCTTGTACAGCGGCGAGGCGATCACCAGGTCCCCCTTGAGCTGGCCGACGATGCCGCGGCCGATGACGTTGGCGCCGGATTTCGGGTCGCGGTTCTCGATGGCGAAGAGTTTCTCGCCCTCGAGCGTCTGCGGCAGGTGGAAGAGGGCGATCTGCTCGCCATCGAGCCAGGCGACCACGCCCGAGTTGGCGACCAGGTCTTGCGTGCTGCACAGCGGTTGCCAGGCAGTAGCCGGCAGGGATTGAGCGCGTACGGCGTTGGGCTGGCTCATCAGAGCACCTCCTCGAAGACGGGAATCAGGTGGAGTTCGCTGGCAGAAATGGGACGGCGTTGGCCGCGTTCCTTGACGAAGTGAATGTCCGGATCGGCGCGTTTGTCGTTGACGAAGGTGCGGAAGCGTTTGAGTTTTTCCGGGTCCTTGAGCGCGTTGGCCCACTCGCATTCGTAGCGGTCGACCACCAGTTGCATCTGCGCTTCCAGCTCGCCGGCCAGGCCCAGGCTGTCGTCGAGGATCACCGCCTTGAGGTAGTCCAGGCCGCCTTCCAGCGACTCGCGCCAGACCGAGGTGCGTTGCAGCTTGTCGGCGGTGCGCACGTAGAACATCAGCACGCGGTCGATCAGGCGGACCAGCGTTTCGTCATCCAGGTCGGTGGCGAACAGCTCGGCGTGGCGCGGGCGCATGCCGCCGTTGCCGCACACATACAGGTTCCAGCCCTTGTCGGTGGCGATCACGCCGATGTCCTTGCTCTGTGCCTCGGCGCATTCGCGGGTGCAACCGCTGACCGCGAACTTGATCTTGTGCGGCGAGCGCAGGCCCTTGTAGCGGTCTTCCAGGCGCAGGGCCATGCCCACGCTGTCCTGCACGCCGTAGCGGCACCAGGTACTGCCGACGCAGGACTTCACCGTGCGCAGCGACTTGCCGTAGGCGTGGCCGGTCTCGAAACCGGCGGCGATCAGTTCGGCCCAGATGTCCGGCAGCTCATGCAGTTGCGCGCCGAACAGGTCGATACGCTGGCCGCCGGTGATCTTGGTGTAGAGGTCGTATTTCTTCGCCACCGCGCCGATGGCGATCAACCCGTCCGGGGTGACTTCGCCGCCGGGAATGCGCGGCACCACGGAGTAGGTGCCGTTCTTCTGCATGTTGGCCATGAAGGTGTCGTTGGTGTCCTGCAGCGGCACCAGCGTGGGGTCGGTGATCGACTGGTTCCAGCAGGACGCGAGGATCGAGCCCACCGCCGGTTTGCAGATGTCGCAACCGGTGTGGCCACGGCCGTGATGGGTCAGCAGCTCTTCGAAACTGATGATGCCTTCCACCCGCACGATGCCGTACAGCTCCTGGCGGGTGTAGGCGAAGTGTTCGCACAGGCTTTTGTCGACGGCCACGCCACGGGCGCTCAGCTCATGCTCGAACACCTGCTTGAGCAGTGCACTGCAGCCACCGCAGCCGGTGCCGGCCTTGGTTACGGCCTTGAGGTCGCCGAGGTCGGTGATACCGGCGTCGACCTGGCAGCACACCGCGCCCTTGCTGACGTTGTGGCAGGAGCAGATGGTCGCGGTGTCCGGCAGGGCGTCGGCGCCCAGGGTCGGCGCACCATCGGACAGCGGCAGGATCAGGCTGGACGGCTCCTGCGGCAGCTTGATGCCGTTTTGCGCGTACTGCAGCAGGGTGTCGTAGTAGCTGTTGTCGCCGACCAGTACGGCGCCGATCACATGCTGGCCGTCGCCGGAAACGACCAGGCGGCGGTAGCTGGCGCTGGCCTCGTCGATGAAGCGGTAGCTCTTGGCGCCAGGGGTGGCGGCATGGGCGTCACCGATGGAGCCTACATCCACGCCGAGCAGCTTGAGCTTGGTCGACATGTCGGCGCCGGTGAACGGCTCGTGGGGCTGGCCGACCAGTTGCGCGGCGAGGTTGCGCGCCATGGTGTAGCCGGGGGCGACCAGGCCGAACACGCTGCCGTTCCATGAGGCGCACTCGCCGATGGCGAAGATCGCGGGGTCGCTGGTGCGGCAGTCGTTGTCGATCACCACACCACCACGCGGGGCGATTTCCAGGCCCGAGCTGCGGCCCAGGGCGTCCTGCGGGCGGATACCGGCGGAGAACACGATCAGGTCGGTTTCCAGGTACTCGCCGTCGTTGAAGTTCATCCGGTAGGCGTATTCCTCACCGATGACGATGTCCTGGGTGGCGCGCGACAGGTGTACACCCACGCCCAGGGCTTCGATGCGGGCGCGCAGTGCGGCGCCGCCGTCGATATCCAGCTGCACCGGCATCAGGCGTGGGGCGAACTCCACCACGTGGGCTTCGAGGCCGAGGGATTTCAGTGCGTTGGCCGCTTCCAGGCCGAGCAGGCCACCGCCCACCACCACGCCACGGCGTGCGCTGCTGGCGGCCGTGCGGATGCCGTCGAGGTCATCGAGGGTGCGATAGACCAGGCGCGAATTACCCTCGGCACCCGGAATCGGCGGTACGAAGGGGTAGGAGCCGGTGGCGAGGACCAGCCGGTCGTAGGCGCGGCGGCCGTGATTGGTGACCACTTCCTTGCGTTCGCGGTCGATCTCCAGCACCTGCTCGCCGAGGTGCAGGTGCACGCCGTTGCGGGCATACAGGTCGGCGTCGCCAAGGGCCAGGGCTTCGGCATCCTTGCCGCCGAAGTATTCGGAGAGGTGCACACGGTCGTAGGCCCGCTGACGCTCTTCGCCATACACGTGGACCTGGTATTGGGCCAGCGCGCCGCGCTCGATCAGTTGCTCGACACAGTGGTGGCCGACCATGCCGTTGCCGATGACGATCAGTGTTTCGCTTTTGATCGGAGTGACGATGGAGTTCATAGCCTGTCCTCGGTGGAAGCCGCTGCCGGGGGCAACGCGGTTTTAAAAGCACAAAAAAAAGCGCCTGGAGCTGATGGCAGCTCCAGGCGCCTTTGCCTGGTATTCAAGAATGTAGGGAGTGATTACCTGGGCCACGTTGCCCGGTTCACTCGTCTCGTGCCTGTACAGGCTGCTGGTCGGCGGTGACCAATCGAGATGCACCGCCTGAAGGTCTGGCGGGCTTTGACAGGGCAATAGCAGATTGCGTGCCAGAGTTTTTCAAGGGCAGTTTCAAGCTGCTCGGGTGCAGCGCTGCAGCGCTTGTGTGGCGGGCTTTTGCGTGCAATCGGAGAGGGCCGCTGGAGGCGCGTTGACTGCGCCTGCCAAGGCCTTTGCATGGGGTGTCGGGCTGAACCAGAAGGGTGCGAAAGGGGGGGCGCATTCCCTTTTTTGGGGCGATTCGCACTGTGCGGGTGAAGGCGATATGGGCCAGGTGGGATGTGGCTGCTGCGTGTGGAGACCATCTCTACAGCGCGGGGCGACACAACGCCGCGAGTTGGCGCTGGCGGGTCGCCCCGTGGGAGCTAGCGTCTCTTTGCCCGTGCGGCCGTGGGACGGCCAGAGCCTCAGTTGAGCCGGTAGCGGGCCAGTTCCTGGTGGCTGAGCACGCGCATCTTGCTGGGCTCGATGTTTTGCATGTCGTCCGCCAGGCTGGTCGGGATGTTCATTTCACGGAAATAGGCGGCGGCGTTGTAGCGGGCACTGCCGTAGTTGCGTGCCGCCATGGCCGAATCACCCTGGGGGAAGTAGGGGCGGTGAATGCCGACGTAGCCCTTCACGGTTTTCTTGTGCCCGGCGGCCAGCAGGTAGACGCAGGTGCCCTGGCATACGCCGGTGGACGGTACCAGGGCATCGAAACCGGTTTCGCGCAGCAGCCGGCCCATGCGGATGGCCTCGGGCACGGCGCCGCCAATGCTGTCGAGCATCAGGATCTTCTGCGCGAACTTGCCGGGGTTGGCTCGCAAGCCCTTGAGCAGCGCCTCGTAGTCGCCGGGGGATATTTCCTCGGAGACCTTGGCCACCAGGATCAGGCCGATGCTCGGGTGTCTGACGGGCTCGACCTCGACTTTGGCCTGGGCGGCGATTGAGCAGAGGAGGGTGGCGCAGGCGAGTGCGGTGCGAAGTGCGGTACTGATCATGAAGCGGGCGAATCTCTGACGAATGCGGCGGAAGGCGCAGAAGATACCTGCAGCAGCGCCTTTGTGCACCGTTGAGTCGACGCCGTGAGGAAACACCAGGTTTCGTCCATGCAGTCCGCGGATGAAGTTGGCACGGGTTCTTTCTGGCTTTTTCCATTCAGGAAAAAGGCTTTTGCGCGCGTTGAGCGTTCTGCCGGCCCCTGAGGCTTGGTTAGGCTCGCTTCCAACCAAGAAAAAACAAGGGAACTCTTCATGAAACGGTTCATTCCGAACCTGCTGGCACTGGCAGTCGCTTTTTCCTCTCTGGAAGCCATGGCCGCCGCCGATCTGGTGTTGGTCAACGGCAAGATTTTCACCGCAGACCGGGCACAACCGCAGGTTCAGGCTCTTGCCGTGGAAAACGGCAAGGTCCTGCAGGTGGGCAGCAATGCCCAGATCAAGGCCCTGGCCGATGGCAGCACACGGGTCATCGACCTGGCGGGCAAGCGCCTGATGCCGGGGTTGATCGACTCCCACTCGCACGCGGTCTTCGGTGGCCTGGAGCTGGCCTCGGCGAACATGGCCGACGAGAAGGTCGACCTGGCCGAACTGGAAAAGCGCCTGCGCACCTGGCGCGATGACGGCACGGCCCGGCATGGCGATGTGCTCAACGTGGGCGGCATGAGTTCGAGCTACTGGTCCCAGGCCGAGGATCTGGGCAAGCGCTTCAACCAGGGCGAGTGGGCGAAAGAGCCGGTCGTGCTGGCCGGTAGCGACCACCACACCGGCTGGGTCAACCAGGCGATGCTCAAGCGTGCCGGCATCGACAAGGCGTTGATCGCCAGCCTGCCCAAGGCCGAGCGCGACACCATCGGCACCCTGAAAAATGGCGAGCCCAACGGCTTTGTGGTCGACGCCGGCTGGGATCGGGTCGCCAAGGTATTGCCGGCGCCGAGTGACGCGGAGCTGCTGCGTGCTGCCGAGGCGGCTGTGCGCTTCAACAACAGCCAGGGCATCACCGCCTGGATGGACCCGGCGGCCAACGCCGCGCCGGGCGAAGCGGTGTTCAACCTCACGCCAACCGAGAAAAGTGTCGGCATAATCCCGGCCTACAAGGCCCTGGCAGAAAAGGGCGGGCTGAATGCCCACGTCGCGGCGCTGCTGGTGGCGAACCCGAAAAGCCGCCCGGCGGACCTGGAGGTGCTGGAAAAAGTGCGCCAGCAGTTCCAGGGCGTGCCCAACCTGACCCTGCCGGGCATCAAGATCTTCGCCGACGGCGTGCTGGAGTTCCCGGCGCAGAGCGCGGCGCTGCTCAGCCACTATCACAACTCGGACAAGCAGGGTGAGCTGCTGATCGACCCGGCCCACTTCGGTGAACTGGTCAGCGCCGCCGATGCCCGCGGCTGGCTGGTGCACATCCATGCCATCGGTGACCGCGCCGTGCGCGAATCGCTCAACGGCATCGAGCAGGCGCGCAAGGATCGGCAGAGCGGCGTGACCCACTCGATCACCCACCTGCAGCTGGTCAACCCGCAGGAATTCGCGCGCTTCAAGCCGCTCGGGGTGATCGCCTCGATGCAGCTGCTGTGGGCGTCGGCGGATGACTACACGATGGACCTGGT
>JBBNAI010000398.1:0-5981 GCA_037994305.1 Pseudomonas sp. | reverse complement strand
CCGAGCGACTGGTCGCAGGACGCGAGCGCATCTACCTGGATCGTTTCTGGAACGAGTTCGCCGGCACGCCCAGCAAGATCGACGAGCAAACCCGCGCCCACTACGCCGAGCTTTACGCCCGCCCTGGTGCCATGCGGGCCGCGTTCGCCCAGTTCAATGCCATCGCGGCCAAGGATGTGGCCGCCAACCGGATCACCGGCCAGACCAAGCTGCAGATGCCGGTTCTGGCCATTGGTGGGGAGAAATCTTTCGGCGCCATGATGGCCACCGTGATGCAGAACGCCGCGAGCCAGGTGCAAGGCGAAGTCGTCCCGGGTGCCGGGCATTGGCTGATGGAGGAAAGCCCGCAGGCAACGGTGGCGCTGATCAGCAGCTTTATCGAGCGCTGATAAAGCGGCTCATGGCGGGGACAATGCCCCCGCCTGATCGGCCTTGTCCGCCGGCGCACTCACCCCGAAGCGCTTGCGGTAATCACTGGGCGAGAGCCCGGTGATCTTCTTGAAGGTGCTGCGAAAGGCCCCCGGGTCCTGGTAGCCGACGTTCCAGGCGATGTGGTCGACCGTGCCGTTGGTGAATTCGAGCATCTCCCGCGCCTTGCCGACGCGCACATGCTGGCAGTACTCGGTAGGTTTGAGCCCGGTGGCGGCGCGGAAGCGGCGCAGGAAGGTGCGCTCCTCCAGCCCGGCACGTTCGGCCATCGCACTCAGCGATACATCCACCGCGCCATTGCCCTGCAACCAGTGCTGCACCTTGAGCACGGCGGCGTCGCCATGGCTGAGGATCGGCGCGAAGTTGCTGCCGCATTCGCGGGCGCTGTCCATGTGCTCGACCATCAGGAAGCGCGCCGTGTGGGCAGCGATGCTCGGCCCCATCAGCCGGTCCACCAGGCGCAGGCCCAGTTCGGCCCAGGCCATCAGCCCGGCGGTGGTGATCATGTCGCCGTCGTCGACGATCGGTGTATCCACTTCTACCTTGAGCCGCGGATAGCGCTCGGCCAGTTCCTTGGCGCGGGTCCAGTGGGTGGTCGCCTTGCGCCCGTCGAGCAACCCGGCTTCGGCCAGCACGAAGGAGCCGAGGCACACCGAGCCCAGCGTCGCACCGCCGGCATGGTGCTCGCGCACCCAGGCAGCCAGGCGCTGCATCACCTCGGAAGCCGGCAAGGTGGTCAGCGAGGGAGGAATCAGCACCGCCACCAGTTTGCTCGCAGCACCGGGCTGGCTGTCGAACGCCCGCAGCGGCTGGCCGCCACTCTCATCCAGGCGCCAATGGCTGATGCGCAGTACCGGCAGCTGCGCCGAGGCCTGCTCAGCGGCCATCTGGTTGGCCACGCTGAACAGATCAGTCAAGCCATCCACCGCTGAGGTCTGTGCGCCTGGGTAGACCAGCAGACCGATCTCGGCGATCGCACGCGTATTGCTCATTGTCAGTTTACCCACCGCAGTTGTCGTTCCTGCCAATCCTCGGCGCGCCGCAAAAAGCCAACACTGGCCCCAACACCACAGCACAACCCACCCGAGGAAAGCATCATGTCCAAACAAGCGCTCATCGTAGTAGATATCCAGAACGACTACTTCCCAGCCGGCAAATGGCCCCTGGTCGGGGTTGAAGCAGCTGCCGACCAGGCCGCCCGCGTCATCGCCAATTTCCGCGCCGCCGGCGACCTGGTGGTGCATATCCGCCACGAGTTCACCAGCGCCGACGCGCCGTTCTTCGCCCCCGGCTCGGAAGGCGCGCAACTGCACCCGAAAGTGCTCAACCGCAGCGATGAGCCGGTAGTACTGAAACACTTCATCAACTCGTTCCGCGAGACCGAGCTGGAAGCCATCCTCGACCAGCACGGCATCGATGAACTGGTGGTGGTCGGCAACATGAGTCACATGTGCGTCCACGGCATCACCCGTGCCGCCGTCGACATGGGCTACAAGGTCACGGTGATCCACGATGCCTGCGCTACGCTCGACCTGGAGTTCAACGGCGTGAAAGTCCCGGCAGCCCAGGTGCATGCCGCCTTCATGGCTGCACTGGCCTTCGCCTACGCCGGCATGAGCAGTACCGATGACTTCCTGGCTCCCTGAGCCTCCACCTGCCCCTATCGATAAGGAGATACCGACATGAGCACCATCACCACTCGCGACGGCACCCAGATCTACTACAAGGACTGGGGCAGCGGCCAACCCGTGGTCTTCAGCCACGGCTGGCCACTGAGCGCCGACAGCTGGGAATCGCAGATGCTGCACTTCGCCGCCAACGGCTACCGCGCCATCGCCCATGATCGTCGTGGCCACGGCCGCTCCAGCCAGCCATGGAACGGCAACGAGATGGACACCTACGCCGACGACCTGGCGCAGCTGATCGAAGCGCTCGACCTGAAAGACGTGGTGCTGTTCGGCTTCTCCACCGGTGGTGGCGAGATCAGCCGCTACATCGGCCGCCACGGCACCAGCCGCCTGGCCAAGGCCGGGCTGATCTCGGCGGTGCCGCCGCTGATGCTGCAGACCGAGAGCAACCCCAAGGGCTTGCCCATCGAGGTGTTCGACGGCATTCGCGCCGGGCAGATCGCCGACCGCTCGCAGCTGTACAAGGACATCGCCAGCGGCCCGTTCTTCGGTTTCAACCGCCCCGGCGCCAAGTTCTCCCAGGGCCTGGTCGACTCGTTCTGGATGCAGGGCATGCTCGGCGGGCACAAGAACACCCTGGACAGTATCAAGGCGTTCTCGGAAACCGATTTCCGCGAAGACCTGAAGAAGTTCGACGTGCCGACGCTGATCATCCACGGTGACGACGACCAGATCGTGCCCATCCAGGCCGCCGGCCTGGAGTCCGCGCGGTTGATCCCGCACGCCAAGCTGATCGTCTACCCCGGCGCGCCCCACGGCCTGACCGACACCCACAAGGCACAGGTCAACGCCGACATGCTGGCCTTCGTCAAATCCTGAGCCGCACCGGTAAACGACGACGCCGCGCCTTCAACAGCACGGCGTCGTCGTTTGTTCATTTGCGCCGGTCGCCACGCCACCACATCAGCAGGTGCCTGCCGTAAACTGGCGCCCATGAAGCAGATCCCCGTCACCCAACTTCCCGCCGAGCCCGTCGTCAGCTGCTCCAATTGCGCCGCCTGCTGCTGCCAACTGGAAGTCATGCTGATCACCGACACCGGCGTGCCGCAACGCTTCATCGATACGGATGACTGGGGCGGCGAAGTGATGCTGCGCCTGGATGACGGCTGGTGCGCCGCCCTGGATCGCGACAGCATGCGCTGCACCATCTACGAAGTGCGCCCACTGATCTGCCGTGAGTTCGAGACAGGGTCTCCCGAGTGCCTGGACGAACGCCGCGGCATGGACACGATCTACCGCTAAGCCTTTACCAAGCCTTACGAACACAAAAAAACCGGGCACATGGCCCGGTTTTTTATTGCCGCCCGGCTTAGAAACTCAGGCGGTAATGCAGGGTATAGGCCTCGGCCCCATCGTTCGGCTGCTTGATGCCTGCGTTGGAGTAGTGGATGGCACGGATGCCCACTTCCTGCCCGGCGAAACGCAGGCCAGCACCGAGACGGTCCTCGAACTGGAAGGAGGAACTCAGGTCGTTGCCCTCCAGCTCGGTACTGGAAAACAACGCCACGCCGACACCGGCTTCGATATAGGGCTGAACGGTTTCCCCGGCGAATTCGTAGACGAACACCGGGGAGAAGGAAAGGCTGTTGTTGCTGGCAGTTTCGTCACCCACCCAGTAGGTGTAGCCGGCGTCCCAGTACCCGCTCAGGCGACCGGTCGAACTCTGCCACCAGCTCGTGTCCCAGTCCCACTGAGCCCCCAGGCGAAACACCGCATTGGAGTCGCCGGACTGACCAGCAGCGAAGGTGAAATCAACGGCCTGGGCGGACAGGCTGGCAAGGCCAAAGGCTGCAGCTACAGCCAAAGAAAGCGTCTTTTTCATAGCAACTTCCTGTACTCGTAAACGGAATTCGACGAAACCGTCCCAGCGAGTATAGAAAAAAACGCTATGAGTAAAACCCTACTTACAGTGATTCCGTTGATGCTTGGGGCTCACTCAGCGGCTCGACAATCGCCTCTTCGCCCCACAACACCGGCAATACACGCTGCATTTTCTGCAGGTCGCCGCTCGACCACAAACGGGTCTGCCGCACCTCACCCCGGGGGGCGCGAAGGCCGTGCTGATCGAGCAGGCTCTGCAGGTGACGGGCCACCGCAGCGCCGGTATCCACCAGGCTGACCGAGGCAGGAATCAACTCACGCAGCAGTGGTTTGATGAAGGGGTAATGGGTGCAGCCGAGAATCAACGTGTCGCAGCCCTCGCCCAGCAAGGGGGTGACAAACCCCTGGAGCAATTCGCGGGTGCGCGGGCTGTCCAGTTCGCCGGCTTCGATCTGTTCCACCAGGCCCGGACACGGCTGGGTGATGACCCGCACATCGTTGGCGAAGCGATCGAGCAAGGCGGCGAACTTGGCGCTTTTCAGCGTGCCGGTGGTGGCCAGCACGCCCACCACGCCGCTGCGGGTAGCCGCCGCGGCCGGCTTGACCGCAGGCTCCATGCCGACGATGGGCAGCGCCGGATAATGCTCGCGCAACTCCGCCACGGCCGCAGCGGTGGCGGTGTTACAGGCCAGCACCAGCGCCTTGGCGCCCTGGCCGAGGAGAAACTCGGCGATGGCCTGGCTGCGGGCGCGGATGAATTCCGGGGTCTTCTCGCCGTAGGGCACATGACCACTGTCGGCGACATAGAGCAGCGACTCGTCAGGCAGCCGCGCGCGGATTTCACGCAGCACCGAGAGGCCGCCGACGCCGGAGTCGAACACGCCGATCGGGGCGCCGCTCACGCCTGGCTCCCGCACACGCTGCAGGCCGGATCGCGCTTGACCCGCAGTTCGCGAAAACGCGAGCCGAGCGCATCGATCAGCAACAGCCGGCCCACCAGCGGTTCACCGAACCCGGCCAGTAGCTTGAGTGCTTCCAGCGCCTGCAGACTGCCGACCAGCCCCACCAGCGGGCCGACCACCCCCGCCTCGCTGCAAGTCAGCTCAGCCTCGCTGCCGTGGCCATACAGGCAGTGGTAGCAGGGACTGTCGGCACGCCGCGGATCGAACACCGCGAGCTGGCCTTCCAGGCGAATCGCCGCACCACTCACCAGCGGCTTGCCGGCCGCCACACAGGCGGCGTTGACCGACTCACGGGTGGTGAAGTTGTCCGAGCAGTCCAGCACCAGGTCGACCGCGTTCACCGCCGCCGCCAGCGAGTCGACATCCAGTGCCGTGCGATGGGCCACCAGGCGGATCTGCGGATTGAGCGCACTCAGCCGGCTGATGGCCGAGTCGACCTTGGCCACGCCGACCTGGCTGCCGTCATGGATGATCTGCCGCTGCAGGTTGGTCAGGTCGACCGTATCGAAGTCGGCCAGGTGCAGCTCACCGACGCCAGCGGCGGCCAGGTACAAGGCCACCGGCGAGCCCAGGCCGCCGAGACCCACAATCAGCGCGCGGCTGTGCTTGAGGCGCAGCTGCCCGGCGATATCGATCTGCGGCAGCAGGATCTGCCGGCTGTAGCGCAGCAGTTCGTCGTCGTTGAGTTCCAGGCTCATGCCGGCCATTGCCCCAGGGAAATACGTTGATGCCCGCCCAGATCGCGGCGGCTCTCTACCGCACCGAAGCCGGCCGCCAGCAACAGGGCCCGCACGGCTTCGGCCTGATCATAACCGTGTTCCAGCAACAACCACCCTGCCGCCTCGAGATGAGCAGGCGCCCGGGCAATGATCAGGCGGATATCGTCCAGCCCGTCGGCCCCGGACACCAGCGCACTGGCTGGCTCGAAGCGCACATCGCCCTCGCCCAGGTGATGGTCATCTGCGGCGATATAGGGCGGGTTGCTGACGATCAGGTTGAAGCGCTCGCCCGCCAGCGCGGAAAACCAGCTGCTGGCACGGAATGCGGCGTTATTCAGCTTGAGACGCTGGCGATTGCGCTC
>JBBNAI010000397.1:0-6382 GCA_037994305.1 Pseudomonas sp. | reverse complement strand
GTACGCGCCTGCAGGGGAATGGCGTTGTGCTTGTAGGGCATTGCGTCTACCTCATGCTGAACCGTTGCGCTGGGGCGAATTATCGACCCGGCATGCGGACAGTTGCCAGCCTTGAAGAGTCACAAATTACAGCAGCGCCATTTGCCGACCAGGCGGGGCGAACTGGCTGCAATCGAGATTGAAACCCTCGCGGTGGTCGAGGCCCAGACGCTTGCGTGCCAGGGCGAAGCGCTGGGCCAGCAGGTCGGCGAAGATGCCCTCGCCACGCATGCGTTTACCGAACTGGCTGTCGTAGTTCCTGCCGCCACGGGACTGGCGGATCAGGCTCATCACATGGCTGGCGCGCTCAGGGAAATGCGCCTGCAGCCATTCCTCGAACAACTCGGCGATCTCCAGCGGCAAGCGCAGCAGCACGTAGCCGGCAGAGCGAGCGCCGGCATCGCGCGCCGCTTCGAGCAGCGCTTCCAGCTCCATGTCATTGATCATCGGGATGATCGGCGCAGTGATCACGCTGACCGGTACGCCGTGCTCGCCCAGCGTGCGCATGGCCCGCAGCCGGGCGGAGGGCGAAGCGGCGCGCGGCTCCATGATGCGTTTCAGCTCGTCGTCCAGGGTGGTCAGGCTGAACGCCACGCTGACCAGGTTGTGACTGGCCAGCTCCTCGAGCAGATCAAGGTCACGCAGGATCAGCGAACTCTTGGTGATGATGTTCACCGGATGCCGAAAGCGCAGGAGGATCTCCAGCGCGCGGCGGGTCAGCTGGTACTCGCGCTCGATGGGCTGGTAGCCGTCGGTGTTGATACCGAGGGCGATGGGCCGGGGCACATAGCCCGGCTTGCCCAGCTCTTCCTCCAGACGGTCGGCCAGGTTGGTCTTGGCGATCAGCTTGGTTTCGAAGTCGATGCCCGGCGACAGGTCCCAATAGGCGTGGCTGGGTCGGGCAAAACAGTAGATGCAGCCGTGTTCACAGCCGCGATAGGGATTTACCGAACGGTCGAAGCCGACATCCGGCGACTGGTTGCGGCTGATCACCGTCTTCGCCAGCTCTCGGCGCACTTCGGTGGCCAGGCTCGGCGGCGTTTCGTCCTGGAACCAGCCATCGTCCTCGACCTGCGAGCGCGTCGGGGCAAAGCGGTTGTGCGGATTGCTGGCGGTACCGCGACCGCGTGGCGGAATGATCGACATGACGGGATGCTCGAATACTGTATATAAACACAGTATAGCGAGTCATCCACCGCCACAAGCCGAGGCTGCCGAATGGTCAGGCGTCGCGCAGCAGGTCGTTTGCGTTGAGGATCGCGTAGGCGATTTCCGGATGCCGCTCCAGGCTGCGACGGATCGCCGTCGGAATGGCCTGGCGGGTCTTGCGACACAGCCCGGGCAGTGCCTCGACGACGATGCTGATGCCGCGCATGGTGCGCACCTCGTTGAAGCTCGGGGTGATCTGCACGGCAATGCCGAGCTGCTGGTGCATGCGCGCCTGCATGCGTTCGAGGTCGGTCAGGTCGGCGAGATTTTCCAGGCGATCGAGCAGGCGCTTTTCCTCCTGCTGGGTCAACTGCAGGATGCGCAGGTCGGCGCCAGCCTGTTCCAGCAAGCGCTCACGCTCGCAGATGCACAGGCCGGGCGGACATTCCTTGCGAATCGGGAAGGCGACGGTCATGCCGCCGATAATAGCCGCCCGCGCGAAGGCGTACAGCCCGGCTCACGCCACTCAGGGATCGACCTGCGCCATCAGCTCGGCCACCGACTCCGGCCGCTGCGCATAACGCTGCGCCAGCACCGCGCAGACCATCAGCTGGATCTGGTGGAACAGCATCAGCGGCAGGATCAGCATGCCGATGCCAGTGCCGGCGAACAGCACCTGGGCCATGGGTACGCCGGTGGCCAGGCTCTTCTTCGAGCCGCAGAAGAGGATGGTGATGCGGTCCTCCTGGCTGAAGCCCAGGCGCTTGCCCAGTTGCCAGGTGCACAGCAGCACCAGCGCCAGCAGTACGCAACACACCACCAGCAGGCCGCCCAGGGCGTACAGCGGTATCTGGTGCCAGAGGCCCTCGACCACCGCCTCGCTGAACGCGCCGTAGACCACCAGCAGGATCGAGCCCTGGTCGACGAACTTCAGCCAGTTCTTGTTGCGCGTCACCCAGGCGCCGATCCAGCGGCGGGCGATCTGACCGGCGATGAAGGGCAACAGCAGCTGCAGGGTGATCTTGCCGATGGCGTCCAGGGTCGAACCGCCGTCGCCCTGGGTGCCCAGCAGCAGCGCCACCAGCAGCGGGGTCAGGAAGATACCGAACAGGCTGGAGGCCGCCGCGCTGCAGATCGCCGCCGGGATATTGCCGCGTGCCAGCGAGGTGAAAGCGATGGCCGACTGCACCGTAGCCGGCAGCGCGCAGAGGTAGAGCACGCCGAGGTACAGCTCCGGGGTCACCAGCGGTGCCAGCAACGGCTTGAGTGCCAGGCCGAGCAGCGGGAACAGCACGAAGGTGCAGGTGAACACCAGCAGGTGCAGGCGCCAGTGCAATGCGCCGGCAATGATGGCCTCGCGCGACAGCTTGGCGCCGTGCAGGAAGAACAGCAGGGCGATGGCCAGGTTGGTGACCCAGGAAAACACCACTGCCGTCTGGCCGCTGCAGGGCAGCAAGCTGGCGAGGGCGACCACGGCGAGCAGGGTCAGGGTGAAGCGATCAGGCAGCAGGCGGGACAGGGACATGCGCTTTCTCGTGCTTGCGGAGCAGTTGTCGCGACACTACCGTGTTCGCCAATTACCGACTAACGCCAAAGAGCCACTCAATGCCGCCTAACGGACAGCAGAAAGCCTACCGGCGCAGTATTCCCGGGCTGAAGAGCCTGCCCAGGCCGCTGTACGGACGCATCGAGTCGTTGCCCAACCGTGCCCTCACCCATCGCCACAGCCATCCCTGGGTACAGCTGTCCTACGCCATCGCCGGGGTGCTGGAAATCCACACCGACGCCGGCCGCTTCGTCGCCCCGCCGCAGCGTGCCGTGTGGATACCGGCCGGATTGCCGCACCGGGTGTACAGCTCGCCACGCACCGAAATGCGCAGCCTGTATATCGACAACAGCGTGGCCGAGCGCCAGGCCAGTGTTTGCCAGGTGCTGGTGGTCAGCCCGCTGCTGCGCGAGCTGATCAGCGCCTTCAGCACCTTGCCGGTGGAGTACGACCAGGACGGCACACCTGGGCGCCTGGCCCAGGTGCTGCTCGACCAGGTGAACGCCGCGCCACCGGTCGACCTGATGCTGCCGCTGCCCCGTGACGTCCGCCTGCGCACCCTGTGCCGCAGCCTGCAGGCGCAACCGGACGGCCAGGCCACCCTGGCACAGTGGAGCCAGCGTTTGGCGATATCGGAAAAGACCCTCAGCCGGCTGTTTTTGCGCGACACCGGGCTGACCTTCCGCGCCTGGCGCCAACGCCTGCGCCTGCTCGGGGCGCTGACCCCGCTGGAGCAAGGCCAGCGGGTCACCGACGTGGCCCTGGCCTGCGGCTACGACTCGACCTCGGCCTTCATCGCCGCCTTCCGCCAGCAGTTCGGCTGCACGCCGGGCGAATTCTTTCGCGCCGGCCGAGCTACAGGAATGCGCTGAACAGCAGGTACAGGCCGCCCGCCAGCACGATCACCGCCGGCAGGGTCAGCACCCAGGCCAGCAGCAGGTTGCGTACGGTTCTGCCCTGCAGGCCGCTGCCATTGGCGACCATGGTGCCGGCCACCCCGGACGACAGCACCTGGGTGGTCGATACCGGCAGACCGTAGAGGTCCGCCGCGCCGATGGTGAGCATGGCCGTGAGCTGCGCCGAGGCACCCTGGGCGTAGGTCATGCGCTCCTTGCCGATCCCTTCGCCGACGGTGGCGACGATGCGCCGCCAGCCGACCAGGGTGCCGAGACCGAGGGCGAAAGCCACCGCCACCTTGACCCACAAGGGTACGAAACGGGTCAGCGCCTCGCTGTGCACGCGAAAGTCCTGCAGCGTGCTCCAAGCTTCGGGGCTCAGCCCAGGTTGCGCGTGGTTGAGCAGGGCAATGGTCGAGGCGCCCAGGTACAGGTCGTTATGCAGCGCCAGCACCGCGTCCTGCGGCACCGCCGTCAGGCTGCCGTGGCGCTGCAGCTCGCGGCCGATATCGCCGAGCAGTTCGCCGAGCGCTGGCAGCAGTTCAGGGCTGGCCTGCTCGCTGCGCTGGTAGGCCATCAGCACCTGGCGCGGGTCAGTCACCGGCGCCGAGAGTGCGGCGCGATGCAGCACCTGCTCGGCGGCCAGGCTGACACTGACGAACTGCTCGGTCTGCGCCTGCGACTGGCTGCGGTCGAGGGCGAAGGTCAGCGGCACGGTGCCGATCAGGATCAGCATGATCAGACCGATGCCTTTCTGCCCGTCGTTCGAGCCATGGGCGAACGACACCCCGGAGCTGGTGAGGATCAGCAACAGGCGAATCCACCAGGGCGGCGGTGTGCGGCCCTCGGGTTCGCGGAACAGCGCCGGGCTTCTCAGCACCAGGCGCAGCAACAGCAACAGCACGGCCGCAGCGACGAAGCCCAGCAGCGGCGACAGCAGCAGGGCAACGCCGATCTTCTGCAGTTGCGCCCAGTGGCTGCCCGTGGCGGACAGGCTACCGCTCAGCCAGTCATGGGCCAGGCCGATGCCAACGATCGAGCCAATTAGAGTGTGCGACGACGACACCGGCAGGCCCAGCCACCAGGTACCCAGATTCCACAGAATGGCGGCGATCAGCAGGGCGAAGATCATTGCCAGGCCGGCGCCGCTGCCGGTCTGCAGCATCAGGTCGAGCGGCAGCAGGCTGACAATGGCGAAGGCCACCGCGCCGCTGGAAAGCAGCACGCCGAGGAAGTTGCACAAGCCGGACAGCAGCACCGCCGCATTCGGCGGCAGGGCATTGGTGTAGATCACCGTGGCCACCGCATTGGCGGTGTCATGGAAGCCGTTGATGAATTCGAAGCCCAGCGCCACCAGCAAGGCCACGCCGAGCACCAGCAATGGCAGGCCAAGGTGCGGCTCCACGCCGCTGGCGCGCATGTCGGCGAACAGGCTGTAACCGGTGTAGGACAGCCCGCCGATCAGCAGCAGGCAGAACAGCAGGCGCCCGGTAAGCCCGGCCTTGCGCTGCAGCACCGGACTGATAGGCGACTGTGGCAGGCGTGCGGCGCGCAACTGGCTGAGCAACTGGTAGCGATCAAGCACGGCGGGAGAACTCCCGGCACGGGTGGTGGAACGATGACAATCGACACGCCATGGCGAATCCTCCTGATGCGACCAGGGCCGCCGTCAGCAGGAAGCGCTTACGGCCGGCGCATGTCCCTTGCAGCGTAGCTACTGCTGCCGGCCACGCCGCCCGGCGCGCTCATCTCCGGTGCTATTCGCTGGGCTTCTTGAGCTTCGGATTGGGAAAGAACTGCACGCCCTGAACCTTGGGGTCGGCCGGTTTCGGCGGCGCCAGGCTGACCCGCGTGCCGAGCTCCTTGGGCACCGACTGGCCCTGGGCGTTGAGGGTGTCGGCGTAGCCGCAGGTCACGCACTCGCGATGCGGCACGCCGTCGACGTTCCACATCTTGATGGTGTCCTGGCCGCTGCACGCCGGGCACACGGCGCCGGCGATGAAGCGCTTGGGGGTGACTTCGGGTTGCTCGCTCATGCTGCCTCCGCGCTCAGGCCGAGGTGACGCAGCAGGGCGTCGATGCTCGGCTCGCGGCCGCGGAAGTCGACGAACAGCACCATCGGCGCCTGGGAACCGCCACGGGCGAGGATCGCCTCGCGGAAGGCACGGCCGGTGTCGGCATTGAACACGCCGTCTTCCTCGAACTTGGAGAAGGCGTCGGCGCTCAGCACTTCGGCCCACTTGTAGCTGTAGTAACCGGCCGCGTAACCGCCGGCGAAGATGTGCGCGAAACTGTTGGGGAAGCGGTTGTAGGCCGGCGGACGCATCACCGAGACCTCGGCGCGGATGCCTTCCAGCACCTCCAGCACGCTGCGCCCGTCACCGTGAGTGGCGTGCAGTTCGAAGTCGAACAGGCTGAACTCGATCTGCCGCGCCATCATCAGCCCGGACTGGAAGTTCTTCGCGGCCAGCATCTTGTCCAGCAGGTCCTGCGGCAGCGCCTCGCCACTCTCGTAGTGGGCGGAGATCAGCGCCAGGCCTTCCGGCTCCCAGCACCAGTTCTCCATGAACTGGCTCGGCAGCTCGACCGCGTCCCAGGCCACACCGTTGATGCCGGAGGCGCCGGCATGCTCGACGCGAGTCAGCAGGTGGTGCAGGCCGTGGCCGAATTCGTGGAACAGGGTGGTGACTTCATCGTGAGTCAGCAGCGCCGGCTTGCCGCCAACGGCTGGGGTGAAGTTGCACACCAGGTT
>JBBNAI010000396.1:0-2675 GCA_037994305.1 Pseudomonas sp. | reverse complement strand
CAGGCGGAAGTAGCTCATCAGGTCCTTCACCTCCTGGCGGGCGAAGAAGCTGGTGCCGCCGGACAGGCGATAGGGAATCTGGTGGTGCTGCAGCTTCAGCTCCATCAGCTTGGCCTGGTAGTTGCCCCGGTAGAGGATGGCGAAGTCGCTGTACGGGCGCTCGGTGCGCAGGTGCTCGGTGAGGATTTCCAGAGCCACTCGCTCGCACTCGGCGTCCTCGTTGCGGGTGCGGATCACGCGGATCTCGTCGCCCATGCCCATCTCGCTCCACAGCTGCTTCTCGAAGGCGTGGGGGTTGTTGGCGATCAGGGTGTTGGCGCATTTCAAGATGCGGCTGGTGGAGCGGTAGTTCTGCTCCAGCATCACCACCTTCAGCGACGGGTAGTCCTCTTTCAGCAGCATCAGGTTTTCCGGGCGCGCACCGCGCCAGGCATAGATCGACTGGTCGTCGTCGCCGACCACGGTGATCTGGTTGCGCATGCCCACCAGCAGCTTCACCAGCAGGTACTGGCTGGAGTTGGTGTCCTGGTATTCGTCGACCAAGAGGTAGCGGATGCGGTTCTGCCACTTTTCCAGGATGTCCTTGTGCTCCTGGAACAGCTTCACCGGCAGCAGGATCAGGTCGTTGAAGTCCACCGCGTTGTACGCCTTGAGCGTGCGCTGGTAATGCAGGTAGACGATGGCGGCGGTCTGCTCCTTGGGCCCACGGGCGTTGGCCAGGGCCTCGTCGGGCAGGATCAGGTCGTTCTTCCAGCTGTCGATGTAGTTCTTGATTTCGTCGGCGCCGTCATCGCCGGCGTATTCCTTCTGCATGATGTCGGTCAGCAGGGCCTTGATGTCGCCGTCGTCGAAGATCGAGAAACCCGGCTTGTAGCCCAGCGCCGCGTATTCCTTGCGGATGATGTTCATGCCCAGGTTGTGGAAGGTCGACACGGTCAGGCCGCGCGCCTCGGCGCCTTTGAGCAAGGTGCCGACACGTTCCTTCATCTCGCGCGCGGCCTTGTTGGTGAAGGTCATGGCGACGATGTGGCGGGCCTGGATGCCGCATTTCTGCACCAGGTGGGCGATCTTGCGCGTGATCACGCTGGTCTTTCCGGAGCCTGCACCGGCGAGCACCAGAAGGGGACCGCCGACGTAGTTCACGGCTTCTTGCTGCCGGGGATTGAGTCGGGACATGACGGGGAAATCAACGAGGGGAAAACGAGGTCGGCATTCTAGCAGGCCGGAACTGCTGGCGGGCTGCGGCGGGTGGTCGGGTCGTCGGAGTGGAAATCAGGATAAAAAGCTTCAGGAATGTGTGGTAAGTCACTATTTTTAAAGCCCATATGTATCCGAATCGACCACCTGCGGTTGCCGCTGCTATGCCTTTCCCGCAGGATGCGCAGAAAGCTGCACAAGGATGTTCGGTATACAGACGCCGCTTACGGCGCATGCAAGTCTGCTTTTACGCCCTGGGGAGGTCGTTTGTCCGCGCTAGTCGAACCTTTGCGCCTGGTCCTGCTGGCTGAACAGCCAGAATGGGCCGTCTTGCTACGTACGCGACTGGCGGCGCTGGGCAACGCTTACCCGCTGATTACCGCCCCCTCCTGGGAAGCGGCCTGCAGCCTGTTCGACGACCCCTACAGCGGCCTGCTGCTGACCACTCCCGCCTGCCAACCCGAAGCCGGCCGCTGCCCATTACCGGTGGTGCTGTTGCTCGACGAAGAGCCGGAGCAGGCGCCGCCGGATGTCTACGACTGGCTGGTGCGCGACCGCCTGAGCGTCGACCTGCTGCGCCGCTGCCTGCGCTACGCGCGTGAACGCAGCCAGTTGCAGGGCACCCTGCAGCGCCTGGCCGAGCAGGACCCGCTGACCGGCATCGCCAACCGGCAGGGTTTCCACACCCTGCTGGCCGCGCACCTGGCCGAATACCATGGGCGTGGCCTGAGCCTTGGCCACCTCGACCTGGACAACTTCAAGCACGTCAACGATGCCCTCGGCCACCAGGCCGGTGATCGCCTGATCCTGCAGGTGGTCAGTCGCCTCAAGGCGCAACTGGATGCCGGTGACCGCCTGGCGCGCCTGGGTAGCGACGAATTTGCCCTGCTGCTCGACACCCGCCGCGACCCACAGCGCGCCGAGCAGATTGCCGAGCGCATCAGCGAAGCCCTGTCCGAGCCCTATTGGCTGGACGGCGAAAGCCTGCTGCTCGGCAGCAGCCTGGGCATCGCCCATTCGCGGGCCGATGCCGGCGCCGATCCACTGATGTGGCATGCGCACATCGCCATGCAGCAGGCCAAATCGTCCCAGGGCTGCACCTTTCACGTCTTCGATGAACGCATCAATCGCGGTGCACGCAGCCTGGCTGACCTGGAAAGCGAGCTGCGCCGCGCCCTGCGCCGTGACGAGCTGGAGCTGCACTACCAGCCGCGCCTGTGCCTGCAGAGCGGGCGCATCGTCGGTCTTGAGGCGCTGGTACGCTGGCGCCACCCCGAGCGCGGCCTGCTCGCCCCGGATGAGTTCGTGCCGCTGGCCGAGGAAAGCGGGCTGATCGTGCCGCTCGGCTACTGGGTGATCTCCCGCGCGTTGCGCGACATGCAGTGGTTGCGCGGGCGCGGCCTGCCGGCGCTGCACATGGCGATCAACCTGTCGTTCCGCCAGTTCCAGGACAGCCAGTTGCTGAGCACCCTGCAGCG
>JBBNAI010000395.1:0-3370 GCA_037994305.1 Pseudomonas sp. | reverse complement strand
CGGTTGGCTTCGCCATCCTCCAGCGGGCCGGCGTGCTCCTCGCGCAGGCGGATGGTTTCGCATAGCCAGAGGCGCTGCAGGCGCTTGAGTGGGGGCTTCGAGCTGTCTGTCACGCGGCATTCCGTTTGCGGGTCGAAGACAAAGCATAACCCCTGTGCCGCGCAACGGGGCAACCCGGGGTTGTGGCGCGTGGCGTCGGCGGACTAGGCTGGAGATAGAAAAACGAGAAGAGCGCGCTGCATGAAGCTGCCCAACCTGAACTGGGTCAATCAGGACTCTCCCTACCTGCAGCAGTACCGTGAAGGCTTCCGTCTGCTCAGTTTTACGGGCGAGATAGAAGACACCTTCAACCGCTATCACGTTACCGTGGTGCTGGTGCGCATGCGCTGGGCGCTGCTGGTGGCGTTGTTGCTGATGCTGCTGTTCGTCGTGCTGGACGCCCTCAGCCTGCCCGAGGCGGTGCGCAACCAGACCCTGGCCATTCGTCTCGGCCTGATGAGCCCGATGCTGCTGTTCTGCTGGCTGGCGACCTACAACCGGGCGCTGCGCCCACACCTGCAGCTGATCGGCGGGGCCACGTCGCTCGCCGAGGGCCTGGGGGTGGCGGGCATCATCTGGGTGGCGCGCCAGCATGAGTTTCCGCTGCCCTACGAGGGCATCATCCTGGTCACGGTGTTCTTCTACTTTCTCACGGGCCTGCGCTTCGTCACGGCAGCGCTGTGTGGCTGGCTGACCTTCTTCGCCTACCTGTTGGTGGAGGTGCTCAGCGGCCTGCCCGGCAAAGTGCTGCTCTATAACGCAGTGTTTCTTGGCAGCGCCAACCTGATCGGCTGCTTCGGCTGCTACTTCCTCGAATACGCCACGCGGCAGAACTTCCTCGCCCAAGGCCTGCTGCAGGACCTGGCGGAAAAGGACTTTCTCACCGGGCTGCTCAACCGCCGCGCCTTCAGCGAGCGCGCCGAGCGCAGCTGGCGCCAGGCCCAGCGGGAGGAGCAGCCCATCGCCCTGGTGATGATGGATGTCGACTTCTTCAAACGCTACAACGACCACTATGGCCATGCCGCCGGCGATGAGGCATTGCGCGCGGTGGCGGAGGTAATCGGCCGGTATGCGCGGCGCCCGCTGGACAGCACTGCGCGTTACGGCGGCGAGGAGTTCGTCGGTCTCTGGTACGGCCTGGACGAGGCCGACATCCTGCCGATTCTCGACACCCTTCGCAGCGAGATCGAAGCCCTCGGCCTGGTCCATGTGCAGTCCGACGTGGCGCCGGTGGTGACCCTGAGCATCGGCCTGGCCTGGCTGGTGCCGCAGACGCACCAGAGCCTGGAAGACGGCCTGCGCCTGGCCGACGTGGCGCTGTACCTGGCCAAGGAGCAGGGGCGCAATCGCGTGGTGAGCAAGCGCGCGGCCAACCGGCAGGCGTGAGTGTGGCTCGCCCTTCATTGATCCGCGCCGAGCCGGTATCCTCGCGCCATGAATACGACCTTACCCCTCAGCCTGATCGCCGCCCTCGCCGAAAACCGCGTGATCGGCCGCGACAACCAACTGCCCTGGCACCTGCCGGCGGACCTCAAGCACTTCAAGGCCAAGACCCTCGGCAAGCCGATCATCATGGGCCGCAAGACCTGGGACTCGCTGGGCCGGCCGCTGCCGGGCCGGCTCAACCTGGTGGTCAGCCGCCAGGCCGGGCTGGTGCTGGAAGGCGCTGAAGTCTTTCCTTCGCTGGATGCCGCCATCGTCCGTGCCGACCAGTGGGCGCGCGAGCAGGGTGTCGACGAACTGATGCTGATCGGCGGTGCGCAGCTCTATGAGCAGGGCCTGCAACAGGCCGAGCGCCTGTACCTGACCCGCGTGGCGCTGCAGCCGCAAGGCGATGCCTGGTTCCCGTCGTTCGACGAGGCGCTGTGGCAGTGCACGGCACGTGAACCGCAGCCCGCCGTGGAGTCGGCTCCGGCCCATTGCTTCGAGACCTGGCTGCGTCGCTAGTCGGTTTCAGCCCCTTCCAGTTTCCTGCTGCGCCGCCGTCAAACCCGGCGGCGCCCTATGCTATTGCCTGCCAGATGGGCGCAGAGGTTACCGAGCATGAGTGAACACACCCCCGACGCCGTGGAAGTCGAAACGGTCGCCGAGATATTCGTCCGCCATCCGCTCTGGGAGGATGCCCTGGCGTTGCTGTTCGGCACCGCGATGGTCGCGCTGGGCATCGCCTTCTACAGCCATGCCGGGCTGCTCACCGGCGGCACGGTGGGTCTGGCCTTCCTGACCAAGTACCTGACCGGCTGGCCGTTCGGCCTGGTGTTCTTCCTGCTCAACCTGCCGTTCTACGCCCTGGCGGTCTGGCGCATGGGCTGGCCCTTCACCCTGCGCACCGCCTGCGCCGTCGGCCTGGTTTCGCTGCTCGCCGAGCTGACGCCGCGCTGGGTGGTGTTCGCCGAACTGAATGCCTTCTACGCTGCGATCTTCGGCGGTTTCGCCATGGGCCTCGGCCTGCTCATGCTGTTCCGCCACCGCGCCAGCCTGGGTGGGGTGAACATCCTCGCGCTGTACCTGCAGGAGCGTTTCGGCCTGCGTGCCGGCGCCGTACAGATGGGCGTGGATGCGAGCATCGTGCTGGCCTCGATCTTTGTCGTGGCACCGGACAAGGTTGCCCTGTCGGTACTCGGTGCGGTGGCGTTGAACATGGTGCTGGCGGTCAATCACCGCGCCGGGCGCTACATGGGCGTGAGCTGATCAGCCCAGTTCGAGCAACTCACCGCGCACGCCGTCGGCGTCGACATGCAGCAGGCCGACGCTGATCGGCAACTTGAATCGCCGTGGCCCGGCACTGCCGGGGTTGATGTAGAGCACGCCATGGCGGACCTGCTGCAGCGGCTTGTGCGAGTGCCCGGTGACCACCACGTCGATACCGGCGGGAAGCTGCTCGGGGACATCGGCCAGCTCATGGGTGACGTAGATACCCACGCCGCCGATGCGCAGCACGGCGTTGACGGGGAGGGCCTCGGCCCAGGCATCGTCTTCGTCGTTATTGCCGCGCACCACGCTGAGCGGCGCCAACTCGCGCAGGGTGTCGAGAATCTCCGGCTTGCCGATATCGCCGGCATGGATCAACTGCTCACAACCGTGCAACGCCGCCAGCGCCTCGGGGCGCAGCAGGCCATGGGTGTCGGAGATCAGGCCGATTTTCATGGAGGCTCCAATACGATGTAGGGCGGGTGAAACCTGCGATGGTGCTGCACTCGGTTCGCGGGTTTCACCCGCCCTACATCTGCACAGTTCGCCAGCAAGCTGGCTCCTACAGGGTGTAGCAAAGAAAAAGCCCGGCGGTTGCCGGGCTTTTTGCGAAGGCCGAGTGCCGCTTACGGCATCAGCT
>JBBNAI010000394.1:0-7136 GCA_037994305.1 Pseudomonas sp. | reverse complement strand
TTGCCGGCCTGTGCGGGCTAGTGGGCGCGCTGGGCTGCCGCTTGCTCGGCTGCGGGCCGCTCAAGGCCTTTGCCTGGATTGGCCTGGCAACTGCCTCGCACAGCGTGCTGGATGCCGCCACCAACGGCGGCCTCGGTGTGGCCTGGTTGTGGCCATGGAGCGAACAGCGCTTCTTCCTGCCCTGGCGACCGATTGCCGTGTCGCCCTTCGTCAACGGTTTCTTCACTCAGCGCGGGCTGCTGGTGCTGGCCTCGGAGGCACGCTGGGTCTGGCTACCCTGCCTGCTCCTGGCGCTGAGCGGGATCAGCCTGCGGGCGCTATGGCGCCTGCGCCGGCAGCAGGCGCTGCAACCCGGCGAGTAAGCGCGCTAGGGCGCCCTGATTGGCACGCAGCACGCCCAACCCACCCTCGGCCATGCGCCGGGCCAGATCGGGCTCAGCGAACAGCTGCTGCAGCGCGGCACTCAACTCGTCACTGCTGCTGACTTCACGCAGGTCACCGGCCTCACGCAACAGGGCCGAAATCTCGAGGAAGTTGAACAGGTGCGGCCCACTCAGCAGCGGCTTGCCCAGCGCCGCCGGCTCCAGCAGGTTGTGCCCGCCATTGGCCACCAGGCTGCCGCCGACAAAGGCCAGGTCGGCCAAGGCGTAGAGAAACAGCAGTTCCCCCAGGGTGTCGCCCACCAGCACGGCGGTTTGCGCATCGACCACCTGGCCACTGGAGCGGCGCACCGTGGCGAAGCCCTCCTTGCGACACAGCTCGGCTACCGCGTCGAAACGCTCCGGATGGCGTGGCACCAGGATCAGCAGCGCCTGGGGTTGCTGCACCAGCAACTGGCGATGGGCCGCCAGGATCACTTCGTCCTCGCCGGCATGGGTACTGGCGGCGATCCACACCGGGCGCTGCATTGCCTGCCACTCCTCGCGCAGCAAGGCCGCGCGCTGCAACAGCTCGGGGTCCACACTGAGGTCGAACTTGATCGAACCGGTCACCTCGACACAGCCTGGGCGCGCGCCCAGCTGGCGAAAACGCTCGGCTTCCGTCTCGGTCTGCACGGCTATCAGGCTCAGCTCGCCCAGCATCGGCGCAGTGAGCTTGGCGAACTTGGCGTAGCCCCGCGCCGAGCGTTCGGACAAGCGCGCATTGGCCAGCACCACCGGCACCTCATGCCTGGCGCACTGGTGGATATGATTGGGCCACAACTCGGTTTCCATGATCACCGCCAACTGTGGCTGCAGACGCTCGAAGAAGCGCGCGCAGGCCCAGGGCAGGTCATAGGGCAGGTAGCAATGCTGGATCCTGTCGCCAAACAGCGCCTGAATCCGTTCCGAGCCGGTCGGCGTCATGCTGGTAACGGTGATCGG
Organism: Pseudomonas sp.; assembly: GCA_037994305.1. GTDB lineage: Bacteria > Pseudomonadota > Gammaproteobacteria > Pseudomonadales > Pseudomonadaceae > Aquipseudomonas. The sequence goes on along the minus strand of JBBNAI010000394.1, from coordinate 5,772 downwards.
CAGGTGCGGATAACGCGCCAGCAGTTCGCGAATCAACGGCGCCGCGGCAATGCTCTCGCCCAGCGACACCGCATGCACCCAGATACCGCCCGGTTTGAAGGCCGGCAAGCCGAAGGCAAAGCGCTCGCCAATGCGCCGACCGTAGGCCGGCGCCTGCCAGGCGCGCCACAGCAGGCGCAGGAAAATCACTGGCAGAACCAGGTGCAGGATCAGGGTATAGAGGCGTCTGTTCATGGGCGCGCAGCTTATCAGAGAGGTCCGGGCCAATCAGCCCGCCGCCTGCAAGTGCTCGGCGAAGGCAGCAGCCAGCCACAAGGCCGCCGGCCCCAGCGCCTCATCGCGCCGGCACACCAGTTCCACCACCAGCGGTGGCGGCGTCCAGTCGCTGCTCAACTCCACCAGTTGGCTCTGGTAGGTCGGGTACTGCACCACGTGCCGCGGCAGCCAGGCCCAGCCCAGATTGCGCATGAGCAGCTCGGCCATGGCGTAGAAACTGTCGGTACGCCAGACCGCCGGGCTGATCTGTTCGCCACCCGGGTAATGGCTGTCCTGCGGCGCCATCAGCACCTGGCGATGGCGGGCCAGCTCGCGGCGATCGACCAGCCCCATGCTGGCCAATGGATGCCCCGCGCCACACACGGTGACCATCTCGATGGTGCCCAGGCGCTGCCGCTCCAGGGCGTCGGGCATCTGCTCGTGGTGAAACAACAGGCCGAGATCGGCCCGCCGCTCCAGCAACTTGCGCGCGACATCGCCCTGGGCACCGCTGGCCAGCTGTACCTCCAAGAGGGGAAAGGCCTGGGCCAGGGCCTCGAGGCTGTCCAGCACCGGCTGATACGGCATCGCCTCGTCCTGAGCCAGGCGCAGGCGCACTTCTTCACCGCGCACCAGGCCCAGCGCCCGCCCTTCCAGGCGTTCGCACTGGCGCAACACCTCACGCGCCTCCTCCAGCAATGACAGCCCGGCAGCCGTAAGGCGTGGCTGACGACCACTACTGCGCTCGAACAGCAGCACGCCCAGATCGGTTTCGAGCAAGGCAATGGCCGTGCTCACCGCCGACTGTGCGCGCTGCAGGCGCCGCGCCACCGCAGAAAAGGACTGGCCCTCGGCGACGCTGACGAACAGGCGAATCTGTTCCAGGCTCCACTGCATACCCATCTCCCTAACAGATAGGTAATCACTTTATCCCATCGGCACAGCGCCTAGAATGGCCCGCAGTCCAACAGGAGCCTCACCATGACCGGCTATCTCTACCTTGCCGTCGCCATTACCGCCGAAGTCATCGCCACCACCTCGATGAAAGCGCTCGACGGCTTCAACAAACCGCTGCCCCTGATACTGGTAGTGGTCGGCTACGCCATTTCCTTCTGGATGCTCAGCCTGGTGATCAAGACCATTCCGGTGGGCATCGCCTATGCCGTGTGGGCGGGCCTCGGCATTGTGCTCGTGAGCATCGCGGCCACCTTTCTCTACCAGCAGCGCCTGGACCTGCCCGCCATGCTCGGCATGGCCCTGATCATCGCCGGCGTGGTGGTGATCCAGCTGTTCTCCGCCAGCACCGGGCACTGAGCGTCGATCCCCGCGTTATACTGCGCGCCTGTTTTTTCCAGCGAGCCCCGCGCATGTCCCAAGCTCTCAGCACCGATGTCCTGATCGTTGGCGGCGGTATTGCCGGCCTCTGGCTGAATGCCCGACTGCGCCAGCAGGGCTTCGCCAGCGTACTGGTGGAAGGCGCCACCCTGGGTGGCGGGCAGAGCGTGAAGTCGCAGGGCATCATCCACGGCGGTGCCAAATACGCCCTGCATGGCGCACTGACCGGCGCCTCCGAAGCCATCGCCGACATGCCGCGGCGCTGGCGCGAGGCCATCGACGGCCAGGGCGAGTTGGACCTGCGCGGCGCTCGCCTGCTCTCCGAAGCCCATTACCTGTGGTCGCCAGGCAGCCTGGCCGGCAACCTGACCAGCTTCTTCGCCAGCAAGGCGGTGCGTGGTCGGGTCGATCAGGTCAAGGGCGAGCAGCTGCCACCGGCCCTGCAGCACCCCAAATTCAAGGGCAAGGTCTATCGCCTAGCCGAGCTGGTACTCGACGTGCCGAGCCTGATCGCGCGCCTGGCCGAGCTGGCTGGCGACAGCCTGCTCAGCGGCCATGAGATCACGCCCCTGCATGAAAACGGTGAGCTGGCCGGCTTGTGCGTCGATGGCCGCGAGATCCGCGCCCAGCGCGTGGTGCTCAGCGCCGGTCAGGGCAACGCCGCGCTGCTGGCCAGCCTCGGCCTGGCGCAACCGGCCCAGCAACTACGCCCATTGCACATGGTGCTGGTCAAAGGCCCAAACCTGAAGCCGCTCTACGCCCACTGCCTGGGCGGTGGACCAAAGCCGCGCGTTACCGTGACCAGCCACCCGGCTGCCGATGGCCAGTGGGTCTGGTACCTCGGCGGTGACATCGCCGAGGCCGATGGCGTTGCCCGTGACGAAGCCGCGCAAATCGCCGCCGCGCAAAAGGAGCTGGCCAACCTGCTGCCCTGGGTCGATCTGTCGAGCGCCCAATGGGCCACCTTGCGCGTCGACCGCGCCGAGCCGGCCCAGTCCGGCCTGGTGCGTCCGGACAACGCCTTCCTCGCCGAACAGGGCACGCTGCTGGTCGGCTGGCCAACCAAGCTGGCACTCGCGCCGGACTTCAGCGACCGCGTGCTGGCGGCCCTGCAACGCGATGGCATTCGCCCTGCCTCCCACCCAAGCCTGCCCGAGCTGCCACGCCCGCCCCTGGCACGCCCGGTATGGGACGAGCTGCTGCCATGAGCCTGCACGACCTACACCGCCCGCTCGGCAGCACCGGCCTGCTGGTTTCCCCACTGGGCCTCGGCACGGTCAAGCTCGGCCGCGACCAGGGTGTGAAGTATCCCAACGGCTTCAGCATTCCCGATGATGCCGTAGCCCTCGCCTTGCTCAACCAGGCCCGCGAACTGGGCATCAACCTGATCGACACGGCGCCGGCCTATGGCGTCAGCGAGGAGCGTCTCGGCCCGCTGCTGCGCGGCCAACGCCAGGACTGGGTGATCGTCAGCAAGGTCGGCGAGGAGTTCGACGGCGGCCTGTCGCACTACGACTTCAGCCCCGCCCATGCGCGGCGCTCGCTGGAGCGCAGCCTCAAGCGCCTGGAAACCGACTGCATCGACCTGCTGCTGGTGCACTCGGACGGCAACGACCTGAGCATCCTGCAGGACAGCGGCATCTACGCCACCCTCGCCGCGCTCAAGGCCGAGGGCAAGATCCGCGCCTTCGGCCTGTCCGGCAAGACGGTCGCCGGCGGCCTGCTGGCCCTGGAGCAAGGCGACTGCGCGATGGTCACCTACAACCTCGCCGAACAGGGCGAGCAGGCGGTGATCGAGCACGCCGCCGCACACGGCAAGGGCATCCTGATCAAGAAGGCCCTGGCCAGCGGCCACGCCTGCCTGGCGCCCGGCCAGGACCCGGTGCGCGCCAGCTTCGAGCTGGTCTTTGGCCAGGCCGGCGTGAGCAGCGCCATCGTCGGCACCATCAACCCGCAACACCTGGCTACCAATGCAGCCACCGCCGCCGCGGTGATCAGGGACTACACTGCAAAGCTCCGATAAACAGCTGCCGGCCCAGGCCCGGTAGCTCCGCCGCAGGAGCCCCCATGTCGAGACTGCTCGCGCGCAAAGACCCCAGCGCCTTCAAGACCCTGCCCCTGTATGTCGAAGCAGGGCCGGAAGGACTGAACTACCGCAGCCTCGGCTTGCCACTGAACTTCACCCAGATGCTCGAACGCCGCCGCCCGATCGAGGTCGCCGGCAACCAGCACTTCGCCGTCGAACTGGCCAACTTGGGCGTATCGGTACGCCTGACCCTCAACTGGCAAGGCCGCGACTACCTGTTGCTGGTCCGCCAGCGCCGGCCGGATCGTGGCGACGTGGTGCTCAAGCTGATCTCCGGCTACGTGCCGGCCCATGAGCTGAATTTGCCGCTGCTCACCGCGATCCAGGAAGTGGCCGAGGAATGCCTGATCGAAACCGCCGACGGCTGGCTCGGCGGCCGCTTCGGCGACACCTGGCTACCCACACCCTACCAGCGCAACCTGCGCTACCGCGAGAGCAGCCATTTTCGCCTCAGCCCGCTGTCCGGCGCGGCGCGCCCGGTGCAATGCGGCAACCTGACCCTGATCGAACGCCCGCACGCCTACGTGCACCTGCCCACGGCCTCGTTGCAGCTGGTCTACGACCTGCGCCTGGAACTACCCAAGGAGTGCCGTCAGCCCAGCCTGTTCCACGTCGACGAATGCCTCGAGGATGGCCAGCTGATCGCCCGACTGGAGCGGCGCCGCCCGGATATCTACCTGTTGCCGCTGCAGCAGGGCCGACCACGCGGCGAGCTGCTGCGCCTGCAGCAAGGCACGCTGCAAGCGGTGAGCACCCGCGGGCTATGGCTATCGGAGAGTTTCGCCGAGCAGGACGGCTGGCTGGTGCGCGATGAGCGTATCAGCTGGAAAGACTGGCTGGCGCGCCAGGGCGTGGAAGAGAAGCAACCGCGCCGGCGCTTCGGCTGAGGCATTGCGCGCTGGCGCGCCGCCAGGGCGCGCACCACCGCGGCTGACTTAGCTGTTCTTACTGCGGATCTTCTCGACGATGGCGGTAGTCGAGCTATTTTCCACCAGCCCCAGCACACGCACCTCGCCACCGTAAGCACGGACGATATCGCCACCGACCACGCCTTCGATACCGTAATCACCGCCCTTGACCAGCACATCCGGCTGCACCGCACGCAGCAGGTTTTCCGGGGTGTCTTCGCTGAAGCTCACCACCCAGTCCACCGCGCCGAGGCCGGCGAGCACGGCCATGCGCCGGTCCACCGAGTTGATCGGCCGGCCCGGCCCCTTCAGACGACTGACCGATGCGTCGTCGTTAACCGCCAGCACCAGGCGATCACCCTGGGCGCGCGCTTGCTCCAGGTAGGTCACATGGCCGGCATGCAGGATGTCGAAGCAGCCATTGGTGAAGACAATCTTCTCGCCGTGGGCACGGGCATCTTCGACCGCCACCAGCAACTGCTCCAGGCCCAGCACGCCGCGCTCGGAACCCTCCTCGCGCTGCACCGCACGACGCAGCTCGGGCGCGCTGATCGCTGCGGTACCCAGCTTGCCAACCACGATGCCGGCTGCCAGGTTGGCCAGGGCCACGGCATGCGGCAGGTCTTCACCGGCGGCGAGGCTGGCGGCCAGGGTGGAAATCACCGTGTCGCCGGCACCGGTCACGTCGAACACTTCACGGGCGCGAGCCGGCAGGTGCAGCGGGCCGTGATCCGGGCGCAGCAGGGTCATGCCGTGTTCGCCACGGGTCACCAGCAGCGCCCCAAGCTCCAGCTCGCGCATCAGCTTGGCGCCCTTGGCCACCAGCTCGGCCTCGTCGGCACACGCCCCGACTATGGTCTCGAACTCATTGAGGTTGGGGGTGATCAGGCTGGCGCCACGGTAGATGGAGAAATCCTTGCCCTTGGGGTCGGCCAGTACCGGGATGCCCTTGGCCCGAGCCAGCTGCACCAGCGCCTGGTGATTCTTCAACGCACCCTTGCCGTAGTCCGACAACACCAGCACCTTGACCCCGTCGAGCAGGCGCTCGACCTCGATCGCCAGAGCCACTGCGTCAGTGTTGAAGGGCTCTTCGAAGTCCATGCGCAGCAGTTGCTGGTGGCGGCTCATGACCCGCAGCTTGACGATGGTCGGCTGCGATTCGATGCGCTGGAAGTTGGCTTGCACGCC
>JBBNAI010000393.1:0-7673 GCA_037994305.1 Pseudomonas sp. | reverse complement strand
TGAACTTGTTAACGGACTCACCCTTGAGGTCGAAATTCAATTCGACGATGCCGCCCTCAAGAGCCTTAACCGTGATGGCTTTACCTTCGTAAATCATCAACTGATCTCCACGGTATGGAAGCTGAACAGTACACATCGGAGCCAACCTGCAGGCTTGCCCGCGGCGCAGCCGTCGAGCATAGCCGCAATCGGCCTGGCACACCCACCGACGCGATAATCGGGCTGTATAGGCGCTGCCGCTGGTGGCAAACGCTCAATTCATACGCCCGTTTGATTTGGGTGCGCACACATTCTGTGAAAAGCATCCAATTGTCAATTACCCGTCCGTAACACCCAGCCAAGAGGTATTGACCGATTCGCCTGGCAACAACCCGCAAAGCCAGGAGCCACGGGCAGCCGCATACGCCCACCCGGCATCGGCCGGCTGGCTTTGTATTATTCAGACGCTGAATTTTGCTGAGATTTCAGTAGAAATCGGCGGTTCAGGCCACCGCCGCCAACAGATCGGCGACCCGCTGCAACTCGACCTCGCCGCCGCGCTCGCCCCAGTACAACGCCACCATCTGGCGAGTGGCCTCGACCTTGTACACATCCGCCGGCAAGGTGGCCAAGCGCTCGAGCAGCGCCGCATCGGTACAGGGCTCACGCCACTGGTTGAGCCACTCCCCCGGCGCGGTTTGCCAGTAGACCCAACTGTCATCACGCCCGCCACGGCGGCCACGGTGATACTGCGCACAGGTACCCGGCGGGTTGCAGGCCAGCCAATGTGGCCACTCCGGCTGACTCAACTGCATGGCCAGACCCAGGCGCCGCGCAGCCAAGCGCTGAGCCATTTGCCCACTCTGACGACGCGACGGACGCAGCCAAACCAGCGGGCTGAGCATCGCAACAATGAGCAAAACCACGATCCAGCCGGTCATACCTGTATCACCCCGCAGGAAAAGCCTGTGCTATATGGCAAGGTAGCCATACTAATAATCAAAAAGCTGCCCCGACCAAGGAGGATACCCACATGCCCTACCAGCACATTCTGATCGCCGTCGACCTGACTGATGAATGTCATCCGGTGGTGCAACGCGCCCTGACCATCGCCGCCACCAGCAACGCCAAGGCGTCGCTGGTGCATATCATCGAACCCATGGCCATGGCCTTTGGCGGCGATGTACCGATGGACCTGTCGACCCTGCAACAACAGCAGTTCGACCAGGCCCGTGAGCGCCTGCAGAGCTTTGCCGGGCAGTACCCGCAACTGGGCAGCGACATGCGCCACCTGGCCTACGGCCAGCCGCGCCAGGAAATCCATCGCCTGGCTGAAGAGCAAGGTTGCGACCTGATCGTGGTCGGTAGCCATGGCAGGCATGGCCTGGCCCTGCTACTGGGCTCCACCGCCAACGACGTCCTGCACGGCGCACCCTGCGATGTACTCGCCGTACGCCTGAAGAAGTCCTAAGCCGCCAACGGCGCGAGCAAGGCTTGCGCCCTACTCTCCCGGTTCGCCCGCACTCATCACCAGCGGGCGAATCTTCTGCAGTTGCGTCTCCAGCGACACGGTCATGCTCGAGGACATGGAGAAGAAGGTCAGGAAGGCCTTGAGGTTGGAGTCGCCTTCACAGGTATCGTGAATGCGCTGCCAGAACGCCTGGTTGACCAACTGCAATTGCTGGAACTGCTTGACCAGCCCCTTCAACTCCCAATCCGCACGCCGCCCCTCGCGGAAGTTGAAATACTGCCGCGCCAGGTACAGCGAAATGGCGCGCAGGATGAACTCCTGGCTACTGGCGAATGGCAGGTGGTTGTGTGCCATGGGCTTGAGCTTGCCCAGCACCGGGCAGGCGCTGGTGGCCATGATCACCCCGAGCAGCGAACGCAGACCCTCTTCCAGGCCGACATGCTTGGTGTATTCACGCTCAGGCGTGCGCACCCAGACATGGGCCTTCTTCACGGCCGGTAGACCGTGGAAGTCTTCGATCACCCGATGCAAGTCCACGGCCGCAGGGCAGCACGTGAACTCTTCTTTTTTCAGCGGGCAGTTGCTGCATTGATTATTTTCCAGGCGCGTCCATTTTGGCGCGGCCTCGGCACCCTGGGGGTCATACTGACGGTCCAGCTCGATCCTGTAGCTGAACTGATGGTTGTCATCCAGGGTGATGCGGTACTCAATTGCCATGCATGTCTCCGACAGGCTTTTCAGGCATCCAGTTCGGCCCAACGCTCCAAGAGGTGGTCCAGTTCTTCTTGTAGGCTTTGCAGGCGATCCAGCACTTGGGCGGTGATAGCCGCCGACTGCTGATAGAACGCCGGATCGGCGATCTGCGTCTGCAGTTCGGCCATCTGGGTTTCCAGGACATCGATCTGCCCGGGAATGGCTTCCAGTTCACGCTGCAGCTTGTAGCTGAGCTTCTTCTTGGCGGCGGGTGCCGCTTCAACCACAGGTTCAACGACCGCAGCGGGTGCCACTGCGTTCAATTCGGCCTTGCCCGACTTGCTCTCGCCAACGCCCAGCAAACGCGGCGAACCGCCCTGGCGCAGCCAGTCCTGATAGCCACCGACGTACTCGCGCACGCGCCCTTCGCCTTCGAAGACCAGGGTGCTGGTCACTACGTTATCGAGGAACGCCCGGTCGTGGCTGACCATCAGCACGGTGCCGGAAAAGTTCGCCAGCACTTCCTCGAGCAGCTCCAGGGTTTCCACGTCGAGGTCGTTGGTCGGCTCGTCGAGTACCAGCAGGTTGGCAGGCTTGCTGAACAGCTTGGCCAGCAGGAGACGCGCGCGCTCACCGCCGGACAGCGCCTTCACCGGGGTACGGGCACGCTGAGGGCTGAACAGGAAGTCACCCAGGTAGCTCAGCACGTGGCGGTTCTGGCCGTCGATCTCGATGAAATCGCGACCTTCAGAGATGTTGTCGATTACGGTCTTTTCCAGCTCGAGCTGGTGGCGCAGCTGGTCGAAATAGGCCACCTCGATCTTGGTGCCCTGCTCCACCTTGCCGGAGGTTGGCTGCAGACCGTCGAGCATCAACTTCAGCAGGGTGGTCTTGCCGGTACCGTTGGCGCCGAGCAGGCCGATACGATCGCCACGCTGCAACACCATGGAGAAGTCCTTGACCAGCAACGGCCCACCGGGATGGGCGAAGCTGACATTCTCCAGCAGCATGACCTGCTTGCCGGACTTGTCTGCGACGTCCAGCTGAATGGATGCCTTGCCGGTGCGCTCACGGCGCTCGCCGCGCTCGACACGCAGGGCCTTGAGGGCGCGCACGCGGCCTTCGTTGCGGGTACGACGGGCCTTGATGCCCTGGCGAATCCACACTTCTTCCTGGGCCAGTTTCTTGTCGAACAGCGCGTTGGCGGTTTCCTCGGCGGCCAGTGCGGCCTCCTTGTGCACCAGGAAGCTGGCGTAGTCGCCATTCCAGTCGATCAGCCCGCCACGGTCCAGCTCAAGAATCCGCGTGGCCAGACTCTGCAGGAAGGAGCGGTCGTGGGTGATGAACAGCACGGCGCCCTGGAAGTCCTTGATTGCCTCTTCCAGCCAGGAGATGGCACCGATATCCAGGTGGTTGGTCGGTTCGTCGAGCAGCAGCAGATCCGGCTCGCTGACCAGCGCCTGAGCCAGCAGCACACGGCGACGCCAGCCACCGGAGAGCTCGGCGAGGGTCTTGTCCGCCGGCAATTGCAGGCGGCTCAGGGTACTTTCGACCAATTGCTGCAGGCGCCAGCCATCGCGGGCTTCGAGCGCCTGCTGGACATGCATGAGCTTGTCGAGGTCGTCTTCGGTGACGCAGTTCTGCGCCAGGTGGTGGTATTGCGCCAGCAGCTCACCGACGCCATCGAGGCCCTGGGCAACCACGTCGAACACCGTCCGCTCGTCGGCCACCGGCAGTTCCTGGGGCAGCTCGCCGATCTTCAGCCCCGGCGCGCGCCAGATGCTGCCGTCATCGGGCTTCTGATCATCCTTGACCAACTTGAGCATGCTCGACTTGCCGGTGCCATTGCGACCGATGATGCAGACCCGCTCACCGCGGGCGATCTGCCAGGACACCTTGTCCAGCAGCGGCATGGCGCCGTACGCCAGGGAAACATCGGTGAACTTGAGCAGAGTCATAATAAAAGGCTACTTACAAAAAACCGGGGAGGCATTCTAACCGACTTGCCGGGCGATCATGCTGGCATTTATGCATCACCGCTCACGCTTACGGTGTCCGGTCGCACCCATGCTTTCGCCTGCGCACGGCAAAAGGCTAAGCTAGGCCCACTCGGTGCTGGCTCTGCCGTCACCCATCTCGATTTCTGCCCGGAAGTGTCATGCGCCGTTCTCTGTTTAGCCTGTTTTCCTGCCTGCTTCTCTGTACCGCCACCTTCCCCAGCGTCCAGGCCGCTAGCTTGGCCCAGCAGCGTCAGATGTACGACGAAGCCAAGCGCGCCCTGGCCAAGGGCGACAAAGGGCCGTACCAGCTGTATGCCAAGGCCTTGCGCGATTACCCGCTGGAGCCGTACTTGGCGTACGACGAGCTGACCGCACGTCTGAAATGGGCGAGCAACGAGGAAATCGAAGCCTTCCTCACCGAGCATGGCGACCTGCCGCAAGCCGGCTGGATGAAACTGCGCTGGCTACGCTGGCTGTCCGAGCGTGGCGAATGGCAAACCTTCGCCAATCACTACGACCCCAAGCTCAATTTCACCGAACTGGACTGCCTGTTCGGCCAGTACCAGCTCAAGCACGGTATGCAAGCCGAAGGCAACGCCACCGCGGAGAAGCTCTGGCTGGTCGGCAAATCGCAGCCGGATGCCTGCGATGTGCTGTTCGACCTGTGGCGCGCCAACGGCCAGTTGACCGAAGAGCGCCGCTGGCAGCGCGCCAAGCTGGCTGCCGAGGCGCGCAACTATGGCCTGGCCACCCACCTGGTGAAGACCCTGCCGAGCCTCGCCACACAGGGCAAACTGCTGCTAGACGTGGCGCAGAACCCGCAACTGCTGAGCCAGACCAATCGCTTCACGCCTGCCGACCAGGCCATGTCCGACGTTGTCAGCCTGGGCCTGCGTCGCCTGGCCCGCCAGGACCCGGAGAAGGCGATCAAGCTGCTCGACATCTACGCCAGCAAGATGGCCTTCTCCAAGGAAGAGAAGGTCGCCATTGCCCGCGAGATCGGCCTAACCCTGGCGCGCAAGTTCGACATCCGCGCCCTGCAAATCATGACCCAGTACGACCCGGAGCTGCGCGACAACACCGTGTCCGAATGGCGTGCCCGCCTGCTGCTGCGCCACGGCCGCTGGGACGAAGCCTACCAGCTCACCAACCGCCTGCCCGCCGACCTGGCCAGCACCACCCGCTGGCGCTACTGGCAGGCACGCAGCCTGCAGCTGGCCCAACCACAGAATCCGCAAGCGCAAGTGCTGTACCAGCCGCTGGCCAAGGAGCGCGACTTCTATGGCTTCCTCGCGGCCGACCGCATCGAAGCGCCCTACAGCCTGAACAACAAGCCACTGGCGCTCGACCCGAAAGTGATCCAGAAGGTCAGCAACACCGCCGGCATCCGTCGCGCCCTGGAGTTTCATGACCGTGGCCAGATCGTCGACGGTCGCCGCGAGTGGTACCACGTCAGCCGCCTGTTCAGCCGCGACGAGCTGGTGGCCCAGGCCAAGCTCGCCTACGACAAGCAGTGGTATTTCCCGGCCATCCGCACCATCAGCCAGGCCAAATATTGGGATGACCTGGATATCCGCTTCCCGATGGCCTATCGCAATAACCTGACCAGCCAGGCCAAGGCCCGTGGCCTGCACTCCAGCTGGGTGTTCGCCATCACCCGCCAGGAAAGCGCCTTCATGGCCGACGCCCGCTCGCCGGTCGGTGCCATGGGCCTGATGCAGCTGATGCCGGCTACCGCCAAGGAAACCGCACGCAAGTTCGGCATCCCGCTGGCCAATCCGCAGCAGGCCCTGGTACCGGAAAAGAATATCCAGCTCGGCGCCGCCTACCTGAGCCAGGTGCACGGCCAGTTCAACGGCAACCGCGTGCTCGCCTCGGCCGCCTACAACGCTGGCCCGGGTCGTGTGCGCCAGTGGCTCAAAGGCGCCGATCACCTGGCCTTCGACGTGTGGGTGGAGAACATTCCGTTCGACGAGACCCGCCAATACGTACAGAACGTGCTGTCCTATTCGGTGATCTACGGGCAGAAGCTCAACGCCCCCACCCCACTGGTGGACTGGCACGAACGTTTCTTCGACGACCAGTGAAACGCAAACGGGCGCCCCAGGGCGCCCGTTTAGTCTCTGCCGATCACGGCAAACGGCCTATTCCAGCACCTCGACCGCCATGCCCTGACGCAGCTCGCCGACGCCACGTGGCAACAGGTTCTGCCCGAAGTACACGTCACCATCACGCTCGCGGTAGGTCTTCAGGGTCGTCAGCGGTTCGCGGTCGGCACTGCGCTCGCCGGTCTGCGGGTCAAGCGTAGTGAGAATGCAGCGGCTGCAGCCTTTGGCCACGTCGAACTCCAGGTCGCCGATACGAATGCGCTCCCAGCTGTCCTCGGCATAGGGCTCGCTGCCCTGTACCACCAGGTTGGGCCGAAAGCGCAGCATCTCCAGCGGTCGCCCGACGCGTGCCGAAAGGTCATCAAGCGAGGCCTGGCCGATCAGTAGCAGCGGAAAGCCGTCGGCGAAGGCCACCTTGTCGCCCACCTGCGCATAGCCGGTATCGACCTGCCGCGCGCGGCTTTCCGGCACCTGCACCAGGCGGCAGGCACGGCCGATAAAACGGCTCAGCCACTCGGCGGCCTCATCGCCGGCATCCGGCACGCGCAGGCTGTCGCGCCACACGGTAACGCCACGCAGCTCGGTATCCGGGTCGGGCAACGCCACGTACAGGCTGGCACACCCCGGCGCGCTCAGGGTCAGGCCGCCCGCAGCGTTGTACAGCGCACTGATCCGCCCCATCTGCGGCAGCAGGCGCTGGGTGAGAAAGCGCCCAGTGGTTTCTTCGACCAGCATCCAGCGACGATCGCCCGCCAGGCCCAGGGCCTCCAGATCGACACGCGTCAGGCTCTCAGCCTGGCCTGACTTGAGCGGGTAGCGATAAAGCGCTGCAAGTTGCATGAGCAACATCCTTGAGGCAGATTACGAGAACGAGCGTGAGCCGCAGCTGGATGATTTTCGCCCAGGGAGCTCACGCCACATAATAATAAAGACGAGAAATACCATGCAAAACAGCCCATCTGCCGCTGATCTCCAGCAAGCAAACAGCGCCCCACTTCCTACGTCCACTGTCACCTTCTGGCTTCTGCTGCTCTGCCAGCTGTTTTTTATCGCCGCCCTTTTGCTCCAGGCCAGCGGTGCAGTCTGGATTGTCGCACTGCTGCTGTCTGTACCGATGCTTTATCTATCCTGGCTGGTCCGTAACTCGCGCAGCACATCCGAAGCCCTGGTCGAGAAACTGGAGCAGGCCAACGGCAAGCTGATCGACCTGACGGCAGACAGCGAACTGCAGCGCTCCGCCTCACCTGCCAGCCAAAGCTTCGCCAACCTGACTACCCGCCTGCGCGGCATGTTGCTGGACTTCCAGCACAACAGCCTGCAGACCGCCGCCACCTCGGCCAACAGCCGCCTGCAGTCGGAACATGCAGCCCGCGATGCCAAGCAGCAGCAAAGCCTGTCCGAGCTGATTTTCCAGGCCAGCGA
>JBBNAI010000392.1:0-4622 GCA_037994305.1 Pseudomonas sp. | reverse complement strand
GGCCGGCGGCGGCCATCCAGTTGGCGGACAGTTTGATGTCGGAAATCTTCTCGATGCGCGAGGCAGCGAGGTTGGTGATGGTTTCACCCACCGCCATACGCCCGGAGGCCGGCGCGTCGAGCAGGGCCAGCGGCGTGCGCTCACCCATGGCCATGGCTTCACCGGTGTAAACGTCGAAACTGGTGGCGGTCACGGCGCAGTCAGCCACCGGAACCTGCCACGGGCCGACCATCTGGTCGCGGGCAACCAGGCCGGTGATGGTGCGGTCGCCGATGGTGATCAGGAAGCTCTTGCTGGCCACGGCCGGGTGACGCAGCACGCGGGCAACCGCTTCGTCGATCTCGACGCTGGCAGCGACGAAGTCATCGCCCTGCTCGGCTTCACGGGTGACGCTGCGGTGCATGCGCGGCGGCTTGCCGAGCAGCACTTCGAGTGGCATGTCCACCGGCTTGTTGCCGAAATGGCTGTCGCTCACGGTCAGGTGCGGCTCGGCGATCGCCTCACCGACCACGGCGAACGGGCAGCGCTCACGCTCGCAGATGGCCTTGAAGCGCTCGAAGTCGGCGGCGTCCACGCTCATCACGTAACGCTCCTGCGACTCGTTGCACCAGATTTCGTGCGGGGCCATGCCCGGCTCGTCGTTGGGTACGGCGCGCAGTTCAAAGCGACCGCCACGGCCGCCGTCGTTGATCAGTTCCGGCAGGGCGTTGGAGATGCCGCCGGCGCCCACGTCGTGGATGAACTTGATCGGGTTGTTGTCGCCCAGCTGCCAGCAGCGGTCGATGACTTCCTGGCAACGACGCTCCATTTCCGGGTTGTCGCGCTGCACCGAGGCGAAGTCCAGATCGGCCGAGCTGGCACCGGTAGCCATGGACGAGGCTGCACCGCCGCCCAGGCCGATCAGCATGGCCGGGCCGCCGAGCACGATCAGCTTGGCGCCGACCGAGATCTCGCCCTTCTGCACATGGTCTTCACGGATGTTGCCCATGCCACCGGCGAGCATGATCGGCTTGTGGTAGCCACGCACTTCGGCGCCACGCGGGCTGTTCACCGCCTGTTCGAAGGTACGGAAGTAGCCATTCAGCGCCGGGCGGCCGAACTCGTTGTTGAACGCGGCGCCACCCAGGGGGCCTTCGATCATGATGTCCAGCGCGGTGACGATGCGCTCGGGCTTGCCGTACGGCACTTCCCAAGGCTGCTCGAAACCGGGGATCTGCAGGTTGGACACGGTGAAACCGGTCAGGCCGGCCTTCGGCTTGGCGCCGCGCCCGGTCGCGCCTTCGTCACGGATCTCGCCGCCGGAGCCGGTGGAGGCACCGGGGAACGGCGCGATGGCGGTCGGGTGGTTGTGGGTTTCCACCTTCATCAAGATGTGCACCGGCTCCTGGGTCGCGGCGTACTCGCGGGTTTCAGGATTGGGGAAGAAACGCCCGGCGACGTTGCCGACGATCACCGAGGCATTGTCCTTATAAGCGGACAGCACGCCTTCGCGGTGCAGTTCGTAGGTGTTCTTGATCATGCCGAACAGGGACTTTTCCTGGCTCTCGCCGTCGATGTCCCAGCTGGCGTTGAAGATCTTGTGGCGGCAGTGCTCGGAGTTGGCCTGGGCGAACATCATCAGCTCGATGTCGTGGGGGTTGCGCCCCAGTTCAACGAAACTCTTCACCAGGTAGTCGATTTCATCATCGGCCAGAGCCAGACCGAGCTGAACGTTGGCCTGTTCCAGGGCGATGCGACCACCACCGAGGATGTCCACCGCAGTCAGCGGCTTGGGCTGGGCATGGCTGAACAGGTCAGCCGCCTGCTCCAATGCGCTCAGCACCAGCTGGGTCATGCGGTCATGCAGTACGGCGGCGGCAGCCTGGACATCGGCCTCGCTCAGCTCGCCACTGACGTAATAGGCAATGCCGCGCTCAAGGCGCTGGATCTTCGCCAGGCCGCAGTTGCGGGCGATGTCGCTGGCCTTGCTCGACCAGGGCGAAATGGTGCCGAAACGCGGAATGGTCAGGAACAGACGACCGCTCGGCTCCTGCACCGGCACGCTCGGGCCGTATTTCAGCAGGCGGGCCAGGACTTGCTCTTCATCGGCGGAGAGCACACCGATGACGTCGGCAAAATGCGCGAACTCGGCGTACAGACCAGTCACGGCGGGGACCTTGGCGGTCAGTTGCTTGAGCAATTTGCCGTGACGGAAAGCGGAAAGAGCGGGCGCGCCGCGCAGGATCAACATCGTGAACAGCCTCTGGGAAGGGGTGTGCTTTGAGGCCGTGCATTCTAGCCTAAAGCGCTGGCGGGCGGCACCCGTCAGCGTGCCTGCACAGCGCCTCCAGCCATCCCCCCTGCCAGGCGGCGCAAACTGCGACAATTTGCCCAAGCCCCGCGCAGCGTCTAGCAGAGCGGCAAATCGCTGTCGAGATATGGCGCTCCGCGGGCTTTGCGTATACTGCGCCGATGTTTGCCCACACCGCGTTGCGCCTCCAACCAGCCGCCTGGCTGCTAGCGACCGCAATCCTTCTGCTGCTCGGGGGCTGCGATGGCGAAACCGCCAAGCAGCCCACTACCCTCGAGCGCGTGCAGAAGGAGGGTGTGCTACGCGTGATCACCCGCAACAGTCCAGCCACCTACTTCCAGGACCGCAGCGGCGAAACCGGCTTCGAGTACGAGCTGGTCAAGCGCTTCGCCGACAACCTGGGCGTCGAGCTGAAGATCGAAACCGCGGACAACCTCGACGATCTGTTCACCCGCCTCAACCAGCCGGACGGCCCGGCCCTCGCTGCCGCCGGCCTGGTCGCCAGCGATGGACGCAAAGCCCAGGCAAAGTTTTCCCAGCCCTATCTGGAAGTCACCCCTCAGGTCATCTACCGCAAGGGTGAGCCGCGCCCCTCGCGCCCGCAAGACCTGCTCGGCAAACGCATCATCGTGCTTAAAGGCAGCAGTCATGCCGAACAACTGGCGCAGCTGAAGCCCAGCCTGCCGGAGCTCAAGTACGAGGAATCATCCGACGTCGAAGTGGTCGACCTGCTGCGCATGGTCGACGAAGGACAGATCGACCTGACCGTGGTCGACTCCAACGAACTGGCGATGAACCAGGTGTATTTCCCCAACGTGCGCGTGGCCTTCGACTTCGGCGACGCGCGCAACCTGGGCTGGGCCCTGGCGCCGGGCAGCGATGACAGCCTGCTCACGGAAGTCGATCACTTCCTCGCCCTGGTCGCCGAGAACGGCAGCCTGCAACGCCTCAAGGATCGCTACTACGGCCATGTCGATGTACTCGGCTATGTCGGCGCGTACACCTTCGCCCAGCACCTGCAGCAGCGTCTGCCGCGCTACGAGCAGAACTTCAAGCAGGCCGCCGACAAGCACAAGGTCGACTGGCGCCTGCTCGCCGCCATTGGCTATCAGGAGTCGATCTGGCAGCCGGACGCCACCTCCAAGACCGGTGTGCGCGGCCTGATGATGCTGACCCAGGGCACCGCCCAGGCCATGGGCGTGGTCAACCGCCTCGACCCACGTCAGAGCATCCTTGGCGGCGCCAAGTACTTCGCCCTGATCCATACCGGGCTGACCGAGGACATGAGCGAGCCGGACCGCACCTGGTTCGCCCTCGCCGCCTACAACATCGGCATCGCCCACCTTGGCGACGCGCGCAAGCTCGCCGAAGCCGAAGGGCTCGACCCGAACAAATGGCTGGATGTGCAGAAGATGCTGCCGCGCCTGGCGCAAAAACAGTGGTACAGCAAGACCCGCTATGGCTATGCGCGTGGCGGCGAGACGGTGCACTTCGTACGCAACATCCGCCGCTACTACGACATCCTCAACTGGGTAACCCAGCCGCAACTTGAAGGCACCCAGGTCGCCGAAAGCGGCATCCATATACCGGGTATCAACCGGACCATTCCGAAGGAAGAGTCTTCCCAGCTGTAGCCCTCACCGGCCACGTGGGTTACTGCAGAATGCGCTGATTGCTCTTCACGCACTGGCTGACCGACAACCCCGCCGCGACGCTGCGCAGCTCTGACGAGCAAGCCGCCAGACTTTCAGTTTTACGCAGCGACATGACGGAAGCGGCATCGACCGTCACCAGGTAGGCATGCTCGTAACGCGCCCTATCGCCCCAGGAGTCGATCTCCAGGTTGCTGGTCACGCACCGGTACTGCACCTCTCCGGTGAAGCCCTGCATCTTGTCGCGCCGCAGGATGTGGTGATATTTCATCCAGTCCCGGTCACGCTGCCCCTGCTTCACCGCCTCACGACATCCGTCCAGCGTGGTGATGTCTGGCTCATTGAGGAAAATGCTCTGCGCCAGGCTTGAGCCGCCCAGCACAAAGGTCGCCAGCAAATAAACCTTGCCTTCCTCAGCCAGGGCCGACTGGCCTAGCAGACACAACGCCAACAGCAAGCTGCGCTTCATCATTCACTCCCTGACAGAATCCAGACACACCCAGTACGCACCGCACGACATGTGGCGCGAGTCACTCCCCCGCCGACGCACGCCGCGCCTTGAAGAAGGCACTGAGCATCTCGCTGCACTCCTGCGCCAGCAGCCCGCCCTCGATCAACACCCGATGATTGAGAAACGCCTGACTGAAGAATTCGCCGCGACTGATCGCCACTCCGGCCTT
>JBBNAI010000391.1:0-1299 GCA_037994305.1 Pseudomonas sp. | reverse complement strand
ACGAAGAGCTGGTAGCCGGCAACCTCGAAGCCAACAAGATCTTCAGCGACTTCGAAGACCTCTCCGTGCCGACCGTCGTCGCCATCAACGGCATCGCCCTGGGTGGCGGTTTCGAGATGTGCCTGGCTGGCGACTACCGCGTCATGAGCGAGACCGCCAAGGTCGGCCTGCCGGAAGTCAAACTGGGCATCTACCCAGGTTTCGGCGGTACCGTGCGTCTGCCGCGCGTGATCGGCACCGACAACGCCATCGAGTGGATCGCTTCCAGCAAGGAAGCCAAAGCTTCCGACGCGCTGAAAGTGGGCGCTGTCGATGCCGTGGTCAAGGCTGACAAACTCCAGGAAGCCGCTCTGGACCTGGTCAAGCGCGCCATCTCCGGCGAGCTGGACTACAAGGCCAAGCGTCAACCGAAGCTGGAAAAGATCAAGCTCAACGCCATTGAACAAATGATGGCCTTCGAAACCGCCAAAGGTTTCGTCGCGGGTCAAGCCGGCCCGAACTACCCGGCTCCGGTCGAAGCCATCAAGACCATCCAGAAAGCCGCCAACTTCGGTCGCGACAAAGCGCTGGAAGTGGAAGCTGCTGGCTTCGTCAAGCTGGCTAAAACGTCGGTTGCGGAAAGCCTGATCGGCCTGTTCCTCAACGACCAGGAACTGAAAAAGAAAGCCAAGCACCACGACGAAATCGCTCGTGACGTGAAACTGGCTGCCGTGCTGGGTGCTGGCATCATGGGTGGCGGTATCGCCTACCAGTCCGCTTCCAAAGGCACGCCGATCCTGATGAAGGATATCCGTGAAGACGGTATCCAGATGGGTCTGAACGAAGCTTCCAAGCTGCTCGGCAAGCGCGTCGAGAAAGGTCGCATGACTCCGGCCAAGATGGCTGAAGCCCTCAACGCCATTCGCCCGACCATGTCCTACGGCGACTTCGGTAACGTCGACATCGTCGTCGAAGCCGTTGTCGAGAACCCGAAGGTTAAAGCCATCGTTCTGGCTGAAGTGGAAGGCGTGGTTCGTGAAGATGCCATTCTGGCTTCCAACACCTCGACCATCTCCATCAACTTGCTGGCCAAGGCCCTCAAGCGTCCGGAAAACTTCGTCGGCATGCACTTCTTCAACCCGGTGCACATGATGCCGCTGGTCGAAGTCATCCGTGGCGAGAAGTCCAGCGAAGTAGCCGTGGCTACCACCGTTGCCTACGCCAAGAAGATGGGCAAGAGCCCGATCGTGGTCAACGATTGCCCGGGCTTCCTGGTCAACCGCGTACTGTTCCCGTACTTCGGTGGCTTCTCCAAGCTGC
>JBBNAI010000390.1:0-1459 GCA_037994305.1 Pseudomonas sp. | reverse complement strand
TTCGAGGCAATGAATTGCTGATTGTTCATGCAGCCGCTCAAACTGGCCAGGGCGAGGGCTGCGGGAATGAGCAGGAAACGATTCAGACGGGCACTCCTTGTTATGCGCTGGTGCTAGTGTAGCCACTCCCTGTTTATTTCCATTCGCTCTGCAAAGAGGTCGTGATGCAGCTCGATTTTTCCCGTCTTGCGCCGTTGGATGCCTACCGCTGGCTGGCCTCGACCGTGACGCCACGGCCGATTGCCTGGGTTTCCAGCTGTGCAGCGGACGGTACCAGTAATCTGGCGCCGTTCAGTTTCTTCCAGGTGATCAGCGATGAACCTCCGACCCTGATGGTCAACGTCAGTACCCGCGACGATGGCAGCCTCAAGGACACCCTGCGCAATGTGCAGGCGACGGGCGAGCTGGTCATCCAGCTGGTGTCGTTCGCCCAGGTCGAGGCGATGAATGCCAGCGCTGCGCAGTTGCCCTATGGCATCAGCGAGTTCGAGCAGTGCGGCATCGCCACTCTGCCCAGTGAGCGAGTTGGCGTGCCTCGGGTGGCCGCTGCCGCCGTGGCGTTCGAATGTCGACTGGTGGAGGTGCAGCCCTATCCGCGGCAAGCGCCGAATTGCCACCTGATCTTCGCCGAGGTACTGCTTGGCCACGTGGCTGATGCGGTGCTGGATGAACGCGGGCGGATCGATCCGCAGCGGCTGGATCTGGTCGGGCGTCTGGGTGGCAGCAGCTACTGCCGCACGGGTGACCTGTTCAACATGCAGCGTCCGGGGTGACACGGATGCAGGGCTCACGCACAGTTTCGTGAGCAAAGGTTACGCCGCGCTTTGCCGCACCCGTCTGGGCCAGTAGCATCCGGGCATCAGAACAAGGAGTGAGCGATGCGCACGAAACTGGATGCCTGCCTGCAGTCGGTGAACCAGGTCCTGCTGGGCAAGGAACCGCAGGTCCGCCTGGCGCTGGCTTGTTTGCTGGCCGGCGGGCACTTGCTGATCGAAGACTTGCCGGGCATGGGCAAGACCACCCTTAGCCAGGCTCTGGCGCGGGTGCTGGGGCTGAGTTTCCAGCGCATCCAGTTCACCTCCGACCTGTTGCCTGGCGACATCCTCGGCACCTCGGTGTTCGACAAGGACAGTGGCCAGTTCACCTTCCACCCTGGGCCGATCTTCGCCGAGCTGGTGTTGGCCGACGAGATCAACCGCGCCACGCCGAAGAGCCAGAGCGCGCTGTTGGAGGCCATGGAGGAGGGTCAGGTGACCATCGAGGGCGCCACCCGGCCACTGCCGCAGCCATTCTTCGTGATCGCCACGCAGAACCCGGTCAGTTCCGGCGGCACCTTTGCCTTGCCCGAGTCGCAACTGGATCGCTTTCTAATGCGCCTGTCCCTCGGCTATCCAGCCAAGGCGGCGGAAAAAGCGCTGCTACTCGGCGAGGCGCGTCGTGACTTGCTGCCGCGTCTGGA
>JBBNAI010000389.1:0-1339 GCA_037994305.1 Pseudomonas sp. | reverse complement strand
CCTGCTCCGAGCACTGCATGCACAGCCCCAGCGGCGGCATGCCCTGGAAGCCATTGATGCTGTGGTCCAGCAGGGTATCCATGCCCTTCTCCAGGCGCGGCGCCCAGGCCGCGGTATCGCCGGTCAGTGGTGCGCCGGCGGCGGGGTTGGCGTGGCACTGCTTGCAACTGGCGCCATACAGCTGCGCCAGCGCCGCATCCGCCGGCACGCTCTGCACAGCGGCTTGTGCCGGCGGCGCATCATCACCGCAGCCAGCCAGCAGCACGCCCAGCCCCAGCAGAATGGCCCAGCCGCGCCAGACACCGGCCGACCTCAGGCCCCCATTTCGCCCTGCCCGCATAGTTTCCTCCGAGCCTTTGCTCATCTCGATAGCGCCACACTAAAGCAGCGGCGCGTAGCGAATGAGGTCTCAAACGGCCAGCCAACAACAGCGCAACGGCCAAAACCCGGCGCAGATTCGGCGCTGCTATGCACCGTTGCGACTGGCCGTTTCTGCCCCCTTTCGCGGCCATTCCACCCCTGTGGATCTGTACGGCCCTTGCTAACGTGGACACATCAGCCACTACAGGAGCCCGCACCGTGAGCACAGCGAACGACAGCATCCACGACTGCGGCGATGCCGTGTGCATCATCGGCGGCGGCCCCGGCGGGCTGTGCATGGCCCGCGCGCTGAAGCGCCAGGGCCTGAGCTACGAGCAGTTCGAACGGCACAGCGATGTCGGCGGCGTGTGGGACATCAGCAACCCCGGCACGCCGATGTACGAGTCCGCACACTTCATTTCCTCGCGCGACCTCTCCGGCTTTCTCGACTTCCCGATGCCCAAGCACTTCCCCGATTACCCGAGTAATCGGCAGATCCTCGAATACGCCCGCGCCTTCGCTCACACCTTCGGCCTGTACGAGCACATCCGTTTCAACACCGCCGTCGAACACGTCGCCAAGCGCGAGGACGGGCGCTGGCAAGTTACCCTGCAAGGCGGCGAGAAGCGCTGCTACCGCGCCGTGGTCTGCGCCACCGGCTGCAACTGGGACCCGAACTTGCCGGCCATCAAGGGCCAGTTCAACGGCGAGATCCGCCACTCGGTGACCTTCAAGAAGGCCGCCGAATTCAACGGCAAGCGCGTGCTGATCATCGGCGCCGGCAACTCCGGCGCGGACATCGCCTGCGACGCGGCCAGCCACGCCGACAAAGCCTTTATCAGCCTGCGCCGTGGCTACCACTTCATTCCCAAGCACCTGTTCGGCCTGCCCGCCGATGAAGTCAGCGAGAGCGGCCCGCACCTGCCGCTCTGGCTGGTACGCCCGGTGTTCAGCCTGATCCTGCGCCTGATCAACGGCA
>JBBNAI010000388.1:0-1896 GCA_037994305.1 Pseudomonas sp. | reverse complement strand
GACGAAGCGCTTGCCGCTTCGTCGGCCGACGCTGGTACCGCGCCGGCCAATCCGTAGACTGTGCGCCGCCATCTCGCCAGCGCCACTATTTCGCCATCATCCAGAGGTTTCCATGTCCACCCCGGCTAACGCACCCCAGATCCTCATAGCCGAGGCCAACCCCTGGATTGCCGACCTGCTCGCCCAGCTGGTGCTCGATGCACGCAGCGACGCCCAGGTATTCAAGGTCAGCGATGGCGAAGCGGCCCTGGCCCGCTGCCGCCGCAAGCTGCCGGACCTGGTGATTGCCGATGGCGAGCTGGCCGGACTCGACGGCATCGAACTGCTCCGTCAGCTGCG
Organism: Pseudomonas sp.; assembly: GCA_037994305.1. Taxonomy (GTDB): domain Bacteria; phylum Pseudomonadota; class Gammaproteobacteria; order Pseudomonadales; family Pseudomonadaceae; genus Aquipseudomonas. The sequence goes on along the minus strand of JBBNAI010000388.1, from coordinate 1,557 downwards.
TCGCCATCCGCGCACCCCGGCACTGCCGTACATCCTCATCAGCAACCGGGTCGACACCTCCAGCGTGCGTGCCGTGTTGCCATTGGCGCCCGCCGCCTACCTGGCCAAACCGTTCAATGCCGAGCACCTGCGCCAGCGCCTGCAAACCCTGCTGCACAGCGAGGATTACCAGGCCGACGCCAATGCCCCGACCCTGCTGGTGGACAACCTCGAGCACTACCTCGACAGCGTCCGTGAAGAAGGCCAGGGCGCGCCGCTGCTGGCCGATGTGCGCGACGCCGTGGCGCGCAGCCTGCAGGCTGGCGAACAGGACCTGGGCGAGTTGGCCAGTGAGTTCTCCCGCGACCCGCAGATCACCGCACGTCTGATCGCCGCCGCCAACAGTGCCGCTGAACAGCGCAGCGGCCCCTGCCAGACCCTGTCCCAGGCCCTGCAACGCCTGGGCATCGCACGCAGCCTGAACCTGGTACTGGGTCTGGCCATCCAGCGCAACGCCCTGCTGCAAGACCCGCGCCTGGCGGAGCTGGCCAGCCACACCGGCGAGCAAGCCCAGCGCGGCGCCGAGGTCGCCCACTGGCTGGCGGCGCAACTGCGCCTGGACAACGAGCTGTGCTACACCGCCGGCCTGCTGCACAACATCGGTGAGCTGGCGCTGCTGCGCAGCCTGCAAGACTGGCAGAACGCCGGCGGCGCGCTGAGCAATGAGCAGATCGAGCGGGCCATGGCCCGCCGCGCGGCGGGCTTCGGCTCGGCACTGCGCATCCGCTGGCGCCTGCCGTTCGGCCTGCGCGAGCTGATCGCCGCCTATTACGCCCTGGGCAGCGGGGTGTTCTCCCGCGAAGCGCTGGTGCTCAACCTCTGCGCCCAGTTGCTCGAACTACCGGCCAACCAGGCCCCGCAAAGCCTGCTGGACAGCCGCGCCGCACGCCTGCTGCGGTTGCCGGTGACGCTGCTCGAACATTTCCCCATGCGTCTGCTGCAACCCGCCTGATCAACCGCCTATGTCAGCCGCCTGACGCAACAGCTGCAGGTCGACGATCTCGATCTCGCCATAGTTCAGGCGCACGGCGCCACGGGCCTGCAAGTCCTTGAGGATCTGGTTGGTGGTTTGCCGCGACAGGGCCAGCATCAGCGCCAGTTGCTCCTGCGCCAGGTGCAGATTGCGCCGCTCGCCGGTCTCGCCATAGCCCTCCGCCATCAACAGCAGGCGCCGGGCCAGGCGCGGGGCGGCCGGCAGCAGGCTCATGTCTTCCAGGGCAATGAATGCCAGACGCAGCTTCTGGCTCAGCAACAGGGCGAAGTCGCGCCAGTAGCCGGGCTCGCGCTCGAGCAGCGCCAGCAGGTTAGCCTGCGGCACCAACAACAGGCGAGTCGGGCCTTCGGCAAAGGCGTCATGGGTGCGGGGCTGGCCATCGAACAGGGAAATCTCACCAAACCACTGCGGCGCCTCCACCAGCGTCAGCAGCGCTTCCTTGCCGGTGCGGCTGACCGCACCGATGCGGATGGCCCCGTCCAGCACCGCATACAAACCACAGGGCGGGTCGCCACGACGGAACA
>JBBNAI010000387.1:0-16874 GCA_037994305.1 Pseudomonas sp. | reverse complement strand
CCTGCATCATCACCTTCCCCAACTTCGGCCACTGGCGCTGCCGCTGGTACCTGACCACCAAGGGCCGCATGCCGGTGTCGGAGTTCCTGCCCTACACCTGGTACAACACGCCGAACATCCACTTCTGCACCTTCGAAGACTTCGAGCGCCTGTGCCTGGCCCAGGGTGCGCGCGTCGAGGAACGCCTGGCTGTGGATCACGCACACCGCCACAATCTCGGCAGCCGGCTTTGGCCTAATCTGTTGGGAGAGATCGGCATTTATCGCGTCAGCGGGCCCGGCCTGGCCGATCACCGCGTAGCCGTCTAAACCGCCTGACGCCCCGGAGGTTTCCATGCGTCGCTTTGCCTCTCTGCTGCTGTGCCTGCTCGTTGCCCTGCCCGCCCTTGCCGAACGCAAGCAGAGCTTCGGCGACCTCGACGTGCACTACAGCGTATTCAACTCCAGCTTCCTGCAGCCGGACATCGCAGCCGCTGCCGGCCTGACCCGCAGCAAGACCGGCGGCGTGCTCAACGTCGCCGTGCTGAAGGACGGCAAGGGCCAGCCAGCGCAGGTCAGCGGGCAGATCAAGAACCTGCTCGGGCAGACCACCGTACTGAGCTTCAAGCCGGTACTGGAAAGCGGCGCCGTGTATTACCTCGCCGAATTCCCGATGAATGAGCGCGAGATGCTCAAGTTCAGCCTCAGCGTGCAGGTCGGCGACAGCGCGCCCAACAGCTTCAGCTTCGACCAGGAAGTGTTTCCGGAGCCATGATGCTACTCACCGAACTCGTACTCGCCAGCCACAACGCCGGCAAACTCAAGGAACTCCAGGCGATGCTGGGCGAACACGTACGCGTGCGCTCGGTGGGCGAGTTCTCCAGTATCGAACCAGAAGAAACCGGCCTGTCGTTCGTCGAGAACGCCATCCTCAAGGCGCGCAATGCCGCGCGGGTGTCCGGCCTGCCGGCACTGGCCGACGACTCCGGCCTGGCGGTCGACTTCCTCGGCGGCGCGCCTGGCATCTACTCGGCACGCTACGCCGATGGCCAGGGTGATGCCGCCAACAACGCCAAGCTGCTGGACGTCCTCAAGGACGTACCCGATGCCGAGCGCGGCGCCCAGTTCGTCTGCGCCCTGGCGCTGGTGCGGCATGCCGACGACCCACTGCCGATCCTCTGCGAAGGCCTCTGGCACGGCAGCATCCTGCGCGAGGCACGCGGCGCGCAGGGCTTCGGCTACGACCCGCTGTTCTGGGTCGCCGAACGCAACTGCTCCAGCGCCGAATTGCCAGCCGCCGAGAAGAACCAGATCAGCCACCGCGCCCGCGCCATGGCCCTGCTCAAGCAACGCCTGGGGCTGGCATGAACCCCCCCGCCAGCGGGAGCTTCCAGCTCCCGCCTCTGGCCCTGTACATCCATATTCCGTGGTGCGTGCGCAAATGCCCGTACTGCGACTTCAACTCCCATGCCGCCGGCCCCACGCTGCCGGAAGAGGAGTATGTCGACGCCCTGCTGGCCGATCTGGATGCCGATCTCGTCCATGTTCACGGCCGTGAGCTGACTTCGATCTTCTTCGGCGGCGGCACGCCCAGCCTGTTCTCGGCCAAGGCCCTCGGCCGGCTGCTGGCCGGTGTCGAACAACGCGTGCGTTTCGCCCGCGATATCGAGATCACCCTGGAAGCCAACCCCGGCACTTTCGAGCAGGCCAAGTTCCGCGACTACCGCAGCCTCGGCATCAATCGTCTGTCGATCGGCGTGCAGAGCTTTCAGGAAGCCAAGCTTAAGGCCTTGGGCCGCATCCACGACGGCAATGAGGCGATCCGCGCCGCCGACATGGCGCGCGCCGCCGGCTTCGAAAATTTCAACCTCGACCTGATGCACGGCCTGCCCGAGCAAAGCATCGAGGACGCCCTGTTCGACCTGCGCACCGCCATCGCCCAGGGCCCGACGCACCTGTCCTGGTACCAGCTGACCATGGAACCGAACACGGTGTTCTGGAGCCAGCCACCGCAGCTGCCGGAAGACGACCTGCTGTGGGATATCCAGGAAGCCGGCCAGGCCCTGCTGGCCGAGCAGGGCTACGGCCAGTATGAAGTGTCCGCCTACGCCCAGGCCGGCAGGCCGGCACGGCACAACCTCAACTACTGGACCTTCGGCGACTTCCTCGGCATCGGCGCCGGCGCCCACGCCAAACTGAGCAGCCCGAGCGGGCATATCGTGCGCACCTGGAAGACCCGCCTGCCGAAGGACTATCTCGACCCGGCCAAGGCCTTCCAGGCCGGCGAGCGCGTGCTGGCTGGCGAGGAGCTGCCGTTCGAGTTCCTGATGAACGTGCTGCGCCTCACCGATGGCGTGCCCGCCGCCCTGTTCAGTGAACGTACCGGGCTGCCGCTGGCGCAACTGGACGAAGCGCGGCGCGAAGCCGAGGCGCGCAAGCTGCTGCTGACCGATCCGCAGCGCCTGACCGCCAGCCGCGAAGGCCAGCTGTTCCTCAACGACCTGCTGCAACACTTCCTGCCCTGATCCCGGCTTGAGCCGCGATAACACTGCCGCTGGGCGCGACACACCGCGGCAGGGCAATGTCACAGCCGGTCTCACCTATACTTTTTTTGCCCCAGCCCCACGCCCCGATCGATCAGGAGACAACATGAAGCGATCCAGCAGCATGCGCCCCCTCGTAGCGGCCCTGCTTTTCGTAATGGCCGCCCCTCTTCTCACTCCGACGCAGGTCCATGCCGACACCTATGGCTCGGAACGCCGACAGGACCGTCGTGGCGACCGCTACGAGGCACGCGACAACCGCCAGGATGGGCGCGAGGAAGCGCGAGACCTCAAGCAGGAGTGTCTCGACTCGGACGACAGCCGCATGGATTGCCGACAACTCAAGCGCGGCACCAAACAGGATACACGGCAGGAATCACGAGACATCCGCCGGGACGACTGACCTCGGTCACGACTAGCCTACGAGCTACCCCGGGGCAGGCCACTCCAACCCCTGATCGACTGGAGAAAGCTCATGCGTCATGCCTGGCGAGACAGGCGCATGAGACGCCTGCCTCGTTTTCCACCACCACCCTCGGAACATCTGCGCGGCGCCACAGCCACGCTTTGCATTCGCGCCCGGACTAGGGTGCAATGGCGGCCCACATCCCGCCCATAGGACTTCCGATGGATCTGCTGCTCGACCTGATCGCCACCCTGTCGCGCTGGTGCCGCGGCAATCTGTACGACATCTCCCTGGCCATCATGGCCACCCTGTTCGTCCTGTTCGGGCCCGGCATCAACGCCTGGGTGCAGCGAACCATCAGCGGCTTCAACTTCTTCCTGCGTACGCTGATCTTCGTCCTGGTCTGCGCAGTCGGCTATGGCCTGGCGATCGTCTTCCTCACGCCCTGGCTGTCCCACGGGCTGGGTTATTTCAACAACTTCACCCTGGCGCCAGTGCTGCTACTAGTCTTCTTCCTGATCGGCGTACTCGCCGACCGCAGCTGACCCACCGGCATTCTCCGTGCGGGCAGCCCTGCCCGCTCAAGGAGAGCCGATGAAACCGCTCAAGCACCTCTACCTGTATTTTCACGACGGCCAGCGCCTGGCGCTGCGCTTTCCCAAGCAGGTCGACGACCCGGCAGCCGTCGCCCGGGCCTTGCGCAAACAGCTGGAATCGCCTTTCCTGAGCATCGAGGTAGATGGCGACCTGCTGATGATCCCGCGTGAAAGCATCAAGTACCTGCAGGTTTGCCCAATGCCTGCCGCGCTGCCGGAATTGACCATCCAGGGCGCGGAGTTGATCGACTAGGTCGCCGCCACCCAAACAAGAATGAGCAGTCCTCCCCTCTCACCCCGGAGGCACCATGAAGCGCATCGCTCCTCTGCTGTTGATCATCGCCAGTCTGTTCAGCCCAGGCGCCCTGGCCGAAAGCACGGCGCACCGCGCCGACAAGGCCATGGTGCCTCCCGCCGACTAGGCCGCGACTCAACATGCGGGCTGCGTCGAGAGATAGCGGCCAGAGCGTTCTGCGCTGCGGTGAAAGCTCAAGCTATGGGACTGCCCTATCGCCAATCCGTCTAACCCACATACGGTTTCAGAGGTAGATTGAAATCAGTGAAGTCATACAGGAGAACGGCATGCAGGTATCCAGCTACAGCAGCACCCTGCCCCTCTCGACCCAGATCATCAAGAAAGCGGGTCAGGCAGCGGAGTCACCCAGCTCACCGGTTAGTCCGGAGCAAGTGAATACCGCCGTCGACCGCGCGACTGATCGAGTTTCCGAGCGGCAGGAAAGTAAAGAGCTGAGCCAATCCAACCGGCGTAGCGCCGCCACTCAGTTGTACAGCGCCACCAGCCAGCAACGGCAAATCGATACATATCTGGCAGTAGCCAGCGAAGGTGAGATCGACAGCCAGCCGAGCACGGTGGAAACAGCACTGGAACTGCGTGACGATGTGCGCCGCAACGAACTGGCCCAGAACATCGATGACAACACCAACCGCCCAGAGCGGCCCGAAGCACCACCGGTACAACCGGAACCGTACATCGACGCCCGTGCCTGATCTGCCTGGCAGATGCGCACAAAAAAGCCGCCCGAGGGCGGCTTTTTCTATGGCGCTACAGCTTACAGCTGCGGACCAGCGCTGCGGATGGCGTCGGACACGTCGAACTTCTTGAAGTTCTCGATGAACAGGCCAGCCAGGCCTTTGGCCGCTTCGTCGTAGGCGTTCTGGTCAGCCCAAGTGTTGCGCGGGTTGAGCAGGTTGGTTTCGACGCCAGGTACGGCCTTCGGCACGCTCAGGTTGATGATCGGCAGTTGCTCGGTTTCAGTACCAATCAGCGCGCCGCTCTGGATCGCTGCAATCACGCCACGGGTGGTCGGGATGTTGAAGCGCTTGCCAACACCGTAGCCACCACCGGTCCAGCCGGTGTTGACCAGGTAGACCTTGGAGCCGAAGCCGCGGATGCGCTTGATCAGCAGCTCAGCGTATTCGCCAGCCGGACGTGGGAAGAACGGCGCGCCGAAGCAGGTGGAGAAAGTCGACTTGATGCCGCCGCCGCTGCCCATTTCGGTGGAACCGACCAGCGCGGTGTAGCCGGACAGGAAGTGGTAGGCCGCCTGCTCTTCGCTGAGGATCGACACCGGCGGCAGTACGCCAGTCAGGTCGCAGGTCAGGAAGATCACGGCGTTCGGCTCACCGCCGAGGTTCTTCTCGGAGCGTTTCTCGACCAGTTCCAGCGGGTAGGCTGCACGGCTGTTCTGGGTCAGGCTGTCGTCGGCGTAGTCCGGCACACGGTTTTCGTCGAGAACCACGTTCTCCAGTACGGCGCCGAACTGGATGGCTTTCCAGATCACCGGCTCGTTCTTCTCGGACAGGTCGATGCACTTGGCATAGCAACCGCCTTCGATGTTGAACACCACGCCGACGCCCCAGCCGTGCTCGTCGTCGCCGATCAGGTAACGGCTTTCGTCAGCCGACAGGGTGGTCTTGCCGGTACCGGACAGACCGAAGAACAAGGTCACGTCGCCTTCTTCACCGATGTTGGCGGCGCAGTGCATCGGCAGCACGTCGGCATCCGGCAGCAGGAAGTTCTGCACAGAGAACATGGCTTTCTTCATTTCACCGGCGTAACGCATGCCGGCGATCAGGACTTTCTTGGCGGCGAAGTTGAGGATCACGCAGCCATCGGAATTGGTGCCGTCACGCTCAGGCACGCACTCGAAGTTGGCGACGTTGAGGATCTGCCACTCGCCCTTGGCGCCCGGGTTGTACTGCTCCGGGTTGATGAACAGGCAACGGCCGAACAGGTTCTGCCAGGCGGTCTGGGTGGTCATCTTGACCGGCAGGTAATGCGCGTCGGCGGAACCTACATGCACATAGGACACGAAGTGTTCCTGGGCATTGTTGAAGGCTTCAACGCGATCCCACAGGGCATCGAACTTGTCGGCCGGGAACGGGCGGTTGATCGCGCCCCAGGCGATTTTCGCCTCGGTGCTCGGCTCTTGCACGATAAAGCGGTCGGCCGGGGAGCGGCCGGTGCGGTGACCGGTGCGCACGACCAGAGAGCCGTTGGCGGCCAGTTCGCCTTCACCCCGACGAATGGCCTCTTCGACCAGTTGGGCAGCGCTGATATCGGTGTACACGGCGTTATTGGCTTGCGTCATGAGGATCCCCGTCGGCCACTGGCCGAGTCTTCCGAACATTCTGTAGTGGGCTCGATACGTCACTACAGCGATAAAAAAGTCGCGGGAGTATGCCAGAAAAGCACGCTCCTTGGCAGCCTCTGATCCGTAAACGCGGTCGATAGACGCACGCTATTGGTCAGTGGCGGGTTGCCGAGGGGTCCTGACTGCCGCCACCGGCGAACAGTTGGGTCACATCAGCGGCATCGAAGGCATAGCGTTCGTTGCAGAACTGGCAGTCGATCACCACCTGGCCATCGTGCTCGGCCAGCAGCGCCATCGCGTCGGGCTCGCCGAGGCTGATCAGCGCCCGCGACGAGCGCTCACGCGAGCAGCTGCAGCGGAAACACAACGCCTGCGGCTCGAACAGGCGCACGGTGTCCTCGTGGTAGAGGCGATGCAGCACGGTCTCGTTGTCCAGGCCCAGCAGCTCTTCGGCGGTCAGCGTGTTGGCCAGGGTCAGCACGTGCTGCCAGCTGGCTTCGCGCTCGTCCGCGTCGGGCAGACGATCCACCGGCAGTTGTTGCAACAGCAAGCCACGGGCACGCTGACCATCGGCATGCAGCCAGAAGCGCGTGGACAACTGCTCGGAGGTGGCAAAGTAGTTGGACAGACAATCGGCCAGGGTCTCTCCATCCAGATCGACGATGCCCTGGTAGCGCTGGCCCTGCCTCGGATCGACCGTCAGGGCCAGCACGCCGTCGGGCATCAGCTCGCGCAGGCCGGCATCGGCGCCGATCTGCTCGGCGTGGTAGTGGGCGATGCCACGCACTTCACGCTCGCTGGAGCATTCGATCATCAGCAGCGGCACCGCGCCGGACGAACGCACCTGCAGAATCAACAGGCCATCGAACTTCAAAGTGCCCACCAGCAGGGCTGCGGCAGCCAGCATCTCGCCCAGCAACTGGGCGACCGGCTGCGGGTAGGAGTGCTTGGCCAGTACGTGCTGGTAGCTCTGGCCGAGGCTGACCAGTTCGCCGCGCACATCGGAGTCGTCGAACAGGAAACGTTGAGTGAAGTCGGACATGCCCGGACTCTGCGTGGTTTCAGGGCCGGCGATTTTAGGCGCAAAGCCCGGCGCGACCAAGGGCCGGTTGTCTATCGACGGTTTTGCAGCGCTCTATCAGTCCTGCCCGCCACGAAAACTCTGCAGCTGGCGGCGCTGCTTCTTGCTCGGCCGGCCATCGGTCTGCAGGCCGATGGCACCGGCCTTGCGCAGCTCGGCAGCCGCTTCGCGGCGGCTCAGACTGTCGGCGGTTTCCTCGTACAACAGTTGTGCCTCGGGCGCACCTCGGCGCACCACGGACAGCGCCCGCACCACCACCGTGCGCTCTTCGAAGCCGGTACGAATCACATATTCGTCACCCAGCCTGGGTTCCTTCGAGGGTTTGCAACGCTCACCACGGCAATGCACCTTGCCCCCTTCGATCGCTTCCTTCGCCAGGGCACGGGTCTTGTAGAAGCGCGCCGCCCACAGCCATTTGTCCAGGCGGACCTTGTCATCGTCTTTGTCGCTCATCACTCACTCGGAAAAGTCTGTCGCAGGTCTGAATCTTGCCTGATGCAGTTGTCATATGGGACATCTAGAATGCCAGCAATCTTAGGCCCGTCCCTGCGGGTTGCTGCGCACAAGCGCGGTTCGCGAACCAAACGGGAACAGACCTCGTGGAAAGCCTGTATTGAAGACTTTCGACCAACTCTCGGTGATCGGTCTACGTGAATGGATCAACCTGCCTGACCTGGGCATGGTCGGCCTGCGCGCGAAGATCGACACCGGTGCCAGCACCTCGACCCTGCACGCCAGCGACATCCAGCCATTCGAACGCGATGGCGTGGGCTGGGTACGCTTCACCGCGCACTTCGGCACGCTGGTGCAGCGCCGCCATCGCTGCGAGGCGCCACTGGTCACGGTGAAAACCATCAAGAGCTCCAACGGCCACACGCAGAGTCGCTACGTGATTCGCACTCTGCTGATGCTGGGTGATCGACAATGGCCGGTGGAATTCACCCTGGCCTGCCGCAAGACCATGCGCTACCGCGTGCTGCTCGGTTCCAAGGCGCTGGTCACCGGGCAACTGGTGGTCAACCCGGCGCTGACCTACGTGCAAGACAAACCGCAATTACCCTCTGCTTCCGGTGCCCAATGAAGATCGCCATCCTGTCGCGCAACCCACGCCTGTACTCGACGCGTCGCCTGGTGGAAGCCGGCGAGGCGCGCGGTCATGAAGTCATCGTGATCGACACCCTGCGCGCCTACATGAACATCGCCAGCCACAAGCCGCAGATCCACTACCGCGGCCGCCCGCTGGAAGGCTTCGATGCGGTGATCCCGCGTATCGGCGCCTCGGTGACCTTTTATGGCTGCGCGGTGCTGCGCCAGTTCGAGATGCAGGGCGTGTTCCCGCTCAACGAGTCGGTGGCGATCAGCCGCTCGCGCGACAAGCTGCGCTCGCTGCAACTGCTGTCGCGACGCGGCATCGGCCTGCCGGTGACCGGCTTCGCCCACTCGCCGGACGACATCCCCGACCTGATCCAGATGGTCAACGGCGCACCGCTGGTGATCAAGGTGCTGGAAGGCACCCAGGGTATCGGCGTGGTGCTCTGTGAAACCGAGAAGGCCGCCGAGTCGGTGATCGAGGCGTTCATGGGCCTCAAGCAGAACATCATGGTGCAGGAGTACATCAAGGAAGCCGGCGGCGCCGACATCCGCTGCTTCGTGGTCGGCGACAAGGTGATCGCAGCGATGAAGCGCCAGGCCAAGCCCGGCGAATTCCGCTCCAACCTGCACCGTGGTGGTAGCGCCAGCCTGATCAAGATCACCCCGGAAGAACGCATGACCGCGATCCGCGCGGCCAAGGTCATGGGCCTGTCGGTGGCCGGCGTCGACATCTTGCGTTCCAACCACGGCCCGCTGGTGATGGAGGTGAACTCCTCGCCCGGCCTGGAAGGTATCGAGACCACTACCGGCAAGGACGTGGCCGCGATCATCATCGAGTATCTGGAAAAGAACGCCGAACCTGGCCAGACCCGCACCAAGGGGCGTGGCTGAGTCTGCCCTACGGTGCGCCGTTGCGGGCCTGCATCCAGGCGAGGAAGTCGCTTTCCGTCAGTGGCTGGCTGAAGTGATAGCCCTGCCCGAGCGCACAGCCATGGCCGCGTAGCCAGTCGAGCTGGACGTCGCTCTCGATGCCTTCGGCCACGCACTCCAACCCCAGGTTGCGGGCGATCACCAGAATGGTCTCGACCAGCATCTGCCCACTGGCTTCACCTTCCAGGTCGTGGATAAAGCTGCGATCGATTTTCAGCCGGTCCAGCGGCAGGCGCTTGAGGTAAGTCAGCGACGAATAGCCGGTGCCGAAATCGTCGATGGCGAAACGGATTCCCAGGCGCTTGAGCGTCTGCATGGCGGCGATGCACTGCTCGACATCCTCCAGCAACACCCCTTCGGTGATCTCCAGCTCGAGCGCACTGGCCGGCAAACCGTAGCGCTGCAGGCAGGCACGGATACGCTCGGCACAGCCCGGTTGGCGCAGCTCACGCGGGCTGAGGTTGACCGCCAACACCAGGTGCGGCCACTCCGCCTGCCAACGCGCCAGGCTGGCACAGGCCTGTTCCAGCACCCAGTGACCGAGTTCCTGGATCAACCCGGTTTCCTCGGCCAGGGCAATGAACTGCCCCGGTGGAATATTGCCGCGCTCCGGATGCCGCCAGCGCAGCAACACTTCGGCGCCCGCCACGCGGTTGTCGGCCAGCGCCAGTTGCGGCTGAAACACCAGATGCAGCTGGTCGCGGCTCATGGCCTGGCGCAGTTCACTCTGCAACTGCAGACGCTGGTCGATCACCGCCTGCATTTCCGGGGCGAAGAAATGCAAGGCATTACGACCGGCCTGCTTGGCCTGGTACATGGCCGTGTCGGACTGCTTCAGCACATCGGCGGCCCCCTGCCCCGGCAGCGGATGCAACGTGATGCCGATGCTGGCAGTGACGGCCAGCTCGTGCCCCTCCACCCGGTAGCTGCCCTGCAGGCTACCGAGCAACTTGTCACCCACCTCGGCAGCGTGTTCGGCCGCCAACTCAGGGGTTTCACCGAGGGCCTCGAGCAGCACCACGAACTCGTCACCACCGAGCCGCGCCAAGGTGTCCTCGGCGCGCAGGCAACGCCCCAGCCGCGCGGTCACTTCACGCAGCAGGGCATCGCCAACCGGGTGACCGAGGCTGTCGTTGACCGTTTTGAAATGGTCCAGGTCGATGAACAGCAAGGCGCCGAATCGCCCGTCGCGCAGCTCGCGGGTCATCGCATGTTGCAGGCGATCCTGCAGCAGGCGGCGGTTGGGCAGGCCGGTCAGTTCGTCGCTGTAGGCCAGGCGTTCGATCTCACGCTGATAGCGCTGACGCTCGGAAATATCGGTGATGCTGGCGCGCACCAGCAATGGCTTGCCGGGCATGCGCACTAGGCGTACCTCGCACGGCAGCATGCGCCCGACACTGTCACGGTGCAGCCACTCGAACACCGGCGTGCCGCCGCCGACCGCTGCTTCCAGGTGCTTGAGCGAAGCCGCTTCGGAATCCTCGCCATTGATCTGGCGAGGCGGCGTCAGGTCGATCGGTTTCTTGCCCAGCAGCTCGGCACGGCTTAGGCGGAACAGACGCTCGGCATTCTCGTTGGCATCAACAATGCCGCTCTTCGGGCTGAACAGCAGGATCGCCTCGGGGGCGTGTTGCACCAAAGTGCGGTAACGCGCCTCGGCGTCGTGACGTGCGGTGATGTCTTCGATCAGCGCCAGGCAGGCTTCCAGCTTGCCTTTCTGGCCACGCACCGCACGCAGACTGAGGCGACTGTAGACCACGCTGCCGTCACGGCGCAGGAAGCGTTTTTCCAGCTCGAAGTCGTCCCGTTCGTTATTACCGAGGGCCTCGAACAGCTGGTCCTCGCGCTCGATATCGGCGACATGGGTGATTTCCAGCCACTGGCTGTTGAGCAGTTCCTCACGGCTACGCCCGAGAATCTCGCAGAGCTTGTGATTGACCTCCAGCCACTGGCGCTGCGGGCCGATCATCGCCATACCGATCAGGGGCGCCTCGAAGAACAGGCGCAGCCACTCGTCGCGCTCGCGCAGTTGCTGCTGGGCGCGCTTACGCGCGCTGATGTCCTGGATCGCCCCGTAGATGCGTACCGTGCGCTCGCCGTCCCGCTCAGGGAAACCCTTCAGGCGGACCCAACGCGCAGTCCCCTTGGCGCCGATCAGGCGTACTTCCAGGTCATAGGGCAGGCCGGTCTGCAGGATCTGCTCCAGCGCCTCCTGCATCACTTTCTGACTGTCTGCATCGTAGCGATCCAGCGAGGCCTGCATATCGGGTGCGCCGCCGGCCGGGTCCATCTCATTGAGGCGGAAACAGCCGTCGGTCCAGTACATGCTCTGGTCCGCCAGGTTCAGCACCCAACCGCCGATATCCGCGACTTCCTCGGTCTGCGCCAGCAAATGGGCCTGGCGCAACATATCTTCGCGGTGCACGGCCAACTCATGAGCCTGTCGCTCGCGCTCGGTCACATCGTTGTTCAGGGCGACGACATGGCTGACCTGCCCATGCTCATCCAGCAGAGGTGCGACTATCACTTCGTTCCAGAACAGCCGGCCATCCTTGCGATAGTTGCGCAGCACTTCCTGGTGCGGCAGGCCGTGCTGGATCGCCTGTCGGATGCGCAGCAAGCCGGCCTGGTCTTCGTCCTCGGCAATCAGGACACGGCTGGCGCTACCGAGAATGTCCTCACGCGAATAGCCCGTGATGCGTTCCAGCGCCGGGTTGCAGTAGATGAAAGGCACACCCGGCTGGCGCACATCGGAGATCGACACGCCCAGCGGGCAGGACTGCAACGCCAGGTTGGCCAGGGCCAGCTCTCGCTGCATCAGAGCGCTGCGCCTGAGGGCCCGGCGCAAATCGCTGAGGGCACGCCCCACCAACAGGGTGGCAATCATCAGCACCAGCACGCTGAGGTACAGCTCACTGCGCTGCGGGCTGAGCCACTCGCCGCCGCTGCGCACCTGGTCCAGTTGCGGCAACAGGGCGACCAGGGCGGTCAGGGCAAGCCCGCAGAGCGCGCCGGGAAAGCCCCAGAACAACCCCAGGCTGAGCATCGACAGGCCAATCAGCGGCAAGGTCAGCGTCAATGGAAACAAACCGAGCAGCCAGGGCAGGCCAACCAATAGCAGCAGCAACAGCGGCCAGGGCGGCAGGTGGCGCCAGGCCGCCGACGGCCCCTCTTCGTCACCGCGTGCGACCAATGCCCAGCCGCGCCGACGCAGCAGGGGCGTCAGCGCCGCCAGCAACGGAATAGTGATCACCAGGCTGCTCAACCCATAGGCCAGCCACAAGGCCAGGCTGACCCGCAGCCAGTCGCCCGCCAGTGCACCGCTGACCAACGCCTGCACACCCTGCATGGTCAGGGCCATGAAGGCCGACGGCAGCAGCACACCAAGCAGGACGAAACGCAGCAGATGCGGCAGGCCGCAGAGGGTCGCCTCAACCCGATAGTGACGCAGCAACGCCCAGGCCAGCGCCAGGCCGAGCGTCTCCGGGACACCATGCAGGGCGGCCAGCGGCCAGCCGACATCCCAGAGCAAGGCACCGAGCAGGGCATTCAGATAGACCGCCGGCAACACCCGCGGCCCCCACCAGAGCACGCAGGCCAAACCCAGGGCAAACGGCACGTAGCCGAGCGCAACCCCGCCAACGGTGCCCAAGGCGAGGGTCAGCCAGGTTCCCAGATGCAGCAGTGGCAATGGCAGCCACCAGCTCCAGAGAGGCAGTCGGTCGGATACGGCGGGCATGCTGACCTCAGAAGAACTACCTGAGCAGCATAGATCAGTCCCTCAGAGGCAGTTCCGATATGGCCGCGAGTCAGGTGATCGTGAGCAGGCCCTACACCGCATCCCGTGGCAGCAGCAGCCCCAGCGGCAGGCAGATACGCGCCTCCAGGCCACCACCGGAGCGGTTGCGCAGTTCGACACTGCCACCGTGCAGTGCGGCGATGCGCTTGACGATGGCCAGGCCCAGGCCGGCGCCCTTGCCGCCGCGCGCCAGGTCACCACGAATGAAGGGGTTGAACAGGTTGCCCTGCTCGGCCGGGTCGATACCCGGGCCGCGATCCAGCACGCTGAGCACCACGTAGGGCGCGCTGCAGTCGCCGGACAGGTTGGCCACCACCTCGACACCTTGGCCGCCGTAGCGCAGGGCATTGTCCAGCAGGTTGGCCAGCAGGCGCTTGATCGATACCCGGCGCAGCGGGAACGGCGGCAGCGTTTCCAGGTACAGGCGCACCTGCTCGCCCTGCTGGTTGTAGGGTGCCACCACTTCGCGCACCAGCTCGCCGAGGTCACTCGGCTCGGGCGTCTCGTCGCGGCCGTCGCGGATGAAGGCGAGGAACTGGTCGAGAATGGCGTCCATGTCCTCGATGTCGCGGACCATGTCCTCGGTCAGGTCCGAGTCGCTATTGAGCAGCTCCAGCGACAGACGCAGCCGGGTCAGCGGCGTGCGCAGGTCATGGGACACGCCGGCCAGCATCAGCTCGCGCTCGCGGGCAGCCTGCTCGACGTTTTCCGCCATCTGGTTGAAGGCGCGGTAAACCTCGGTCATCTCGCTGGGTGTATCGCTGATCGGCAAGCGCACGCTGCTGCCCTGGCCCAGTTGGCGCGCGGCGAACACCAAGCGCTTGAGCGGGGCATTGAGCTGACGGACAAAGATCCATGCCGCGGCAGTGGACAGCAGGCCGATGCCGAGGAACCAGCCGAGCACCGTCCAGATCTTCTGCCCACGCAGCGGATGCGGGTAGAGCGGCACCTTGAGCCAGTCCTGGCCCAGGCTGGGTGCGTGCACCCAGAGTGCCGGCGGGCTCTGCACGCGCACCCGTACCTCGGTGTCCGGGCCCAGCTCAGTCTGCATCTGGCGCAAGAAGATTTCCGAGTAGGGCCAGTGCTGTTCGGTCGGCGGCACTTCTTCGCGGGCCACCCGCTGCAGGGTGGCCGCCTCGGCGATGTGCGCACGGTCTTCCGGGTCAGCCGCCCAGTACGCCCGCAGGGTCAGCGCCGCGCCGTGGCTGTATTGACGGTCGACCAGCATGTCTTCGTTCATCATCAGGTAGACCAGGGTCAGCGCCTTGGAAAACAGCACGACCACCAGCACCAGCCAGAGGGTGCGAGCGAAGAAGCTTTGCGGGAACCACAGCGGGGTTTTCATCGGGGATTACGAATTCCGTAGGAGCGAGCGCTGCTCGCGAACCGGGTCATGCAAAAAGCTTCGCGAGCAGAGCTCGCCCCTACGCAAGGCAGACCGTGTGGATGGCTACTTGCTGCCATCCGGCACAAACACGTAGCCCACACCCCAGACCGTCTGGATATAGCGCGGCTTGGACGGGTCCGGTTCGATCAGCCGGCGCAGGCGGGAAATCTGCACGTCGATGGAGCGCTCCAGCGCGTCCCACTCGCGACCACGGGCCAGGTTCATCAGTTTGTCGCGGGTCAGTGGCTCGCGGGCGTGCTGAACCAGGGCCTTGAGCACGGCGAACTCACCGGTGGTAAGCATGTGCACTTCTTCGCCTTTCTTCAGCTCGCGGGTGGCCAGCGACAGCTCGTATTCGCCGAAGCTCACGCTCTCGTCCTCGCTGCCCGGCGCACCCGGCACCACGGGCGCCTGGCGACGCAGCACGGCTTTGATCCGCGCCAGCAGCTCACGCGGGTTGAACGGCTTGGCCAGGTAATCATCGGCACCGCCTTCCAGCCCCTGGATACGACTGGCCTCATCGCCCTTGGCGGTGAGCATGATGATCGGCAACTGGTTGTTCGCTGCACGCAGGCGGCGGCAGGCGGACAGGCCATCCTCGCCCGGCAGCATGAGGTCGAGCACCAGCAGCTGGAACAGTTCGCGGGACAGCAGGCGATCCATCTGCTCGACGTTCTCCACCGCGCGCACGCGGTAGCCCTGCTCGCTGAGGAAACGCTCCAGCAGGCGGCGCAGGCCGGGGTCGTCGTCGACAATCAGGATTTTCTCGCCTTCCACTACAGGTGTGCTGCTCATGTTCTCTCCCATTCGAAGTGCCGGCATTATCGCCCAGCACAGATGATTGGCGGCCTGCCCCATTGTTAGCAGATTTTTCCCCGAACGGTGCCCATGGCTTTCTGGTGCGGTGTTTATAATGCGGCGCTTTCGTGCCGGGCCGCTCATGAGGCGGCCGGCTGGTGTTCTCCGTCAGGTGTTTTAAATGGACAGTATCAACACTCGCATCGCCGAAGAACTGGGCGTGCGCCCGCAACAGGTCGCCGCCGCCGTGGCGCTGCTCGATGAAGGCTCCACCGTGCCGTTCATCGCCCGCTACCGTAAGGAAGTCACCGGCAGCCTGGACGATACCCAGCTGCGTAACCTGGAAGAACGCCTGCGCTACCTGCGTGAACTGGACGAGCGTCGCGCCGCGATCCTCGCCAGCATCGAAGAACAGGGCAAGCTGACCCCCGAACTGACCCGCGAGATCAACCTGGCCGACACCAAGACGCGCCTGGAAGACCTCTACCTGCCTTACAAGCAGAAGCGCCGCACCAAGGGCCAGATCGCCCTGGAAGCCGGTCTCGGCGAACTGGCCGACGGCCTGTTCAACGACCCGACGCTGAGCCCGGAAGAACAGGCAGCACGCTTCGTCGACGCCGAAAAAGGCTTCGCCGACGTGAAAGCCGTGCTCGAAGGCGCCAAGTACATCCTCATGGAGCGCTTCGCCGAAGACGCCACCCTGCTTGAGCGCCTGCGCAGCTACCTCAAGGACAACGCCACCCTCAGCGCCCGCCTGGTCGCCGGCAAAGAGGCCGAGGGCGCCAAGTTCAGCGATTACTTCGAACACGACGAGCCACTGAAGAACGTGCCGTCGCACCGCGCCCTGGCGATTTTCCGCGGGCGCAACGAAGGCATCCTCGGCGCCAGCCTCAAGGTCGGCGATGAAACACCGGGCAGCATGCACCCGTGCGAAGGCATGATTGGCGAGCGCTTCGGCGTCGAGCAACGCGGCCGCGCCGCCGACAAATGGCTGGGCGAAGTGGTGCGCTGGACCTGGAAGGTCAAGCTCTACACCCACCTGGAAACCGACCTGTTCAGCGAGCTGCGCGAGAAATCGGAAGACGAGGCGATCAACGTCTTCGCCCGCAACCTGCACGACCTGCTGCTAGCCGCCCCGGCTGGCCCGCGCGCCACCCTGGCGCTCGACCCGGGCCTGCGCACTGGCTGCAAGGTGGCCGTGGTCGATACCACCGGCAAGGTCCTGGAAACCTCCACCGTCTACCCGCACGCCCCGCGCAATGACTGGGACGGCACCCTGGCGATCCTGGCCAAGCTGTGCGCCAAGCACGCGGTCGACCTGATCTCGATCGGCAACGGCACCGCCAGCCGCGAGACCGACAAGCTGGCCGCCGACCTGATCAAGCAGCTGCCGGGCCTCAAGCTGACCAAGGTGATGGTCAGCGAAGCCGGCGCCTCGGTGTACTCGGCTTCCGAGCTGGCCGCCAAGGAGTTCCCGGACATGGACGTGTCGCTGCGTGGCGCCGTCTCCATCGCCCGCCGCCTGCAGGACCCGCTGGCCGAGCTGGTGAAGATCGACCCGAAATCCATCGGTGTCGGCCAGTACCAGCACGATGTGTCCCAGCTCAAGCTGGCGCGTTCGCTGGATGCGGTGGTGGAAGACTGCGTGA
>JBBNAI010000386.1:0-4164 GCA_037994305.1 Pseudomonas sp. | reverse complement strand
AACCAGCCAAAGTCATCAAAAATAATCATGCCGCCAGAAACCAAGCGATCATACAGGGCGTCCAGAACAGCCACTTCTGCATCCGCGTTATTCATGTCAATGTGCATGAAAGAGATTTTTTCCGGGACACCCTTTTCAAAAGACTCAGGAATCAGCCCCTGAATCACCTTGACCCGTGGATAAGTTTCGAAGCGCTTACATACTTTTTCATATAGACCTTCACCATGCTCAGAAAGCGCGTGATGTGGCATATCTGGCGAGTGATAAAAAACGTCATACAAGTAATAGTCACGATTCAGACTATTAAAACCAAGATAATCGCATATGACCTTTACCGTGAAGCCCATGTAAACTCCGGCCTCTACAAAATCGCCAGGCAGTCGACTGCACTGCCGGGCTGCCCAGCACAAGGTATGCAGTCGCCACACCAACGAGAGTTCTTGCGCGCTGGGCTTATTGCTGTCTATAGCCGTCGCAAACTTCTCGTCTTGCAAAAAACTAAGATTCCGCCCCCAAGTAAACAAATTATCACCTACAAACACTCCGTCGGTCTGCAAAGAATTGATGGCATTGGAAATGCCATCAAAGAACCTCTCCTTATCTACAACGCCGTAAAACGCTTCCGAAATGAAGTTGGCCATGTCTCTCTTCACCTAGGTAATTTAATTATCTATAGGATTAAATAGAAAACTCTTTCAGAGTCGGCACTGCCACAACAAATACTCCTCCCCAGGCCGCGATCTCGGCCTGCTGCTCCATTACTTCGCTGAGCAAATTCCAAGGCAATACCAGTACGTAATCCGGTTTATCCGTAGCGATACGTGCCGGCTCGACTATCGGAATACGGCTACCCGGCAGGAACTTGTTCTGCTTGTGCGGGTTGGCATCGGCCACCCAAGCCAGCAGGTCGCTGCGCACGCCGGCATAGTTGAGCAAGGTATTACCCTTGGCTGCGGCGCCATAACCCACCACTTTTTTGCCTTCGGCCTTGGCCCTCAGCAGGAATGCCAGCAGCTCATGCTTGATGCGCTCGGCAGCCGGAGCCAGGCTGGCGTAGTAGGCCGAAGTTTTCACCCCGCTCGCCTCCTCCAGACTTAGCATCCGGCCGACCGCTGGCGATACCGCCCTCTCGCAGGATGCTCGCTGCACGAACACCCGCAGCGAGCCACCATGGGTTGGCAATTCTTCGACATCGAAGACCGCCAGGCCGTTGCGCGCACAAAGCCCCTGGACCGTCGTCAGCGACAGGTAGGAGTAGTGTTCGTGATACAGCGTGTCGAACTGATGCTCGGCCATCAGGCGCAACAGGTGAGGAAACTCGAAGGTGGCCACGCCTTGCGGCTTGAGCAGTTCGGCGAACCCCTTGAGGAAGTCGTTGATGTCCGGCACGTGAGCCAACACGTTGTTGGCAGCCATTAGATCGGCACTCCAACCCTCTGCAGCCAGCTGCCGTCCTACGCTCTCGCCAAAGAAAAGCTCACGGATTTCCAAACCCTTTTCCCGAGCCGCGCGCGCTGTGCTCGCCGTCGGTTCGATCCCCAGGCAAGGGATGCCGCGCCCCGCCACGTATTGCAGCAAGTATCCGTCGTTGGCGGCGACCTCCACGACCCGGCTCTGCGCGTTCAGACCGAAGCGCTCAGCCATGGTTGAAACATAGCGTTCGGCGTGGGTCAACCAGCTGCTCGAATAGGAACTGAAATAGGCATAGTCAGCGTCGAACAGGCTATCAGCAGCACGGTAGTCCTCGGTCTGCACCAACCAGCACGACTCGCATACCAATACACGCAGGGGCACCCACTGCTCCGCCTGGTTGAGCTGTTCGCAACTGACATAGGCATTCGACGGCGGCGCCGTACCCAGATCGATCAGCGGCAAATGCAGGTGCGCAGCGCAGCCACGGCAATTCATAGATGGACTCCTTGGAAACTCTCATCCAGTAGAGGATGGCCGGCATCGCGGGCCGACAGGTTCTTCAGTGGCAACGGCCAGTCGATGGCCAAGTGCGGATCGGTGACGGACAAGCCGCCTTCATGCCCAGGTGTGTAATCCGCACTATGCAGGTAAAGCAGCTCGGCATCGTCACTCAGCGCCTGGAAGCCGTGGGCAAAGCCCGGTGGCAACAGCAGACTGCGGCCGTCACCAGCATCCAGCCGCTCGGCATGCCAGCGCAGGAACGTTGGCGAGCCGTGACGCACATCCACTGCTACATCCCACACCGCACCGCGCAAGCAGGTGATCAGCTTGCTCTCGGCATGCGGCGGGTATTGAAAGTGCAAGCCACGCACGGTACCGCGCTCACGGGTCAGTGACTGGTTGATCTGGCGGATATGCAACGGCTGGCCGAAAGCCTCCAGGCTGCCCTCGCAGAACAATCGAGCGAAGCGTCCACGCTCGTCCTGGTGAACCTTCTGTTGCAACAGAAACAACCCCGCCAGCGGCAACTCGTGCAGGCTCAGCTCGCTCATGCCTGCCTCCAATAGGAAGCCAACTGAGCCAGGGTTACCGCACGCATATCCTCGCCACGCAGCCAAGCCAGGTGCCAGTCGAGGGTCTGCTGCAGGCAGTCGTCCAACAACCAGCGCGGCTGCCAGCCCAGCAAATGGCGGGCTCGGCTGCTGTCCAGGCGCAGCAAGCCAGCCTCATGCAGTTCGCTCTGCTCAACCTGCAGACCAGGCGCCTGCGGCCAACGCGCCGCCAGGCGCGCCACCACATCGCCGACATTACAGGTGTCGGCATCGGTCGGACCGAAGTTCCAAGCCCCAGCTACTGCCGGGCCCTGCTCATAAAGTCCCTTGGCCAGTTGCAGATAGCCCGCCAGCGGCTCCAGTGCATGCTGCCACGGCCGCACGGCCTGCGGATAACGCAGGGTTACCGGCTCGCCACGTGACCAGGCGGCCAGTACATCCGGCACCAGGCGATCCGCAGAAAAATCACCTCCGCCCAGCACATTGCCCGCCCGCGCCGTGGCTAGCGCCAGACCATGTTCGGCATAGCGCGAAACAGGGAAATAGGAGGCGGCGAAGGATTGCGCCACCAGCTCGCAGCAGGCCTTGCTGCTGCTATAAGGATCATGACCACCCAGGGCCTCGTTCTCACGATAGGGCCAGGCCCATTCGTGATTGGCGTACACCTTGTCTGTGGTCACCACCACGCAGGAGCGCACACCACCGACCTGACGCGCTGCTTCCAGCAGATGCAGGGTGCCCATCACATTACTGGCATAAGTCCCCAGCGGATCGCGATAACCTTCGCGAACCAGCGGTTGAGCCGCCAGGTGCAGGATGATTTCCGGACGAACCAGCTCCATCACCTGCTGCAAGGCAGACAAGTCGCGCAGGTCGCCGATATGGCTATCGATGTTTTCCCCCACCCGCGCCAGCTCGAACAGGCTCGGCGTGGTCGAGGGTGCCAGCGAGAAGCCACTGACCTGCGCGCCCCAGCTCTGCAGCCAGAGTGCCAGCCAGCCACCCTTGAAACCGGTATGGCCAGTCAGCAGGACGCGCTTGCCGCGCCAAAAGGCAGGGTTCAGCTCCACTGTTTCCACGGGGCCTCTCCGCTCTGCCAAAGCTGTTCCAGGTAGTTCTTGTCGCGCAGTGTGTCCATCGGGTGCCAGAAGCCTTCGTGCTGGAAGGCCATCAATTGCCCTTCACTGGCCAACTGACCGAGCGGTTCGGCTTCCCAGGTGGTCGCGTCCTCACGGATATACGGCAATACCTTGGGTGACAGGACGAAAAACCCACCGTTGATCCAGCCGCCATCGCCGCGGGGCTTCTCGACGAAACCGGTGACTTCATCCCCCTCGCGTGCCAGCGCGCCATAACGGCCCGGCGGCTGTACCGCCGTCACGGTCGCGTGCTTGCCATGCTGCTTGTGGAAGTTCACCAAGGCGCTGATATCCAGGTCGGAAACGCCGTCGCCGTAGGTGAAGCAGAACGCTTCCTCCTCCTCGACAAAACGCCCAGCACGGCGCAAACGCCCGCCGGTCATGGTGTCCTCGCCGGTATCCACCAGGGTCACGCGCCAGGGCTCACTGTAGTTCTGGTGCACTTCCATCTGGTTGCTGCGCATGTCGAAGGTGACATCGGAGGTATGCAGGAAGTAATTGGCGAAAAAATCCTTGATCGCATAGCCCTTGTAGCCCAGGCAGATGACGAAGTCCTGGAT
>JBBNAI010000385.1:0-1732 GCA_037994305.1 Pseudomonas sp. | reverse complement strand
ACCCTGCAGATGTGGAACCGCTATCGCGAAGTCGCCGCCTTCCACGGCAAGCCCTGGCTGTTGCGCTTCTTCGACCAGATCCGCTTCTATCCGGTGGGTGCCGAGGAACTGCTGCAGATCCGCCGCGACTTTCCGCTCGGTCGTTATGAACTGCGCATCGAAGACAGTGAACTGGCCCTGGCCGACTACCAGGACTTCCTCACCGAGGAAGCCGAGGGCATCGACGCCTTCCGCACCCAGCAACGCGCCGCCTTCGACGCCGAACGCCAGCGTTGGATCGCCTCCGGCCAGGCCCACTATGAGAGCGAGGAAGTGGTTGCCGAACTGGGCGACGACGCGCCGCTCGCGGCCGGCCAGCACAGCATTGAGAGCCATATCGCCGGCAACCTCTGGCAGGTACAGGTCGAAGCGGGCAGCACGGTGAAAGCCGGTGACGTGCTGGTGATCCTCGAGTCGATGAAGATGGAAATCCCCCTGCTTGCCCCGCGTGACGGCGTGGTGCGCGAAGTCCGCGTGCAACCCGGTTCGCCGGTGCGCGCCGGGCAGCGCGTGGTGGTGCTGGAAGAAGCCTAAGCCCCACAGGAACCGCCCCCTCTCCCCTCTGGGGAGAG
Organism: Pseudomonas sp.; assembly: GCA_037994305.1. Classification (GTDB taxonomy): domain Bacteria; phylum Pseudomonadota; class Gammaproteobacteria; order Pseudomonadales; family Pseudomonadaceae; genus Aquipseudomonas. The sequence goes on along the minus strand of JBBNAI010000385.1, from coordinate 1,121 downwards.
GGCCGGGGTGAGGGGACGAGGCCCATCGCAAGCGCAGTGGCCGCCCCAAGCCCCCTCACCCTAACCCTCTCCCCAAGGGGGCGAGGGAACGAACCGCAGGCTGGGTACGCTCTATCGACCCAGTACGAACTCGCAAGAACGAGGAAGCCCGATGAAACATGACTTCGACCTGCGCCTCGGCGCCCTGAAAACCGCCTACGCAGACGGCAGCCTGACCCCGCGCCAGCTGATCCTCGCTCTGCATGACAAGGCCGCCGCGCTCAACCCGGAATTCCACCTGTTCATCCACCTGCTCAGCGCCGCCGAGCTGGAGCCCTACCTGGTCGCCCTGGACGGCAAGTCACCGGCCGAGCTGCCGCTGTTCGGCGTGCCTTTCGCCATCAAGGACAACATCGACCTGGCCGGCGTGCCGACCACCGCCGCCTGCCCGGCCTTCGCCTACGTGCCCGAGACCAGCGCCACCCTGGTCGAACAGCTGATCGCCCTCGGTGCCGTACCGATGGGCAAGACCAACCTCGACCAGTTCGCCACCGGCCTCAACGGCACTCGCTCGCCCTATGGTGAATGCCGCAACAGCGTGCACCCGGCCTACCCGTCCGGCGGTTCCAGCGCTGGCTCGTCGCTGGCCGTGGCCCTCGGTGTGGCCAGCTTCGCCCTGGGCACCGACACCGCCGGCTCCGGCCGCGTGCCGGCAGCGCTGAACAACCTGGTCGGCCTCAAGGCGACCAAGGGCCTGATTTCCACCGCCGGCGTGGTGCCCGCCTGTCGCACCCTGGACTGCGTCACCTACTTCACCACCACAGCGGCCGAGGCCAGCCAGTTGCTGGCGCTGACCGCCAAGCTGGATGCGCGTGACGAATACAGCCGCGCCAACCCGCTGTGGAACGACGCCAGCGCCTTCGGCAAACCCCGTGCGGGCTTTCGCTTCGGCGTGCCCAAGCAGCTGGAATTCCTCGGCTGCACGGAAAGCCCGGCGCTGTTCGCCAGCAGCATCGAGCAGTTCAAAGCCCTCGGCGGCGAAGCGGTGGAAATCGACTTCGCGCCCTTCCTCGAAGCCGCGCGCCTGCTCTATGAAGGCCCCTGGGTCGCCGAGCGCTACAGCGTCGCCGGCGCACTGATCG
>JBBNAI010000384.1:0-4225 GCA_037994305.1 Pseudomonas sp. | reverse complement strand
ATCATGCCGATGATGCCGTAAACCATGGTGTAGCCGATGGCGATCAAGCCATAGACCGAGCCCAGGGTCAGCCCGTTGATCATTTGCTGGAGGAAAATGCCGTCCATGCAGGAAGTCTCGTAGGCGTATGGTTTTGACGTCGCGCAACCTCCACCAGTATCAGGTGGAACACCGTTGCGTCACGTATACAGGAAGCGCCACCCCACCCGCATGCGCGGGTGGAGCGGGCTGGGTGAATCAGGGCAGTTGGTGGTACTTGCCCTTGTCGTCCCACTGGTACATCACGTAGTCGGAAACCTGCAGGTCGCCTTTTTCAGACCAGGCCTTCTTGCCCATCACGGTATCGACCGGATGGCTCTTCAACCATGCACTGGCCTTGGCGCCATCGGTGCCGCCGGCGCCGGTGAAGGCAGCCGCCAGGGCTTGTACCGAAGCGTAGGCATACAGGGTGTAGCCTTCCGGTTCGAAGCCATTGGCGCGGAACTTGTCGATTACCGCTTTGCCATCAGGCAGCAGGCGTGGGTCGGCACCGAAGGTCATCAGCACGCCCTTGGTGTACTGCGGGCCACCAGCGGTGGTGACCAGTTCGTCGGTCACCACGCAGTCGCCGGAAACGAACGAGGCGGTCACGCCCTGCTCGCGCATCTGCCGAACCAGCGGGCCGGCTTCCGGATGGCAGCCGCCGAAGTAGACGACGTCGGCATCGGCCGCGCGGATTTTGGTGACCAGGGCGTTGAAGTCCTTCTCGCCGCGGGTCAGGCCTTCATACAACACCGGCTCCAGGCCACGGGTGGACAGCTGCGCCTTGGTGGCATCAGCCAGGCCCTGACCGTAGGTGTCCTTGTCATGGATGATCGCGACTTTCTTGGCTTTCAGTTTGTCGACCAGGTAATCGCCGGCCACTACGCCTTGCTGATCATCACGGCCGCACATGCGGAACATGGCGCTCAGGCCGCGCTCGGTCACTTGCGGGTTGGTCGATGCCGGGGTGATGGCGATGATGCCCGCCTCGTCATACACCTCGGAGGCCGGAATGGTCGACGAGGAGCAGAAGTGCCCGATCACGCCGACGGCCTTGTCCGAATCCACCAGGCGGTTGGCCACGGCCACGGCCTGCTTCGGTTCGCAGGCGTCGTCCGCCTTGACCAGTTTGATCTTCTCGCCGTTCACACCGCCTGCGGCGTTGATGTCTTCGGCGGCCTGAGTTGCACCACGCCAGTATTGCTCGCCGAACGAAGCGTTGGCACCGGTATGCGGGCCAGCAACGCCGATCACGACGTCCGCTTGTGCGAGGGAAGAAGCGCCCACGGCGGCGGTGACCGCCAGAGCCAGAAAGCCTTTTCTGAAAATCTTCTGCGACATGGAGTTGTGCTCCTGAGGTTTTGGGGGTTGGCAACCTGCGACAGCAAGGCTTATGCCAGCCTAACCCAGGAAATGAAAAGCACCTGAATTCGGAGCCTATTGATAAAAATTCGTCGCATTTTGGAAGAAATAAAAATGCCTCACTGAAAAACCAAGGCATTTACGCCAAAACCAGGAAGGCTTTTTCGTCAGCGCCTTTTACTTTCGGTAACGGAGATTTTTCCTTTATTTATCGCCCTGCTTCGGTGCGGTAAAAACACCCACTTGCACCAGCAGTTAGCGCAATCGTTTGAAACGGAAATTCGGCAAGTGGCGAGGGGTAGCACCCTGCCCTTGCACTGGAAATTCCGCCCGCAGAAATGCCAACGGCGGTGGCTAGTGCCAAGGCGTGCTTTATCAGCACGCTTCGCCCAGCCACCGCCGTGGTATTGCTCAGCCTGTTATTCAGGCCGCGGCGAACAGCTCGCCAATCTGCGCCTGGGCGCTTTTCAGGGCATTGGCGCGCGGCTCGTCACCGTAGGCCAGGCCTTCGGCGCGGACGATCTCGATATCGGTGATACCGAGGAAGTTGAGCACCTGCACCAGGTACTGCTCATGGGCCTGGCCGCTGGGTTGGCCGGCATGGATGCCGCCTGCAGTGGAGGCAATCACCACTTTCTTGCCACCGGCCAGGCCCTTCGGGCCGTTCTCGTCATAGGCGAAAGTTTTGCCGGCGACGGCGATGCGGTCGATCCAGGCCTTGAGCTGGGTTGGCACGCTGAAGTTGTACATCGGGGCACCGATGACGATGGCATCAGCCGCGAGGAACTCGTTGAGGGTCGCTTCGGCCAGTTCGACTTCGTGCTTCTGCGCCGCATCGCGCAGGTCAGCCGGAGTACCACCCGCCACCAGGCTGGCGGCGGACAGGTGGCCCAGTGCGTCGCTGGCCAGGTCGCGGTAGCTGACCTGAGCAGCTGGCTCGGCGGCCTGCCAGGCCTGGACCAGGCTGCGGGTCAGTTGGCGGGAGGCGGAAGCATCGCCGAGGATGCTCGAATCGAGATGCAGCAGTTTCATGGGGAGTTCCTCAATGAGCGATCAACGGGTCGTGACCGGATGGAGTGAATCCTACCCATGAAGCCAAAGCTCGGTTAGTCAGCAAAAGTATGATTCAGCGTCCTACCCATGGAGCTAATCAACGCCAGATGCCTGCACTCGACTCAATGCCTGACGAAAGAAAGCCACCGCATCGGCGCTCAATTGATGATGGATGGCCACCCGGTCGACGCCCTCGGCGTCCTCGCAGAGATACGGCACCAGCCGGCCCATCTGCGCCGAACACGGCGCCATGAACACGAAGTGACCGGCACCCGGCACCACCCGGTAATCCGGCGCACGCGGCAGGCTGCGGTTGAGCGCGTCGGCGTTGTGCTCCACCGCCAGCACCTGGTCGTCGTCGCCGGAATAGAGCAGCACCGGTACCCGTACCTCGGTCAGCTCCTGCTTGTCGAACATCAACCCCAGCGGCGCCAACAGCAGCATCGCCGCCACGCGTGGATCGGCGCTGGCTTCGAGGTCATCGCGATCAGCGACCAGTTCGCCCTGGGCGGCACAAGCGTCGGCATCCTCCGGCATCTGCCGGCAATAAGCGCGCAAGTGTTCGGGCTCTGGATGCGCACCGGCCAGGATCAATGCGCTTTCGCCGCCGGCCGAATAGCCGATAACGCCAACCCTTGCGCTGTCGAGGTTACGCCCCAGCAGCGGGTCCTGGCTGGCCGCGTCGATGGCCGCCGAGAGCTGCAGGGGGCGTCCGTAGAGATTGCTCAGCGTGCCCAGGCGACTCTGGTCCTGGTAGTTGTCGCCCGGATGGACCACCGCCAGCACCACGAACCCTTGCTGGGCCAGCGCCGTGGCGAGGTCGTGATGGGCCAGTGGCGAGCCGCTATTGCCATGGGAAAGGACGATCAGGGGATAGTGGCCTGGTGCTACAGGTGCATCCAGCGAGGCGGCGACCTGGTACAGATCCATCTCGGTGTGCCCCGGCGGCGCGCTGGCCGGGTAAAACGCGATGGCCTGCATCGGCTGCTGGTCGAGCGGATCACGAAAACTCAGCTGATGCATGCCCACCGGTAGCGGCTGCACCAGCGCCTGGCTCGACAGGGAAACCAGGCAACAGCTGAACAACACCAGCAACAGGGCATTACACCGCCTCAACATGCTGCTCACCTACCCTTGCGCACTCAGGAGTCGGGCGTGCCTGCCATCACTCGTGCCTTGCTGTGTTCCCTGAGCCGGCAGCGCCGGGGCAAATCCCCGGCGCACCTTTTATCTGCATGGATTACGCCAGGCTCACGCGGCGCCGAGGTAATCCATCTTGCCCAGGGCTACGCCGTTGTGGCGCAGGATTGCGTAGGTGGTGGTGACGTGGAAGTACAGGTTGGGCAACACAAAGCTCAACAGGAAGGTCTGCCCGGAAAAATTCAGCTCACGGTTAGGCGTCTTGATGCTGATCGGCAGGCTTTCGCTGCCATTGACCTGGTCGGCGCTGATGCCCTGGATAAACGCCTGGGTCTTGGCGATGCGCTCCTGCAACTCGGCGAAACTGCTTTCGGTGTCGGCAAAGCTGGGGATATCCACCTGGGCCAGGCGCGCGGCCGCGCCCTTCACCGCGTCAGTGGCGATCTGTACCTGGCGCGACAGCGGGAACATGTCTGGTGCCAGGCGCGCACTGATCAGTACTGCTGGATCGATGCCCTGGCTTTCGGCAAAGGCCGCAGCCTTGTCGAGAATGGCCGACAGGTTGCCCAGCACACGGGCGAAGACGGGAATGGAAGCCTCGTACATGGACAAGGACATGGTGTGACTCCGATTGGTTGAAGTGGACACC
>JBBNAI010000383.1:0-1740 GCA_037994305.1 Pseudomonas sp. | reverse complement strand
CATCTGATCCGCTTTTTATTGAGCAACCTGAATCTGTTATGTAATCACTAACCCGTCGACCATTGCCTCATCTTGAAAAGCTTGATGAGGCACCCGTCATGAGCGAACGCATCCCCGCGCAGATCATCGAAACGATCGATCCGCGCCACCCCATCCGCCTGACGCCTTCCCAGGCCGGCGGGCCGATCCACACCCGCAGTTTCAGTGGCCGCTTCCGCAACCTGCGCCTGTATGGCGCCGGCCTGCTGTTCCTGATCTTCTTCGGCACCGCCTGGCTCGACTGGGACGGCCGCCAGGCCGTGCTGTGGAACCTGGCCGAGCATCGCTACTACATCTTCGGCGCGACCTTCTGGCCGCAGGATTTCATCCTGCTCTCGGCGCTGCTGATCATCGCTGCGTTCGGCCTGTTCGCCATCACCGTGGTGGCCGGACGCGTCTGGTGCGGCTACACCTGCCCGCAGAGCGTGTGGACCTGGGTGTTCATGTGGGCAGAAAAAGTCACCGAGGGCGAGCGCAACCAGCGCATCAAGCTCGACGCCGCTCCCTGGTCGCTCGGCAAGCTGGCGCGGCGCACCGCCAAGCACAGCATCTGGCTGGGCGTGAGCCTGCTCACCGCGCTGACCTTCATCGGCTACTTCACGCCGATCCGCGAGCTAACCCAGGAACTGTTCAGCCTGCAACTGGACGGTGCCACGCTGGTGTGGGTGCTGTTCTTCATGGCCGCCACCTATCTCAACGCTGGCTGGTTGCGCGAAAAAGTCTGCGTGCACATGTGCCCGTACTCGCGCTTCCAGAGTGCGATGTTCGACCAGGACACCCTGCTGGTCGCCTACGACGCCGCCCGCGGCGAAAGCCGCGGCCCGCGCAAGAAAGGTAGCGACCACAAGGCCGAGGGCCTGGGCGACTGCATCGACTGCCTGATGTGCGTGCAGGTCTGCCCGACCGGCATCGACATCCGCGACGGCCTGCAGATCGACTGCATCAGCTGCGGCGCCTGCATCGATGCCTGCGACTCGATCATGGACAAGATGGGCTACGCCAAAGGCCTGGTCGGCTACCACTCCGAGCGCGAGCTGCAGGGCGGCAAGACCCACCTGTTGCGCCCGCGCCTGGTCGGCTACGGCGTGGCCCTGGTGCTGATGATCGGAGCCTTTGTCTGGGCGTTGGACGCACGCTCGTTGCTGTCCATCGACTCGGCCAAGGACCGCAGCATGTTCCGCGAAAACGCTGCCGGGAAGATCGAGAACACTTACCGCCTGAAGGTGATCAACAAGACCCAGCAGGCGCAGCGCTACACCCTGGCCCTGGTCAACAGCCCCGGCCTGCGCCTGGATGCTCCCGCGCAGCTGCTGCTGGCGCCGGGCGAGATCCTCGATGTGCCGGTGACCGTGGTGCAGCTGGGCGAACAGGCCAGCACCAGTGCCCTGCCGGTGCGCTTCGTGGTGCGCAACCTGGCCGATGCCAGCGAGCAGGCACAAACGCAGAGCACCTTTCTCTCCCCGAGTGGGCGCTGACAGTCGCATGGGCGCGAAACTCCCCGTACAGTGCGGCCATCTGCTGGCGAGGGTCTGTTCCCGTTTCGTTCGCGAACCGCGTTGCTGGGAAAAATCGCGCCAGGCAAGGCGCGGGACGCAGGCAATGGTCGCTCCCTTGCCAAGTCCCGCAACGCCGCGTGGCGCGATTTTGCACGCAACCCGAAGGGACGGGCCAGTATTTGCGCGGAACGTCGTTACTCGACCG
>JBBNAI010000382.1:0-2101 GCA_037994305.1 Pseudomonas sp. | reverse complement strand
CTGGCCAAGCTGCCGGACGCACCGCCTGGGGTGAAGGGCATCAGCCTGTTCATCGTGCCGAAGTTCCTGGTGAATGAGGACGGTTCACTGGGCAAGCGCAACGACGCCCTGCTGGCCGGTCTGTTCCACAAGATGGGCTGGCGCGGCACCACCTCCACCGCGCTGAACTTCGGTGACAACGACGACTGCGTCGGCTATCTGATCGGCAAGCCGCACCAGGGCCTGGCCTGCATGTTCCAGATGATGAACGAGGCGCGCATCGGCGTCGGCATGGGCGCAGTGATGCTCGGCTACGCCGGCTACCTGTACTCGCTGGACTACGCCCGCAACCGTCCGCAGGGCCGCCACCCGGATGGCAAGGACCCAACCTCCAAGCAGGTGTCGATCGTCGAGCACGCCGATGTGCGGCGCATGCTGCTGACCCAGAAGGCCTACGTCGAAGGCGCCTTCGACCTCGGCCTGTATGCCGCGCGCCTGTTCGACGACACCGAGACCCTGGCCACCGAGGAAGAGCGCAAGACGGCGCTGGAGCTGCTCGACCTGCTCACCCCGATCGTCAAATCCTGGCCGTCCGAGTTCTGCCTGAAGGCCAACGAACTGGCCATCCAGATCCTCGGCGGCCACGGCTATACCCGTGAATATCCGGTGGAGCAGTACTACCGCGACAACCGCCTCAACCCGATCCACGAAGGCACCCACGGCATCCAGTCGCTCGACCTGCTGGGTCGCAAGGTCTCGATGAATGGCGGCGCCGCGCTCAAGCAACTGGTCAAGCTGGTGCAGGGCACCTGCCACCGCGCAGAGGCCCACGCCTCACTGAACGAACTGCGTCAACCGCTCGAGCAGCTGCTGGCTCGCCTGTCGGCGGTGACCCTGGCCCTGCTCGGCGACCTGATGGCCGGCAAGGTCAACCAGGGCCTGGCCAACTCGGCGCTGTACCTCAAGGTATTCGGCCATATGGTCATTGGCTGGCGCTGGCTGGAACAAGCGATCCGGGCCGAAGAAGGCCTGGCCCGCCTGACAAATGCAGAACGTGATGCCGGAGATGCCGACTTCTACCGGGGCAAGTTGCAGGCCGCGCGCTACTTCCTGACCTGGGAAGTGCCGAGCTGCCACCACGACCTGGCCATCCTCGAAGCCCGCGACGGTACCTGCCTGAACATGCAGGACGCCTGGTTCTGATCCATTGCTTCATCCCTTTTATGCCCCGCGCACATGCGGGGCTTTTTTTGCCTGGCGAAAGCCACCGCAACGCACCCCAGAAGCGGGTAGCCCGGACTTCAGTCCGGGAACTGGACGCGCACCCCGGACTAAAGTCCGGGCTACCGACAGCAGGGGGCTGTTGAGCAAACCATAGAGGTGGGAGGCGTGCCCTAAGCAGCTGATTCAGCTACAAAAGGACACCCCGCACATGGCGGGTGTTTTTTTGACAGACGAGCAAAGGCGCGGGTTATTATCCGGCATGACCCCTGCATAGCAGCGTCACCCCTCGCCCATTCGCCCGGAGTACGCCCTTGGACGCCAGCACCATCAATAGCCTGTTTCTGATCGGCGCATTGCTGGTGGGTGCGAGCATCCTGATGAGCTCGGTCTCCTCGCGCCTGGGCATCCCGATCCTGGTCATCATCCTTGCCGTGGGCATGGTCGCCGGTGTCGACGGCCCTGGCGGCATCGGCTTCAACAACTATCCGCTGGCCTACCTGGTGGGCAACCTGGCACTGGCCATCATCCTCCTCGATGGTGGCTTGCGTACCCGCGTATCGAGTTTCCGTGTGGCGCTGTGGCCGGCGCTGTCGATGGCCACGGTCGGCGTGCTGATCACCACCGGCCTGACCGGCATGGCCGCCGCCTGGTTGTTCGACCTGAACATGATGCAAGGCCTGCTGATCGGCGCCATCGTCGGCTCCACCGATGCAGCGGCGGTGTTCTCCCTGCTCGGCGGCAAGGGCCTCAACGAGCGGGTCACGGCGACCTTGGAGATCGAGTCCGGCAGCAACGACCCGATGGCCGTGTTCCTCACCGTGACCCTGATCGACATGCTCGCCAAGGGCCAGAGCGAGGTCAGCCTGAGCTTCCTCGGCCACCTGCTCAGCGAGTTCGG
>JBBNAI010000381.1:0-2487 GCA_037994305.1 Pseudomonas sp. | reverse complement strand
TAAGCAGCGTGCAGCGCGTGCAGCAGAGCAACGCGCGGCACAATCTGAGTAATAAACAGCAGGCATAAAAAAGCCCGGCACTGCCGGGCTTTTTTCTATCCGCGGGTTACTGCGGATTGGCTTCCAGGGGTTCCGGAATCGGTACGGCGACCGGTTTGGCGGAGTCCACTTCGCGCTGAATCTGTTCCTGCAGCGAGCCTGGCTTGGCCGGTTCTTCGGCCTGCGGTTTGCTCTCGGTCTGCGGTGCGGCAGTGTTGCCGTCTTCACCGAGAATCGCCTGGTCACGGCTGACGCCCGGAACGAAGTCACCGGCCAGGCCGATCAATTGGTCTTCGCCGCTGAATACCAGGCTGATGCGTTCCTGGTAGCGCTGACGACCGCCCGGCTGGATGCTGTACAGGTAATCCCAGCGATTGGCGTGGAAGGTATCGGTGATCAGCGGGTTACCCATGATAAACCGCACTTGTCGGCGGGTCATTCCAGGCTTCAACTGGTCTATCATGTCCTGCGTTACGACATTGCCTTGCTGGATGTCGATTTTATAAACCCCGGGAAATGAACAGCCGGCGAGTGCGAGCAGACCCACGAGTGTGAGGCTGGACAGCAGGAGCTTGGTGTTTTGCATCGGTGGGTGACTTCCACTATCTTGGCTAGGCAAAGTAAACCCCGATCATACCCGCATAAACGGAAGCTGCGAAGCAGCAACCAAGAGAAAGCTGACCATGGTTGAAAATAGCGAACTGCGCAAAGCTGGCCTTAAAGTCACCTTGCCGCGCGTCAAAATCCTGCAGATGCTCGATTCCGCCAGCTCCGGCCAGCGTCACATGAGCGCTGAGGATGTATACAAGGCATTGATGGAAGCGGGCGAAGACGTTGGCCTGGCCACCGTGTACCGCGTCCTCACTCAATTCGAGGCTGCTGGCCTGGTTGAGCGGCACAATTTCGACGGCGGCCATGCCGTGTTCGAGCTGGCTGATGGCGGCCACCACGACCACATGGTCTGCGTGGACAGTGGCGAGGTCATCGAGTTTTTCGATCCGGAGATCGAGAAGCTGCAGAAGGAAATCGTCAAGAAGCATGGCTTCGAGCTGGTCGATCACAATCTGGTGCTCTACGTTCGCCAGAAGAGCAAGTGATTCGAGCTGAATGAAAAAAGGCGCCCCGCAGGGCGCCTTTTTTGTGCGTGCAACCTTCAGCTCTGCGCGCTGGCGACCATCTTGCGGGCGTGCTGCAGCGACTCTTCGGTGAGGTCGACGCCGCCGAGCATGCGTGCCACTTCCTCGATGCGCTGTGGTGTATCGAGAGTCGCCACGGCGGTACGGGTTTCCTCGCTGCCGCGCTGCTTGTGGACGAACAGGTGGTTGTGACCCTGGGCGGCAACCTGCGGTAGGTGGGTGACGGTCAGCACCTGGCCGCGTTCGCCGAGGCGACGCAGCAACTGGCCGACGACTTCGGCAGTCGGGCCGCCGATGCCGACGTCGACTTCATCGAACACCAGGGTCGGTACGCGCGAGGTCTGCGCAGTGATCACCTGGATCGCCAGGCTGATGCGCGACAGCTCACCGCCGGAGGCGACCTTGGCCAGCGACTTCAACGGTTGGCCAGGGTTGGCGCTGACCAGGAATTCGACCTGCTCCAGGCCGTAGGGCTGGGGCTCCTCGGCGTTGCTACCCTGCAGCTGGATGCTGAAACGCCCACCCGGCATGCCCAGGCTCTGCATCTCATCCTGCACGGCAGCGGACAGGCGTATGGCGGCTTGCTGCCGCAGTTCGCTCAGCTCGCTGGCTTTTTCCTGGTAATGACGGGCGTAGGCGGCCAGTTCTTCGCCGAGGCGTTCGCTGGCCTGGTCGTCGGCATTCAGGCCTTCCAGTTCCTCCAGCAGGCGCTGCTGCAGTTCAGCCAGCTCGGTGGGTTGAATGCGGTGCTTGCGGGCCAGGGTGTAGATGGCGTCGAGGCGTTCTTCGAGGATCTGCTGGCGCTGCGGGTCGGCGTCGAAGTGGTCGATGAAGCGGTTCAGCTCGCCGACAGCTTCTTCTACCTGGATCTGTGCGCTGGCCAGCAGGTTGCTGGCTTCGCCCAGGGCGCCAGGCTGGCTGCTGAAGGCGCTCAAGCGATTGAGGCTGGCGGTCAGGGCGGACAGCACGTTGCCGGCATCGCTTTCGCTGCACAGGTCGAGCACCTGACGGCAGGCGCCGAGCAGCTGTTCGGCGTTGCTCAGGGTCTTGTGTTCCTGCTCCAGTTGCTCAAGTTCGTTGTCGCCGAGGGTCAAGTTCTCCAGCTCTTCCAGTTGGTAGCTGAGCAGCTGGTGGCGCGCGCGCTGCTCGTCGCTGGTCGAGGTCAGGCGCTGCAGCTCCTGGCGGGTCTGGCGCCAGCGCTGGGCGGCCAGTTGCACCTGGCGGGCCAGCTCCTGGCTGCCGGTGTATTCATCGAGCAGGCGGCGATGGGTGTCCGGCTTGAGCAGTGATTGGTGCTCATGCTGGCTGTGGA
>JBBNAI010000380.1:0-4574 GCA_037994305.1 Pseudomonas sp. | reverse complement strand
CCAGGCTCGCCGCATGCAGGCCCGCTACCGCAACCCGGAAACCGGCAAGCCGGAGCTGGTGCATACCCTCAATGGCTCCGGCCTGGCGGTAGGCCGCACCCTGGTGGCGGTGGTGGAGAACTACCAGGAGGCCGATGGCAGCATTCGCGTGCCGGAAGTGCTCAAGCCCTACATGGGTGGCCTGGAAGTCATCGGCTGATTCGGGCGTTAGCTACAAATTACGGGGTGGCCAGAGCCGCCCCGTTTTGTTTTTCCTGATCGAGAGCGTACGCCATGGAATTTCTCCCTCTGTTCCACAAGCTGCAGGGTCGCCCAGTGCTGGTCGTTGGCGGTGGTGAGATCGCGCTGCGCAAGGCGCGCCTGCTGGCCGATGCCGGGGCGACCCTGCGCGTGGTGGCGGATGAGGTGTGTGCCGAGCTGCGCGAGTTGGTGGGTGAGGGCGGCGAGCTGTTGCTGCGCGGCTACCAGGCGGACGACCTGCTGGGGGTGGGGCTGGTGATAGTCGCCTGTGACGACGAGCCGTTGCGCGAGCAGGTGTCTACCCAGGCCCAGGCGCGTGGCGTGCCGGTCAATGTGGTGGATGCGCCGAAGCTGTGCAGCGTGATCTTCCCGGCCATCGTCGACCGCTCACCGCTGATCGTCGCAGTCACCAGTGGCGGTGATGCGCCGGTACTGGCGCGTTTGATTCGCGCCAAGATCGAGACCTGGATTCCGGCCACCTACGGCCAACTGGCCGGCCTGGCGAAGAAGTTTCGCGCCCAGGTGCGTGGTCTGTTCCCCGATGTGCAGCAGCGCCGGGTGTTCTGGGAAGACGTGTTCCAGGGGCAGATCGCTGAAAGCGTGTTCGCCGGCAAGCTGGGTGAGGGCGAGCGCCTGCTCGAGGCGAAGATCGCCGGCAGCGCGCCGCGTGCGCTGGGTGAGGTCTATCTGGTCGGCGCCGGTCCGGGCGATCCGGACCTGCTGACCTTCCGCGCCCTGCGCCTGATGCAGCAGGCCGATGTAGTGCTCTACGACCGTCTGGTGGCGCCGGCCATCATCGAGCTGTGCCGCCGCGATGCCGAGCGCATCTATGTCGGCAAGCAGCGCGCCGACCATGCGCTGCCGCAAGAGCAGATCAACCAGCGCCTGGTCGAGCTGGCCAAGTCCGGCAAGCGCGTGCTGCGCCTGAAGGGTGGCGACCCGTTCATCTTCGGTCGTGGCGGCGAGGAAATCGAGGAACTGGCGGCCCACGGCATCCCGTTCCAGGTAGTACCGGGCATTACCGCAGCGTCCGGTTGCGCGGCCTACGCGGGGATTCCGCTGACCCACCGCGATCATGCGCAGTCGGTGCGCTTCGTCACCGGCCATCTCAAGGATGGCAGTTGCGACCTGCCGTGGCAGGAGCTCAGCGCCCCGGGCCAGACCCTGGTGTTCTACATGGGCCTGGTCGGCTTGCCGATGATTTGCCAGCAACTGATCCAGCACGGCCGCGCGGCAAGTACGCCGGCCGCGTTGGTGCAGCAGGGCACCACGCGCAGCCAGCGGGTGTTCACCGGCACCCTGGCCGACTTGCCGCAACTGGTAGCCGAGCACGAAGTGCATGCGCCGACCCTGGTGATAGTCGGCGAAGTAGTGCAGCTGCGTGAAAAACTGGCCTGGTTCGAAGGCGCTCAGTCGCCCGACTGACCTTCGAATACGCCGCGCCCGCTGAGCCGCTCGCGGTCATGGGGGCGGTTGAAGTCCAGTTGCGGGCCCAGCGGCACGATGCCGCTCGGGTTGATGGTGCGGTGGCTGGCGTAGTAGTGGCCTTTGATGTGTTCGAAGTCCACCGTCTCGGCGATTCCCGGCCACTGGTACAGCTCGCGCAGCCAGTTGGACAGGTTGGGGTAATCCTCGATACGCCGCAGGTTGCACTTGAAGTGCCCGTGGTAGACGGCGTCGAAGCGAATCAGCGTGGTGAACAGACGAATATCCGCCTCGGTCAGGTACTCGCCCGCCAGGTAGCGGTGTGTGTCCAGGCGTTGCTCCAGCCAGTCCAGTTCGCTGAACAAGGCCTCGAAGGCTTCCGCGTAGGCGGTCTGTTCGGTGGCGAAGCCTGCGCGGTATACACCGTTGTTCACCCGTGGGTAGATACGCTCGTTGAGTGCATCGATCTCCTGGCGCAGGTGTGCGGGATAGAAGTCCAGGCGATTGCCGGTCAGCTCGTCAAAGGCGCTGTTGAACATGCGGATGATCTCCGCTGACTCGTTGTTGACGATACGTTCGCGCTGTTTGTCCCACAGCAACGGCACGGTGACGCGACCGCTGTACTGCGGGTCGTCACGGGTATAGCGCTGGTGCAGGTACTGCTGCTCGCCGAGGCGGTCGCCGCTGGAGCCGAGGCCGCGGTCGAAGGTCCAGCCCTGTTCGAGCATCAGCCAGCTGACCACGGACACGTCGATCAGTGATTCCAGACCCTTGAGCTTGCGCAGGATCAGTGTGCGGTGGGCCCAGGGGCAGGCGAGGGAGACATACAGGTGATAGCGCCCGTCATCGGCGGCAAAGCCAGCGTCACCCGTGGGGCCGGCCGCGCCGTTTGCGCTGATCCAGTTTCGCCGCTGGGCGTTTTCGCGGTGAAAGCGACCGTCTTTGGATTGGTACCACTGGTCATGCCAGTGGCCATCGATGAGCAAACCCATGGCAGTAACTCCTGCTTGTAAGCGATGGAGTCAGTGTCGATGGGTTTGGTTCGATTAAAAAGCGTAAATAGTGGCGGGTAATGATCGATCAATTCGATTTGTTGCGCTCATCCCACAGGCGTTCGGCTTCTGCGAAGGCTGCATCGCGGTTGCGTCCCAGGGCATGCAGGGCCAGGGCCATGGTGCTGAGCACCGCCAGGCGGCCGTAAGCATCTTCGGCCTGACCCTGCCAGACCGTCAGCAGATGGGTGGGGTCGAGCTGCTCCGGTTTGACGTGACGCAGGGCGGACAGGGCGGGCCACTCCTCGTCGTGGCTCTCGCCGTTGGCGGTGCCATACAGATGGCACAGGCCGTCCGGGTTGACCTCGATCTCGCCGCCTTCACCCTTGACCACCACGGCACGGTCACCGAGTAGTTGGCTGGCATCGCGGTGCACCGCTTGGTAGCCGGGGTGGAAGATGCTCTGCAGGCCCACCTGCGCGCCCAGCGGGTTGAGAATGCGCGCCAGGGAGTGGATTGGTGAGCGCAGGCCGAGGGTGTTGCGCAGGTCGATCATGCGTTGCAGTTGCGGAGCCCAGGCGCCCAGCGGAATGAACGCCAGGCTGTGCTGGTCGAGGGCGCTGGCCACTTCTGTCCACGACTGGCAGAGCGGAATTTCCAGGGTTTCCAGCAACTGCTCGGTGAACAAGCGCCCGGCGGTATGCGCGCCGCCGCCATGCAGCAGGATGCGCACGCCGCTGGCAGCCAGGGCCTTGATCGCCAGGAGGAACCAGGGCAGGTGGCGCTTCTTGCCGGCGTAGCTGGGCCAGTCCAGGTCCACCGCAATCGGTGGTGCCTGCAGGCGCTCGCGCAGGGCTTCGGTGAAGCCGGCCAGCTCCTCGGCGCTTTCTTCCTTGTGGCGCAGGAGCATGAGGAAGGCGCCCAGTTGGGTGTCCTCGACCTTGCCGTCGAGCAGCAGGCCCATGGCTTCGCGGGCCTCCTCGCGGCTCATGCTGCGCGCGCCGCGCTTGCCCTTGCCAAGAATGCGCACGAACTGGGCGAACGGGTGTTCCGGGGGAGCTACGAGGTTCATGGGCGCGATTTTCACAGGCAGTTGGTGGGTTTCGGCAAGCCGGCGAGCTTGGCGGCGAGCTTGGCGGGCGTGCCTTTGAACAGGCGGTTCAGGTGCAGGCTGTTGCCCTTTTCCGGGCCGAGCTTGAGGGCGACGTACTTGATCAGCGGGCGGGTAGCCGGCGATAGCTGGAATTCGGCATAGAAGGCGCGCAGCAGTTCGAGGACTTCCCAGTGCTCGGCAGACAGTTGCAGTTCTTCCTGCGTGGCCAGCGCCTCGGCGGCGGCCGGCGACCAGTCGGCCAGCTCTTGCAGGTAGCCGTCCTTGTCCAGGGCGATGGGGTGGCCGTCGACGATCAGGTTGCTCATAGCCAGCTGTTGACCTTGGTGTAGCGGGTGCACAGTTCGACAAAGCCGGGGTAGTCGACGACCTGAGTACGTTCTGGTGCCGCCAGGCTGCGCGCCTGCAGGTCTTCTTCGAGGGCATACAGGGCGATGCTTGCCGGCATCAGTTGCAGGGCCTGCAGCTGGTTGGTGCCGGGTTGCAAGGCATAGACCGCATCACCGCTGAGCAGCAGGCAATCCTGCGGGCCTAGCAGGCGCAAGCAGCTGGCGAAAC
Source organism: Pseudomonas sp. (assembly GCA_037994305.1). Taxonomy (GTDB): domain Bacteria; phylum Pseudomonadota; class Gammaproteobacteria; order Pseudomonadales; family Pseudomonadaceae; genus Aquipseudomonas. Next base: position 248 of record JBBNAI010000380.1, on the reverse strand, counting down.
GGCTGTCGCTGAAGGGGGAGTGGGAAAGCACGTGCAGGGTGGCCATTAGATCGTGATCACTTGGTCGTAGCGGTCGATAAGAAGGGTCAGCTCTGTGTCGTCAAGGTTTTCCACGGGCAGAGCCAGGGGCTGCTCGGCCAGGCCGCGTTCGCTCAGGCTGCGACTGGCGACGTAAAGCGCTTCGACGCCGAACATCGGCAGGGCCTGCAGGTTGGCGGTCAGGTCCTTCTGTTGCAGCGTGCCCGGTT
>JBBNAI010000379.1:0-6004 GCA_037994305.1 Pseudomonas sp. | reverse complement strand
GGCTGACCAGACCCTTGATCACCACCGCCACACTGGCGATGGCGGCAGGCACGACCAGTGCGGTCAGCACCTGCTCGAAGTTCCAGCCCAGCCCCAACAGGGTGGCGCCGGCCCAGGCGCCGAGGATGGCGCCGAAGCGGCCGATACCAAGCATCCACGACACGCCGGTAGCGCGGCCCTGGGTCGGGTAGAAGCGTGCCGCCAGCGACGGCATCGCCGACTGCGCACCGTTGATACACATGCCGGCCAGCAGCACGAGCGTCGCCAGCAGGGTCACCTCGCCCAGGCTCTGCCCCACGCAGTAGGCGAACACGCCAGCCAGCAGGTAGAAGCAGCCGATCACCTTGTGCGGGTTGTAACGGTCCATCGCCCAGCCCACGCCCACCGCGCTGAGCACACCACCGAACTGGAACAGCGCGCCGATGAAGGCCGCCTGCTCCATGCTCGCGCCGCCGTCACGCATCAACGTCGGCAGCCAGCTGGTCAGCAGGTAGACGATGACCAGGCCCATGAAATAGGTCAGCCACAGCAGCAAGGTGCCGGCGCTGTAGGCCCCGGAGAACACCACCTTGAGCACGTTGCGGCTTTGCACGATGTTCTGTTCCGGCACGCTGAAATCACCGGCCAGGGCAACCTGTGCCGGAGCGATCGGCTCCAGCACTTTGCGGATCTTGTCCGCGCCGCGATTACGCACCACCAGGAAACGCGCCGACTCCGGCAGCCACACCAGCAGCACCAGCGCCAACAGCAGCGGCAGCAAGCCACCGAGCAGCAGCAGGCTGTGCCAGCCGAATGCTGGAATCAACTTGGCGGAAACGAAACCACCACAGGCCATGCCCAGGTTGAAGCCGCAGAACATGCTGGTCACCAGCAGCGACTTGAGCCGCTCCGGGGTGTATTCGGAAAGCAGCGTGGTGGCGTTCGGCATCGCCGCGCCCAGGCCCAGGCCAGTGAGAAAACGCAGCACCACCAGTTGCTCGACGTTGCCGCTGTAGGCGGAAAGCAGGCTGAACAGGCCGAACAGGAACACCGCCACCACCAGTACCAGCTTGCGCCCGAAGCGGTCAGCCAGCGGACCGGAGCCAAGGGCACCGAAGACCATGCCGATCAGCGCAGCACTCATCACCGGGCCGAGGCTGGCACGGTCGATACCCCAGTCCTGGGTCAGCGCCGGGGCGATGAAGCCCATGGCGGCGGTATCCAGGCCATCGAGAAAAACAATCAGGAAGCACAGCAGCACGATGCGCCACTGGTAGCGCGACAGGGGCTGGGCGTTGATGAAGGACTGAACGTCCAGGGTGCCGGTGGCAGGCAATTGGGCGGAGCTGGTCATAGCAGGGTTCCTGTGTTTTTGCTTCGCATCGCCACAGCCCGGAGGCTGGCAGCAACGAACATGCGAACGGAACAGGAAAGAGCAGCAAGCAGGACGCAAGCGCCTTGGCAGCAAAAAATGGCGCTGCAGGCGGCTTGTGGGCGTGGCGGTCTCTCATTGTTCTTATGGCTGACCGCTCGGTGAGCGGCCTGCAGAGACAGTACGGAGAGCCCGTCAGCGCTTCAATTCGATAATCGACTAACCGGGCGTTTATCGAACAACTCTTCCACCCGAGTACCCGTGGCGGAACCACCCGAATGGCCACCCCGCGATGGCATTCAACTCAGTGGAACAGCCGCGTACTCAGCTCGTTGCTGGCCTCCAGCAGCACGGGCAGGAAACGGCTCTCCAGTTCCTGACGCGAAATGCGGCTGACGTGGGTGCCGACGTTCAGCGCGGCCAGCACCTGACCGGCGGAATCCTTGAGCGGTACAGCAATCGAGCGCAGACCGACTTCCAGTTCCTGGTCGATGATCACCCAGCCCTGCTGGCGGATCTCGGCGATGTTGGCGCGCAGGCCTTCCAGCGTATGCACGGTGCGGCTGGTCTTGATCTGCAGGTCGGCGTGGGTCAGGTAGTCCTCCAGGGCCAGGTCATCCAGGCCGGCCAGCAGGATGCGCCCCATGGACGTGCAGTAGGCCGGCAGGCGGCTGCCGACGCTAAGGTCCACCGAGATCAGCCGCTGCGGTGTCGCCGAACGAGCGATGTAGAGGATTTCATCGCCCTCCAGGGTGGCCATCGAACAGGCCTCGTGCAGCTGCTCGCTGATGCGATCGAGGATCGGCTGGGCGGTAACCGCCAGTGGCGTCGACGACAGGTAGGCGTGGCCCAGCGTCAGTACCTTGGGCAGCAGCGAATAGGTGCGCCCGTCGGTGGTGGCGTAGCCCAGCTTCATCAGGGTGTGCAGGCAACGGCGCACGGCGGCGCGAGGAATCTCGGTGCGATGACTGATCTGGGCGATGGTCAGGTGGCGCTTGCGCTCCTGAAAGGCATGGATCACCGCCAGGCCACGGGCCAGCGAGGTCATGAAATTCGGGTCGCCGGTGAAGGCTTCGATACGTTTGGCCGGTGAGGCCACGATCGGTGGCGCCAGGGTTGGCAGCGGCAGGCGAGGTTCTTCGCTCATTGTTCTTATCCTGGGAAACGGAGTGCAGATTTGGCCGATTATCGAACCGAAGTTCGATAATCGCAATTGACCGACACCGGCTCGCCTTTTACCGTGGCGCCGCCGTCGACATTCTCTTGAGTCACTGGTCAGGTACTAGGCTGTCGCGGCAAGGCTTCACTCACGAGGTGGAGCCTTTCTTCCCCCTCCAAGTCTCGTCGGAGGCACGCTACCCGCGTGTCGCCGGCCGGCTTACCCTTTTCCGGCCGTGGCCACTATCGGCACCGCCTTGAGCTGGCGCATTCGACTCAGCGTGCGGGCAAAGTCCACCGCATGGCCACCTTCGGCCAACTGCTCCAGTGCCACGCTGGAGTACAGCTGCAGGCGCAGCGCACGGTCGTAGGCGATATCGATGAAGTTGAGAAAGCGCTGGCTGACATCCGGCGGGTAATCGCCCAGGCGTCCCAGGCCACCCACCGCCATCTGCGGGAAATGCTCGATCAGCCACAGGTAGTCGCTCGCCGAACGCGGCGTGGCAAACAGCTCGGTGAAATCCAGCCAGGCTCGCTGCGGCTCGTAGGCGTGCACACGCAGGGGATGGTGATTGACCTCCAGCACCTGGTCATACAAGGCCTCCTCGCCCAGGCCCAGTTGCTGACGAATCAGCGCGCCGCCATCGTCCGGCTCAGGCCAGTGGAAACTGCCCCAGGCCTCCAGCTCGCTAGAACGCCGGCGATAGTCCTCGCCACCATCCAGGGAAAACACGCTGAAGCGCTTTTCGATCAGTGCGATGGCCGGCTTGAAACGCTCGCGGTAAAGCGGATTGGGGCACAGCTTGTCGGGGCTGTAATTGGAGGTGCAGACCAGGCCTACACCCTCCTCCACCAGCACTTTGAGCAGGCGCCCGAGGAGCATGGCATCGCCGATGTCGTGCACATGGAACTCGTCGAAGCACAGCAGCCGCGTCTGCCCGGCAATTTCCCGGGCAACGCGGGCCAACGGGTCGGACTGGCCGGCGAAATCCTGCATGCGCACCTGCAGTTCCTGGAGAAAGGCATGGAAGTGCACACGGCGCTTGCCCTCCACCGGCGCAGCGGCGAAGAAGGTATCCATCACGAAACTCTTGCCGCGCCCCACCCCACCCCACAGGTACACCCCGGCTTGCGGGCGCTGGAACCAGCCCTTGCGCCCACCGAGGAACTCGCCCAGCCAGTCGCCGAGCTGCTCGATGGCAGCCAGCTGCGCGCCATCGGCGCGGTAGCCGCGAGCGTCGAGCAGATCATTGAAGTGTCGGCGAACCCGCTGTACGACCGGCTCGACGAGTGGATCCCGTTCGGGGTCCCGTGGCTTAGAAGTCAAAGAAGACTGTTTCCCCTTCCCCCTGGATACGGATATCAAAGCGGTAAGCGGGCTTGCCGTCCACCTCGCAGCGCTCTGCCACCAGGGTTTCACGACGCTGCGGCTGCTCGATCAGGTTGAGCACCGGGTCATTGGCATTGGCCTCGGCCTCGTCAGCAAAGTACAGACGGGTCTGCAGGTGGATGTTGATACCACGGGCAAACAGCGAGACGTTGATATGCGGCGCCATCGGTACGCCGGCGGCATTGCTCACCACGCCCGGCTTGACGGTGTACAACGTCCACTCGCCGGCATCGAAGGTGGTGGCGGTACGGCCGAAGCTGTTGAAGGGCTTTTCCGCATCGAACGCGCTGTCATAACGGCCCTGATGGTCGGCCTGCCAGAACTCTAGGAACGAGTCGCGTACCAGGTGGCCGTTGCCGTCGTAGACGTTGCCGATCAGGGTGATGTGTTCGCCCGGTGCTCCGGGCTTGGCCATCTGGCTCCAGATTTCCTGGTCACGCGCCGGGTTGCCGGCCGCTGCCAGGGCCAGGCCGATGTGCACGTACGGGCCGGCAGTTTGCGAGGGTGTTTCGTTAAGCAGTTGAACAGGCATAGGTCACCCCCTCTCAGACGTTTTCAAAATGGGTCTGGCGCTGGCCGCGCAGCACGATATCGAAGCGATAGGCCAGGCAATCCATGGGATTGGCCGCGCCCATGTCGAGCTTGGCAATCAGGCTCTGCACCGCATCCGGGTTGGCGATCGACTTGACGATCGGGCACATCGGGATCAGCGGATCACCCTCGAAATACAGCTGGGTAATCAAGCGGCTGGCAATCGACGGGCCACTGATGGACACGTGGATATGCGCCGGGCGCCAGTCATTCGGGCCATTGCGCCAGGGGTACGGGCCGGGCTTGATGGTGCGGAAACTGTAGTAGCCCTCGCTGTCGGTCAGCACACGACCGACCCCGCCGAAGTTGGGATCGAGCGGCGCCAGGTAGCGGTCATTCTTGTGCCGGTAGCGGCCGCCGGCGTTGGCTTGCCAGATTTCCACCAGGGTATGCGGGATCGGCTTGCCGTACTGGTCGCAGACGCGCCCGGCAAGAATGATCCGCTCGCCTACCGGCAAACCACCGTGGTTGAAGTTGAGCAGCAGGTCGTTGTCATGCGGGCCGCGCTTGAGGTGCGAGAAGTCCGGGCCGCTGGTTTCCGAGATCGACTGCGGGATGCTCACCAACGCCTGGCGCGGCGAGCGGGCAATCGAGGTTTTGTAATCCGGGGTCAGCGCCTTGGGGTGCCAGTTGCGGTCGCGGATCACGAAGCGGCTGTTCTGCGCATCGGACATGGCGCTCTCCTGTTGTTCGAGTTGTGGAGGCCTGGAATCAGGCAATGGCCGCAGTGTCGAACAGGATGAGCCGAGTGAAAACTGAAAATACCCCTGCAAAACATAACCAAATGGTTATGGATAAGCCTCTTCACGGTAATCCTTGCCCACTTCGCGCAGCGTCTCCACGCACCAGTGCGCGGCCAGTGATAGCGGCAACGACGCATTGCTGCAGATGCCCACCGAGCCGCCGGGTTCCTGGATACCCAATTGCAGCTCGACCAGCTCGCCGCTGCGCAAATCCAGGCGCACCGCATCCAGCGGCGCTACCCAGACCGCATCGCTGCTCTGCACATAACGCCGGCTCAAGGCCAGCGACAGGGTTTCCAGACGCTGGCGTGACGGGCTGATACCGCACTGCACGAACAGGCTGTCGGCAAAGCGGCGAATGGTGGTGCCGGCCAGCGGCAGCACCAGCGCGTAGTCGTGCAATGCCTCGCGCACCTGGGGCAAGGCCAGCAGCGGATGGCCGGCGCGTACCACCAGGGTCATCGACTCGCTATACAAGTGTTCGAAGGTCAGGCCGTGGATCTGCGGGCTGTCGGTCATCCGCCCGACCACCAGATCCAGCTCGCCGACGCGCAACTGCGACAACAGGTAGGCACTCGGCCCGGTCACCACGCTGACCACCAGCGCCGGGTGCTGCTGATGCAGGCGCCGCACAACTTCGGGCAGCAGCAGGGTTTCCACGGTGGACAACACGCCCAAGCGCACCGCTCCCGCCTCGTACTCGCCGCCGCGCAGGCTGCTCACCCCATCGCGCAGCGCCTGCACGCAGGGCCCGGCATAACGCAGGAAGGC
>JBBNAI010000378.1:0-8485 GCA_037994305.1 Pseudomonas sp. | reverse complement strand
ATGCGATCCTTGCCAGTGAAGCGGTTCTCGCGGAACAGGGAGGTGTAGTTGAAGGTGCTTTCGCTGGTGTCGAACACCGGGATGTCGGTCTGGTCTTCCTCGGGTACATAGAGGTAGAACAGGCGTGGCTCCAGGGTCTGCCGGTAGTTGTTGCCGAACAGCTGGGTGTTGCGGTCGAAGTACAGGCCGCTGTCCAGGCTAAACAGGCCGACGCCGCGGCTCTGGCTGCTGCTGTAGTCCTGCTCGGCGAGCAGGGTGTCCTTGCCACGCTGGTCGATATCGAGGTCGTATTCGGTCTGCAGGTACTTGACCTTCGGCGTAACGAAGCCCCAGCTGGAGCTCAGTGGCAGGCTTATGCTTGGCTCGACATGGGCGCGGTCGCCGTTGGCGCGGGCCAGACCCTGGATTCGGGTGTCGTACCAGGGTGTCAGGTTGCCATCTTCATCGCTGAAGTTGCCGGTGCGCAGATCACGATCGAAACGTACGAACTCGGTGCCATAGGCGAAGTTCAGGCCGCCTGGTTGGAAGGGCAGAACGCCGTCCAGTGTCAGCTGTGGCAGGCGGTCGTACGGCGTGATATCGGTAACGGTGGCCATTTCATACGCGTGGGCATTCAGGCTGGCGGTGTAGCTGTCGCCACGCCAGGTCAGGGTGCCGCGCTGATTCACGTAGCTTGGCGTGTCGATGCCGAGGTCGCTGTTGAGGTCCTGGAAGTAGTACGGGTCGCTGATGTCGGTGTAGTCGACTTCGGCCAGCAGGCGCGAATCCAGGCCGCTCTTGTTCTGCCAATTGACCAGCCAGCGCTGGTCTTCGTACTCGGACTGCAGTTTGCGCTCGTCTTCCTTGTCATCCAGGAAAGCGGCACCGAATTGGCCTTCGCTGCTCTTGGTCAGGTAGCGCACCTCGCCTTCCATCAGCAGGCCGCGATTGGTCATCACGGTCGGATAGAGGGTGGCGTCGTAGTTCGGTGCGAGGTTGAAGTAGTACGGGGTCTGCAGGTAGACGCCGGTGTCGCTGCCGCTACCGAAGCTCGGCGTGAGGAAACCGGACTGGCGACGGTCGTCGATCGGGAAATAGAAATAGGGGGTGTAGAAGACTGGAATGTCTTTCACCCGCAGGGTCACGTTGGTCGCGGTGCCGAAGCCGGTGGCCGGGTCCAGTTTGACGTTGTTACCTTTCACGTGCCAGGCGTTGTTGCCCGGTTCGCAACGGGTGAATGTGCCGTCTTTGAGGCGGATGATGGCGGTTTCCGCACGTTTGGCGTAAAGCGCGCTGCCGCGTACGTGGCCCTTGTGGATTACGTACTCGGCGTTTTCGATCTTGGCTTCGCCGTTGTCCAGCTGGATTTCGGCGCGATCACCGACGACCAGTGAGCCCTTGTCGCGCAGTTTGACGTTGCCGACCAACTCGCCGCGGTTTTCCGCCTGGTGCAGGCTGGCCTCGTCGGCCTCGATCTGCATGCTCGACTGGCGCAGGACCACGTCACCGGCGAGGGTGGCGGTCTGCTTTTCCTGTTCGTAGCGCGACACCTTGGCCGAGACGAACATGGGGGATTCGTCCATCGGCGTGTTGTCGCTCATGCCCGGGCGCAGCGGCTCGACATAGGAGCCCGCACAGTACGGGCCGACTTCCGCCAGTTGGGCGGTGGTCAGCTTGTCACGCGGAACCCAGTCGAGGTGGCTGTAGTCAGCACTTCGACTGGCCAGGCCTTTGCCTTCACTCTCGGTGACCAGCATGGGCTGCGGCTGCCCGGACTCATCGACGCGGGTCTCGCCATCGGTGGCTGCCGCAGCGCTGGTGCCGACCACGGAGCTGACAGCGCTATCGCTGTGCTGCGGGCGAGGGATCTGGCTGGTGCTGTTGGCTTTCGGGGCGCAAGCCCAGCTACCGGCGGAAGGCTGGCAAGCGAACTGCTCGGCAGCCATGACGAAAGAGGTGCTAATTGGTTGCAGGGCCAGCAGACTGCCAGTAACCAGCAACGGGAATTTTTTACGGAACACGGGGATTTTTACTGCCATCTTGTTAGTCCGGGCTTCCTGCGCGCCTTCGACCCGCGGGGGCCGCACGCCTCTCGATGGGCGAAAAAAGATGCTGGATAATAAAGCATGACCCGCACAACGGCTAGCGCCGTCGGAGACCCTTGTAATGCCTGATCAAGATGTACGCCTAGAGCTCCTGCAGAGCTGGCTGGATGAGTGTTTGCCCGCGCTGTTTGCACAGCACAACTGGGGTGAGGCGCACTGCGAGCGCTTCACGCCGGCCAGCAGTGACGCCAGTTTCCGCCGTTATTTTCGCTGGGAAGGCAACGGGCGCAGCTTGATCCTGATGGATGCGCCACCGCCCCAGGAAGATTGCCGGCCCTTCGTCAAGATGGCTGAGCTGCTGGCCGAGGCCTGTGTGCATGTGCCGCGAATCCTGGCGGCCGATCTGCCGCGTGGTTTCCTGGTGCTGGATGATCTGGGGCGCCAGACCTGGCTGGAAGTGCTGACGGCGGACAATGCCGACGCTTTGTTCGATCAAGCCTTGCAGGCCCTGATCGCGCTGCAGAAACTGCCGGTCGAAGGTTTGCTGCCGGCCTATGATGACGCACTGCTGCGCCGCGAGTTGCAGCTGTTTCCCGACTGGTACCTGCAGCGCCATCTTGGCGTTGAGCTGGATGCCACCCAGCAGGCGCAGTGGCGCCAGGTCTGCGACTTGCTGGTAGACAGTGCCCTGGCTCAACCGAGGGTACTGGTGCATCGCGACTACATGCCGCGCAACCTGATGCTGAGTACTCCCAACCCCGGCGTGCTGGATTTCCAGGACGCGGTCCTTGGCCCGGTGAGTTACGACGTCACCAGCCTGTTCAAGGATGCCTTTCTCAGTTGGCCGGAGGCGCGCGTTGAGGGCTGGCTACAGCGCTACTGGCAGCTGGCTAGCGAGGCTGGCATCGAACTGCCGGAAAGCTTTGCCGAGTTCCATCGCGCCAGCGACCTGATGGGCGTGCAGCGTCACCTCAAGGTGATCGGCATCTTTGCGCGTATCTGCCACCGTGACGGCAAACCCAAGTACCTGGGCGATGTACCACGCTTCTTCTCTTATATAGATGCGGTGTTGGCGCGCCGGCCGGAACTGGCGGTGCTCGGCGAGCTACTGGCCAGCCTGCCGCAGCGGGAGACACAGTCGGCATGAGGGCGATGATTCTTGCCGCCGGCAAGGGCGAGCGCCTGCGCCCGCTGACCCTGCACACACCCAAGCCATTGGTGCGGGCGGGCGGGGTTCCGTTGATCGAGTTCCATGTGCGCGCGCTGGCGGCTGCCGGGTTTCGCGAACTGGTGATCAACCATGCCTGGCTTGGCCAGCAGATCGAGGACTACCTGGGCGATGGTTCGCGCTTCGGCCTGGGCATCGTCTATTCCGCAGAAGGTGAGCCATTGGAAACCGGTGGCGGGATTTTTCGCGCCTTACCGTTGCTGGGCGACGAGCCGTTTCTGGTGGTTAATGGCGATATCTGGACTGACTACGATTTTGCCGCGCTGCGCCGCCCCTTGACCGGCTTGGGCCACCTGGTGCTGGTGGACAATCCCGGCCATCACCAGGCGGGTGACTTCCAGCTACAGGCTGGGCAGGTCAGCGACGCGGTTGCCGGTCAGCCGAGCCTGACCTACAGCGGCATTGCCGTGCTGCATCCGCGTCTGTTCGATGGCTGCCAGCCGGGTGCATTCAAGCTGGCACCGTTGTTACGCCAGGCCATGGCGGCGCGGCAGATGAGCGGCGAACACTTCACCGGGCGCTGGGTCGATGTCGGCACTCACGAGCGCCTGGCTGAAGTCGAGCGCCTGGTGGTGGCCTGACATGCTCTGGTCGGTGACGCTACTGGGCGCGGCAGCCGGTTGGGCCGTGGCGAGCATTCCCGGTGCGCTACTGGGCGGCCTGCTGGGCCAGTTGCTGGCGCGCCAGTTGCGCCTGCAGTCCTGGGCTCAGGTGCGGGGCCTGCTGACGCGTGAGCGCGAGATGGATGACGATGAGTTGCTGTTCAGGCTTCTCGGCCGTCTGGCCAAGTGCGACGGGCGGGTGCTCGACAGTCATATCCGCATGGCGCGCGACGAAATGCAGCGCCTGGGGTTGGACGATGGGGCGATGCGCCGCGCGATGGATGCCTTCTCGCGGGGCAAGCAGGCTGAGCAGGCGCTGCAAGGGCCGCTCCGTGCCTTGCGGCAACGTCGCGAGCGCGGTGAAGTGTTGCTACGCACCTGCTGGCGCATGGCCTGGGCGGATGGCCGGGTGAGTGCGGCGGAATACCAGTTGATCCAGGAGTGGGGTCTGCTGCTGGGCTGGAAGCGCGATGCGCTCAAGGCCCTGGCCGACGAGTACGAGCCGGCCAAACCGGCAAGGGAACCGTCCTCGGGCGATTATCGCTCGGCCTTGCGTTTGCTCGGTGTCGAGGCGCAGAGCGAACCGGCGGTGATCAAGCGGGCTTACCGGCGGCTGCTCAGTCGCCATCACCCGGACAAGCTGGCCGGCAGCGGTGCCAGCCCGGCGCAGCTGCGCAGTGCCACCGACAAGACCCGCGAGCTGCAGGCAGCCTACGAACTGGTGCGCCAGCGCCACGGATTCCGCTAGGGATTACACCGTGGCACGGGTTTCATCCGTCGCTGGCAGGTTATTTCTTGGCCGGCAGTTGCTTGTCCAGCCAACCGCGGATACGCCGGTAGAGCTGTTCCTGTTCGGCCTCGTTATTACCCGGTAAAGCCTTGAGCGCGACCTGTACATAGTTCGGATGGGCCAGGCGCTTGCTGGCCTGCTGGCGTTTGACGGCGTCGCTGCGGTCGACGGCCTGGTCCTTGTAGAAGAAGTCGCCGGTAGCCAGCTTGAGGCCGGGGATCAGCTCCTCCAGCGCGGGATGCTGGCCGGCCGGCAGGTGCGCTGCCACGGTCAGCAGGTTCTCCACCTGGGGTGGTTTCTTCTCGGCGAGGAACAACCCAGCCCAGTAGGCGCCGTCGCCATGGCCGAGGAGGACGATGGACTGCGCACCCTGTTGCTCGGCATAGGCGATGCCGGCCTGGATGCGGGCGAATACGCGTATGGCTGGGTCCACTGGCGGTGCAGCAGGAGCAGGTTCGGCGGCCGGTGCGGCGGTTGCGTCCTCGGCGGGCTTGTCCTCGCTGGTGGCGTCCTTCTCCTGGTTCGGCTCAGCGCTGGCATCGACTGGCGGGGCGACCACGATCGGCTGTGGCAGGATGGCTGCGGGCAGCGGTGCATCGGGGCTGTCCGGCAGGGTCAGGCTCAGCGTGCTCCAGCCGGCATCGGTCAGCTTGTTGCGCAGAGGGCCGATCACGGTAGGCCAGTCGGCTGTCTCTTCGGCTCCTGGAAGCAGAATCACCACGCCGGTGGCTTCCGCGGCATTGGCTGGTTTCCACAGGGCCAGGAAGTGCTCGTCGCCGGCCTGCAGCTGTTGCTGTTCAGCCTGCGGCAGTTGCCGTTCCAGGGCATCGGCTTCGGCACTGGTGCGCTCGTCGAGGGGCACACGAGGCACTTCGGTGGCTTTGTCGGCGTCCTTGTCGTCAGCGTTTTCACCGCCTTTGGGCGCGGCGCTGTCGCTGGTGGGTTGCTCGGCGGCTGGCGTCTCTTCGGCGTGCAGGGATTGGCTCAGGGAGAGCCCCAGGCACAGGGCAAGCAGTGTCGGTCGCAGTAGTGGGGACATCTCAGCATTCGTGGTGGCGGATGATGCTTGCAGCCTAAGCGTTGGCCGGCGTTTTGTCAGTGTTAGGAAAGGCGGGGTCGGCGGAGTACGGTCTGTCGATTGACCCTGCGAGTGGTCTGCGCGGGCGCAGCGAGAAACTGCGTACCTCGATGCCGGAGTAACCTGTGCGCACGGGCCTCTCCCGTCGGCGAGGGCCGTTCCCTGACATACGACAACTGCCTCTGACTGCGACTCAGGCTACAATCGCGCCACCGTGATTCAAGCTCTGAGGTCGTCATGCAACCCTTCGCCATCGCTCCGTCGATTCTGTCCGCCGATTTCGCCCGCCTGGGCGAGGAAGTCGACAAGGTTCTCGCCGCCGGCGCCGACATCGTCCACTTCGACGTGATGGACAACCACTACGTGCCTAACCTGACCATCGGCCCGATGGTCTGCGCGGCGCTGCGCAAGTACGGCATCACCGCGCCGATCGACGCGCACCTGATGGTCTCCCCGGTCGATCGCATCATCGGCGACTTCATCGAGGCCGGTGCTACCTACGTGACCTTCCACCCGGAAGCCAGCCAGCACATCGACCGCTCGCTGCAGCTGATCCGTGATGGTGGCGCCAAGGCCGGTCTGGTGTTCAACCCGGCGACGTCCCTGGACGCACTGAAGTACGTGATGGACAAGGTCGACATGATCCTGCTGATGAGCGTCAACCCCGGCTTCGGCGGGCAGAAGTTCATCCCTGGTACCCTCGACAAGCTGCGCGAGGCGCGGGCGCTGATCGACGCGTCCGGTCGCGATATCCGTCTGGAAATCGACGGCGGGGTCAACGTCAACAACATCCGCGAAATCGCCGCGGCGGGCGCCGACACCTTCGTCGCCGGCTCGGCGATCTTCAACCAGCCGGACTACAAAGCGGTGATCGACGCCATGCGCGCCGAGCTGGCCCAGGTGCGTGGGTGACTCTCCTGCGCGGGCTGTTCGACGGCAAGCTGCCGCGTCTGGTGATGTTCGACCTGGACGGAACGCTGGTCGACTCGGTGCCGGATCTGGCTGCCGCCATCGACCGTATGCTGGGTCAGCTCGATCGCCCGCCTGCGGGTGTCGAGCAGGTCCGTGACTGGGTCGGTAACGGTGCGCGGGTGCTGGTGCGTCGCGCCCTGGCCGGTGGTATCGAGCATGCTGCCGTAGGCGACGCGGAAACCGAGCAGGCCCTGGAGCTGTTCAACCTGGCCTATGCCGGCAGCCATAACCTGAGCCGGGTCTACCCGGGCGTCACCGCCACCCTCAAGTGGCTGAAGAAGCAGGGCGTGGAGCTGGCATTGATCACCAACAAGCCGGAGCGCTTCGTTGCTCCCTTGCTGGACGAGATGAAACTGGGTCGATATTTCCGCTGGATCATCGGCGGTGACACCCTGCCGCAGCAGAAGCCCGACCCGGCGGCGCTGCTGCATGTCATGCGCCTGGCCGGTGTCGAAGCGCGGCATGCGCTGTTCGTCGGCGACTCGCGCAACGACGTACTGGCCGCTCGCGCCGCCAGCGTGCCGTGTGTTGGTCTGTCCTATGGCTACAATCACGGCCGGCCGATCGCCGAGGAGGAGCCTGCGCTGGTGCTCAATGACCTGCGCCAGCTGCTGCCGGGTGGTTGCCTGGAGGGCGAGGCTACGCTAATGTCGGCGAACTCCCCCGAATACCCGCAGCCGAGAGAGCGCACCGTGGCGGTTCCCTGCAAACACTGGCTCAATCTTGCCAACATGAAAATCATCAAGGCCCTGGCCCGCTGGCGTTGGCGCGCCTGATCGATTTTTGGCCGGCCCGCCGGCGTGTTTGCTACCCCCAGTGTTTTGCTTACCGGACGCCCACAGGCTTCCGGCCATGAGGCTGATTGATCATGACCCGCGATGAATTCCTGCGTTTGGCCGCTGACGGCTACAACCGCATTCCGCTTGCTTTCGAAACCCTCGCTGACTTCGACACCCCGCTGTCGATCTACCTGAAACTGGCCGACGCGCCCAACACCTACCTGCTCGAATCCGTGCAGGGCGGTGAGAAATGGGGGCGCTTCTCGATCATCGGCCTGCAGGCCCGCACTGTGCTGCGCGCTTATGGCCACACTGTCAGCGTTAGCATCGACGGGGTCGAGGTGGAGCGCCACGAGTGCGCCGATCCGCTGGATTTCGTCGAGCAGTTCAAGGCTCGCTACAACGTACCGACCCTCGACGGCCTGCCGCGTTTCAACGGTGGCCTGGTCGGTTACTTCGGCTATGACAGCGTGCGTTACGTCGAGAAGAAACTCGGCGCCAGCCCCAACCCGGACCCGCTGGGCACCCCGGATATCCTGTTGATGGTGTCCGACGCCGTGGTGGTGTTCGATAACCTGGCGGGCAAGATGCACGCCATCGTGCTCGCCGATCCGGCCGCTGCCGATGCCTTTGAGCAAGGCCGCGCGCGCCTGGGCCAGCTACTGGATAAGCTGCGTCTGCCGATCACCCCGCGCCTGGGCGTCGACCTGGCCGCGCCGGCGGGTGCCGAGCCGGACTTCGTCTCCAGCTTCAAGCGCGACGACTACGAAGCCGCGGTGCTGGCGATCAAGGAATACATCCTCGCCGGCGACTGCATGCAGGTGGTGATTTCCCAGCGTATGTCGATCCCGTTCCAGGCCGCGCCGATCGACTTGTACCGCGCGCTGCGCTGCATCAACCCGACGCCGTACATGTACTTCTTCAACTTCGGCGACTTCCATGTGGTCGGCAGCTCGCCGGAAGTGCTGGTGCGCGTCGAGGACAACCTGATCACCGTGCGCCCGATCGCCGG
>JBBNAI010000377.1:0-1101 GCA_037994305.1 Pseudomonas sp. | reverse complement strand
TGGAGTACTCGGTGCCGGCCGAGCACGGCCCGGCCTGCCTGCGCGAGATCCTCAAGCGCATCGACGACGGCAACCTGCGCACCTGGATGCCGGTCGAGTACCGCTACGTGAAGGCCGATGACATTCCTCTGAGCATGTTCGAGGGGCGCGACAGCTGCGCACTGTCGATCCACCAACACCATGCGATGGACCACCGCGAATTCTTCGCCGCGATCGAGCCGATCTTCTGGAAGTATGAGGGGCGGCCGCACTGGGGCAAGCTGCACAGCCTGGGTGCGCGTCAGCTGGCGGCGCTGTATCCGCGCTGGAAGGAATTCACCGAGCTGCGCCAGGCGCTGGACCCGCACGGGCGCTTCGTCAATGCGCACCTGGCTGGGTTGTTCGGCCTGGGCATGGGTTAGGGAGCGACGATGAAACGACGCACAGTTGTGTTGGCTGGCCTGGGTGCTGGCGGATTGCTGGCGGCAGCCTGGTTGCGCCCGAGTAATCAGGGGCAGCCACACGACGGCTATTTCCAGGCGCTGAACCAGGAGCTCAAGGCCCACGGGCCGATGCGCCCGAGCCTGCTGATCGACCTCGATCGGCTCGACCAGAACATCGAGGTGGTGCGCCAGTTCCTCGCCCGTAGCGGCAAGCAGCTGCGCCTGGTGGAGAAGTCCCTGCCGGCGCCTGGTCTGTTGCGTTACATCGGTGAGCGCCTCGGCACCCGGCGGCTGATGTCCTTCCACCAGCCCTTCCTCAATCACGATGCGCGGCTGTTTCCCGAGGCCGACATCCTGCTCGGCAAGCCGCTGCCGGTGCGCTCGGCCCAGCTGTTCTACCAGCAGCACAGCGGCCCCTTTGATCCTGCGAAGCAGCTGCAGTGGCTGATCGACACCCCCGAACGCCTGCAGCAGTACCTGGCACTGGCCCAGGGGCTGGGCACGCGGCTGCGCATCAACATCGAGCTGGACGTGGGCCTGCATCGCGGCGGCGTGAGTGACACGCAGACGCTGGGGCAGTTGTTGCAACTGATCGCGGATAACCCGCAGCACCTGGAGTTCGCCGGGTTCATGGGTTACGACCCCTTCGTCGGCATGAACCTGCCTTCAGTGCTCGGCA
>JBBNAI010000376.1:0-17947 GCA_037994305.1 Pseudomonas sp. | reverse complement strand
GTTTTTCCCCCATGTTCAAGAAACTGCGTGGCATGTTTTCCAGCGATCTGTCGATCGACCTGGGCACCGCCAATACCCTGATTTATGTACGCGAGCGCGGCATCGTATTGAACGAACCGTCCGTGGTTGCCATCCGCACCAGCGGCAACAACCAGAAGAGCGTGGTCGCCGTCGGTACCGAAGCCAAGCGTATGCTCGGTCGTACCCCGGGCAACATTTCCGCTATTCGCCCGATGAAAGACGGCGTGATCGCCGACTTCAGCGTCTGCGAGAAGATGCTGCAGTACTTCATCAACAAAGTTCACGAAAACAGCTTCCTGCAGCCGTCGCCGCGCGTGCTGATCTGCGTGCCGTGCAAATCGACTCAGGTCGAGCGCCGCGCCATCCGTGAATCGGCCCTCGGTGCCGGTGCGCGTGAAGTGTTCCTGATCGAAGAGCCGATGGCTGCTGCCATTGGTGCCGGCCTGCCGGTTGAAGAGGCCCGCGGCTCGATGGTTGTCGACATCGGCGGTGGTACCACCGAAATCGCCCTGATCTCGCTGAACGGCGTGGTCTACGCCGAATCTGTACGTGTTGGCGGCGACCGTTTCGACGAAGCCATCATCACTTACGTGCGCCGCAACTACGGTTCGCTGATCGGTGAGTCCACCGCCGAGCGCATCAAGCAGGAAATCGGCACCGCCTACGCTGGTGGCGAAGTTCGTGAAGTCGACGTGCGTGGCCGTAACCTGGCCGAAGGCGTACCGCGCAGCTTCACCCTCAACTCCAACGAAGTGCTGGAAGCGCTGCAGGAATCCCTGGCGACCATCGTTCAGGCGGTCAAGAGCGCCCTCGAGCAATCGCCGCCGGAACTGGCTTCCGACATCGCCGAGCGTGGCCTGGTGCTGACCGGTGGTGGCGCGCTGCTGCGTGACCTGGACAAGCTGCTGGCCCAGGAAACCGGCCTGCCGGTGATCGTCGCCGAAGACCCGCTGACCTGCGTAGCCCGCGGTGGCGGTCGTGCGCTGGAGATGATGGATCGCCACAGCATGGACCTGCTCTCCTCGGAGTGATCCTGACGTGGTAAACCGAAGCCGGAGGTCTGTACTTCCGGCTTTCTGTTTTCTAGGTTTCGCTTAAGGGGTGTCACCATCAAGCCGCTATTTGCCAAAGGGCCATCGCTCGGCGTACGACTGCTCGTGTTGGTCGTGCTGTCGGCTGCGCTGATGGTGGTGGATGCGCGTTTCGAAGTGCTGAGGCCGCTGCGCGCGCAGCTCGGCCTGATCGTCGAGCCGGCCTATCGCACCGCGCGCCTGCCGGTGACCCTGTGGGAAAACGCCACCCAGCAGATAGCCAGCCGCAGCACCCTGATCGCCGAGAACGAGAAGCTCAAGGCCGAAGCCCTGCTGATGCAGGGGCGTGTGCAGAAGCTCGCCACCCTCACCGAACAGAACGTACGCCTGCGCGAGTTGCTCAACTCCGCTGCGCTGGTGGATGAGAAAGTGCTGGTCACCGAGCTGATCGGTGTCGATCCCAACCCCTTTACCCACCGCATCCTGATCGACAAGGGCGAGAAGGACGGCGCGTTCATCGGCCAGCCGGTGCTCGATGCACGCGGCCTGATGGGTCAGGTGGTCGAAGTCATGCCCTACACCGCCCGCGTGCTGCTGCTTACCGATACCAACCACAGCATCCCGGTTCAGGTGAACCGTAACGGCCTGCGCGCCATCGCGGCCGGCACCGGCAACCCGGAGCGCCTCGAATTGCGTCATGTCGCCGACACCGCGGATATCAAGGAAGGCGATCTGCTGGTCAGTTCCGGCATGGGCCAGCGTTTCCCGGCCGGCTACCCGGTGGCCACGGTCAAGGAAGTGATCCACGACTCCGGCCAGCCATTCGCCATCGTGCGTGCCGTGCCGACAGCCGCCCTCAATCGCAGTCGCTACATGTTGCTGGTGTTTACCGACAGCCGTTCCGCCGAAGAGCGCGCCACCCAGGCCGCCGTAGCCCAGGAAGCAGCGGACCGGGATGCGGCCGCCAAGGGCGAACCGGCCCAGCCGCAAGGTCCCGCTCCGACGGGCACGCCGGCAGCGACACCCACGACGTCACCCGTACAACCCGCCGCGACACGTGCCCCTGGCGCCGCGCCGACGGCTGCCCCGCAGGAGAACCACTGATGGTGCAGGCCAAGGCGCGCAATGGCTGGATAATCTGGGTCAGCCTGGCGGTGGCGCTGTTGCTCAGCATCGTGCCGATGCCCGATTTCATGCAGATCGGTCGTCCGCTGTGGCTGGCGTTGTTCCTCGCCTATTGGGTGCTGGCCGTGCCGCACCGGGTAGGGATGATCAGTGCCTGGCTGTTCGGCCTCGGTCAGGATGTGCTGTACGGCGCCTTGCTCGGCCAGCATGCCCTGACCCTGACCCTGATCACCTTCCTGGTGCTGACCCTGCAGCGGCGCCTGCGCATGTTTCCCATGTGGCAGCAGAGTCTGGTGCTGCTGGTGGTATTCGGCCTGGCCCAGCTGGTGCAGCTGTGGCTCAATGCCCTGACGGGCACGCGCCCGCATACCCTGGAATTCGTCCTGCCGGCGCTGGTCAGCGCCTTGCTCTGGCCCTGGGTGTTCGCCATCCTGCGTGGATTGCAGCAGCGTTTCGGTGTGCACTGACGCACCCCACTCACACCACCTCGACAGGGAGATGTCTGCATGGCCACGCTTTATCTGGCCTCGGGTTCCCCCCGCCGGCGCGAATTGCTGGCGCAGATCGGTGTGCCCTTCGTCACGCTAATCGCCTCGATTGATGAAACAGCATTGCCCGCTGAGCCGGCGCATGGCTATGTAGAGCGGCTCGCGCTGGAAAAAGCGCAAGCTGGGCTGGCCAGCCTGGGCGATGCGACCGGTGCCGTGGTGCTGGGTGCAGATACCGCAGTGGTGCTCGACGGGCAGATTCTTGGCAAGCCCCAAGATCGCGCAGAAGCCCTGGCTACCCTGGCGGCCTTGTCGGGTCGTGAGCATTGGGTGTTGACCGCGGTGGCGTTGGTCAGTGCGGGGTGCAGTCGGGTCGAGGTGGTGACCAGCCGTGTGCACTTTCGCGCATTGGCTGCTGGCGAGGCCGAGGCCTACTGGGCCAGCGGCGAGCCACAGGACAAGGCAGGCAGCTATGGTATTCAGGGACTGGCGGCGGTGTTCGTCAGTCGAATCGAGGGCAGTTACTCGGCGGTGGTCGGCCTGCCCCTGTGCGAAACCGCGCAAATGCTCAACGAATTCGGGATTCCGTGCTGGCAGACACTGCCAGCCAACCAATAAATAAGACCGCGGCAGGGGCAAGGCCCCTGGCCAGCAGCGTCGTCGCACAGAGTGGGATGCATGAGCGAAGAAATCCTGATCAACATCACGCCAATGGAATCGCGCGTGGCGGTGGTGGAAAACGGCGTATTGCAGGAAGTGCACGTCGAGCGCACCCAGCGCCGCGGCATCGTCGGCAACATTTATAAAGGCAAGGTGGTGCGGGTACTGCCGGGCATGCAGGCGGCCTTCATCGACATCGGCCTGGATCGTGCGGCGTTCATCCACGCAGCGGAAATCTCCACCCGCGAAGGCAGTGCCGTCGAAACCATCAGTGCCCTGGTGCATGAAGGCCAGAGCCTGGTGGTGCAGGTGACCAAGGACCCGATCGGCAGCAAGGGCGCGCGGCTGACCACCCACCTGTCGATTCCCTCGCGCTACCTGGTGTACATGCCGCGTACCAGCCACGTCGGCATCTCGCTGAAGATCGAGGATGAAGCCGAGCGCGAGCGCCTCAAGCAGGTGGTCGCCGATTGCGTGGCGGCCGAAGGTATCGAGGAAGTCGGTGGTTTTATCCTGCGTACGGCGGCCGAGGGCGCTGGCGCTGATGAAATCCTCGCGGACATCCGCTACCTGCGCCGCCTGTGGGAACAGATCGCCGCGCAGATGAAGAGCGCGCCGACCCCCACGGTGATCTACGAAGACCTGTCCCTGGCCCTGCGTACCCTGCGCGATCTGGTCAACCCGAAGATCGAGAAGATCCGCATCGATTCGCGCGAGACCTTCCAGAAGATCACCCAGTTCGTCGACGAGCTGATGCCGGAAATTGCCGACCGTCTGGAACACTATCCCGGCGAGCGACCGATCTTCGACCTGTATGGCGTCGAAGACGAGATCCAGCGCGCCCTGGAGCGTAAGGTGCCGCTCAAATCCGGGGGCTACCTGGTGGTCGACCCGGCCGAGGCGATGACCACGGTGGACGTCAATACCGGCGCTTTCGTCGGCCATCGCACCCTCGAAGAAACCATCTTCAAGACCAACCTCGAGGCGGCCACCGCCATCGCCCGCCAGCTGCGCCTGCGCAATATCGGCGGGATCATCATCATCGACTTCATCGACATGGAAGATGAAGAACACCAGCGCCAGGTGCTGCGCACCCTGGAAAAGCAGCTGGAACGCGATCATGCCAAGACCAACATAATTGGCATCACCGAGCTAGGCCTGGTGCAGATGACCCGCAAGCGCACCCGTGAAAGCCTGGAACAGGTGCTTTGCGAGCCCTGCAGTTGCTGCCAGGGCCGCGGCAAGCTGAAGACCCCGGAAACCATCTGCTACGAGATCTTCCGCGAGATCCTGCGCGAAGCCCGTGCCTACCAGGCCGAAGGCTACCGCGTGCTGGCCAACCAGAAGGTGGTCGATCGCCTGCTCGATGAGGAATCGGGCAATGTCGCCGACCTCGAGGCGTTCATCGGTCGCACCATCAAATTCCAGGTGGAAACCATGTATTCCCAGGAACAGTACGATGTCGTGCTGCTGTGAGGCATCGCGCTGAATGAATCGTATCGCCGGCCTGTTCGTAACGCTGCTGCGCATCACGCTGGGGCTCTGTGCCCTGCTGCTGGTTCTGGCGGCGTTGTATGTCAGCCTGGGTCGGCAACTGTCCCCGCTGGTTGCCGAATACCGTGACGAGGTCGAGAGCAAGGCTCGTGCGGCGCTTGGCATGCCGCTGTCGATCGGCAGCCTGGAAGGAGGCTGGAGTGGCCTGGCGCCGCTGCTGACGGTGCATGACCTGACCCTGGGCGAGGGCAGCAGTGCCGTGCGGCTGGATCAGGTACGGCTGGTGCCGGATGTGCTGGGCAGCCTGCTCGAACGTCAGTTGCGCATCGCCAACCTGCAGGTCGAAGGCCTGCAGCTCAGCCTGCAGCAGGATGCAACCGGGCATTGGGCGGTCGAGGGCCTGCCGACACGCGAGCCGCAAAAGCCGCTGGATGTGCAGCAGCTGCTGAAACAGCTGCGGGTGGTCGAGGAGCTGTCCCTGCTCGACAGTCAGCTGACACTCGAGCCTTTTGACCACAAGCCGCTGAGCCTGACCTACGCCAGTTTCACCCTGCGCAGCAGCGTCAGCCGCCTGCGTCTCGACGGTCACCTGTTGCTGCCCGATGGCCAGCCTTTGTCGCTGCGGGTGAAGAGCCGCCTCGATCGCCAGGATTGGCGCGCCAGCCAGGCCGAGCTGTACCTCAGCCTACCGCAGAGCGATTGGGCTGCCTGGTTGCCCGCCAGCCTGACGCGGGACTGGAAACTCAAGCACGCCGCCATTGGTGGTGAGGTCTGGCTGGAGTGGGACAAGGGCCAGGCCCAGCGCGCGTTCGCCCGGGTGCATGCGCCGCAGCTGCAGGCCGCGTATGCCGAGCGCAAACCCGTGCAGATCGAGGACCTGGGCCTGAATGCCTATTTCGAGCGGCGCGAGGGAGGCTTCCAGGTATTGATCGACTCTCTGGCCATGAGCCTGGGCAACACTCGCTGGGGCGAACTGCATGCCGCGCTGGAGTACCGGGCAGCGCAAGATGGTGAAGAGGAACAATGGCAGCTGGCGGCGGATCGCCTCGACCTGGCGCCCCTGCTGCCGCTGGCGTTGGGCCTGGCGCCGTTGCCCGAGCCGGCCGTCGAGGCGATCGAGGGGCTCAAGCCGCAAGGCAGCCTGCGTAACCTGCAGCTTACCTATCTGCCCCAGCGCAGCGATGCCACACGGTTGCAGTTCTCCAGCAACATCGAGCGCGCTGGCATCAGTGCCTGGCATGGTATCCCCGCGGTGGAAAACGCCACGGGCAGCGCCACTGGCGACCTGGGCGGCGGCGAGTTGCTGGCCAACAGTGAAAATTTCGGCCTGCACCTGGATACCCTGTTCCCCAAGATCTGGCGTTATCGCCAGGCTGCCGCGCGGCTACTCTGGCAGCTGGATGACGAAGGCTTGACCCTGCGCAGCCCCTACCTGCAGGTGGTGGGCGAGGAGGGGCGGATTGCCGGTGACTTCCTCATCCGTCTGAAGAAGGACCCGGCGCAGGAGGACTACATGGACCTGCGCGTCGGTATCCGAGAGGGCGATGCCAAGTACGCGGAGAAATACCTGCCGACCTTGTCTCCCGGCCTCAGCCCCAAACTCACCGAGTGGCTGCTGACGGCGATTCGCGGCGGCAAGGTCGATGAAGGCTGGTTTGAATACCAGGGCTCGCTGCAGAAGGGTGCCGATGCGGCTGCGCGCAGTATCAGCCTGTTCTTCCGCGTGCATGACGCCGAACTGGCCTTCCAGCCGGGTTGGCCGGCGCTGCGCGAGGCGCGCGGTGAAGTGCTGATCGAGGACTCCGGCGTGCAGGTGCGGGTGCCCGAGGGGCGGCTACTGGACAGTCGCGTCGAGAATGTCAGCGTGGATATCCCGCACGTCGACAGTGGTCAGGTTTCGCACCTGCTGCTCGATGGCCAGGTACAGGGCAACCTGGGCGATGCCATGAAAATTCTGCAGGAGGCGCCGATTGGCACGGCTGCCACCTTTGCTGGCTGGCGGGGCGAGGGGCCGCTGTCGGCCAAGTTGAAACTGGATATTCCGCTGGCCCAGGGCCAGAAACCCAAGGTGCTGGTGGATTTCGCCACCGAAGGCGCGCGTCTGCAGATCAGCACGCCGAAGCTGGAACTGAGCCAGCTCAAGGGCGCGTTCCGCTTCGACAGCAGCAACGGCCTCAGCGCCCCGGATATCCGTGCCCAGGTTTTCGGTCGTGCGGTGCAGGGCAAGGCCATCGCAGGTGGTCCGCGGGGCAATCTGCAAACGCGTATCGAGGCCAATGGCCGGGTATCGGTCAAGGCGCTGTCCGATTGGCTTGGGGTGACCCGGCCACTACCGCTGAGTGGCGAGTTGCCTTATCGCCTGGGCATCACGCTGGCGCCTGCGGATAGTCAGTTACGTGTCGACTCCGATCTCAAGGGATTGGCCATCGACCTGCCAGCACCGTTCGGCAAGGCTGCTGCCGACACCCGCACGGCCACCTGGCGCATGACATTGCAGGGCAATGAGCGGCGCTACTGGCTGGATTACGCCGGACTGGCCAGCCTGGCTTTCGCCGCGCCGCCGGGGCAGACCCTGCAGGGGCGTGGCCTGCTGCGCCTGGGGGGCGCCCAGGCCATTCTGACCAACGAGCAGGGCCTGCATGTCAGTGGTCGCCTGGCCGAGCTGGACTGGAACGCCTGGCAAGACACCGGCAAACGCTATGCCGCCGCGCAGAACAGCCGGGAGGCCCAGCAGTTCTTCCGCGGCGCCAACCTGCAGATCGACCACTTCAAGGGCTTCGGCACGCAGGTCGATCAATTGGGTGTGCAGCTTGCCCGTTCGGCCCAGGGCTGGGCGCTGGGGCTGGACAGCGCGCTGGCCAAAGGCAATGTGCTGTTGCCGGATGCTGCCGGGGCGCCCATTGCGGTCAATCTGGAGCGTCTGACCTTCCCGGCGGCCGAGCCGCCGAGCGCGGCTGAGCCCGTGGTGGAAAAGCCTGACCCGCTGGCCAGTGTCGATCCCCGGCAGATTCCCGCGCTGGACCTGCATATCGATCGGGTATTGCAGGGCGACCAACTGTTGGGCGCTTGGTCGCTCAAGGCTAGGCCCACCCCGCAGGGCGTGCGTTTCAGTGAACTGTCTCTGGGTCTCAAGGGCATGCAGGTCAAGGGCGATGCGGGTTGGGAAGGCGCGCCCGGCGCCACGCGCAGTTGGTACAAGGGCCGCCTTGAGGGTGAGAACCTGGCCGATGTACTGCTGGCCTGGGGGTTCGCGCCGACGGCCACTAGCGAACGCTTCCGCCTGGATGCCGACGGAAACTGGCCAGGATCGCCAGCCTGGACCAGCCTCAAGCGTTTTTCCGGCAGCCTCGACGCCAGTCTGCGCAAGGGCCAGTTCGTCGAGGTACAAGGCTCGGCTTCGGCGCTGCGAGTGTTCGGCCTGCTCAACTTCAACTCCATCGGTCGACGCCTGCGCCTGGACTTCTCCGATCTGCTCGGCAAGGGTCTCAGTTACGACCGGGTGAAAGGCCTGCTGGTGGCCAGCGACGGGGTGTTCGTCACCCGCGAGCCGATCAAGATGGAAGGGCCGTCCACCGGCCTGGAGCTGAATGGCACCCTGGACATGGCGCGCGACCAGATCGACGCCAAGCTGCTGGTGACCCTGCCGGTGACCAACAACCTGCCGCTGGCTGCGCTGATCGTCGGTGCGCCGGCGGTAGGGGGCGCCCTGTTCGTGGTCGACAAGCTGCTCGGTGACCGTGTCGCGCGTTTCGCCAGCGTGCAGTACAGCGTCAAGGGCGACTGGAAGGACCCGCAGATCAGTTTCGAGAAACCTTTCGAGAAGCCCCGCTAGTGCTGACATGGAGTAGCATGCAGTCACTACCCGGACGGAAGTAATCATGTCCATCGCCGTGATCCAGATGGTCAGCCAGGATGATGTCCTGGCCAACCTCGCCAGCGCCCGTCATCTGCTGCAGCAGGCGGCTGAGCGCGGTGCGCGCCTCGCCGTGCTGCCGGAAAACTTCGCCGCCATGGGTCGCCGTGACCTGGCTGCCATGGGCCGCGCCGAAGCCGAGGGCCATGGCCCAATCCTGCCCTGGTTGAAACAGACCGCCCGCGACCTCAGGTTATGGATAGTGGCCGGCACCATTCCCCTGCCGCCGGATGGTCAGCCCGCTGCCAAGGCCCATGCCTGCTCGCTGCTGGTCGACGCGCAAGGCGAACGGGTGGCGCGCTACGACAAGCTGCACCTGTTCGATGTCGACGTGGCCGACAGTCGCGGTCGTTACCGTGAGTCGGATGACTATGCGTTCGGTGGCCAGGTGGTGGTGGCCGATACCCCGGTGGGCCGACTTGGCCTGACGGTGTGCTATGACCTGCGCTTCCCCGAGCTGTACAGCCGGCTGCGCGAGGCTGGCGCCGAATTGATTAGCGCCCCTGCGGCCTTTACCGCCGTGACGGGGGCCGCGCATTGGCAGGTACTGACCCGTGCGCGGGCCATCGAAACCCAATGCTACCTGCTGGCGGCTGGGCAGGGCGGAACCCATCCCGGTGGGCGCGAGACCTTCGGTCACTCGGCAGTGATCGACCCCTGGGGCCGTGTATTGGCCGAGCAGGCACAAGGCGCAGCGGTATTGCTCGCCGAGCGCGACGACGGCGAGCAGGCAGCGATTCGCCAGCGCATGCCGGTGGCCCGTCACAGACGATTTTTCGCGCCGGCCGAACCCGGGCCGGCGCCAACGGAGAACCTATGAGCGAGACCCTGTTAGCCGTCAGTGGGCAGTTGCTGAGCCCTGGCGGCCTGAGTATCGAACAGTTGCCGAGCATCCTCGGTGAACTGGCTGGCCCCGGCATCGATGCCGCCGACCTGTATTTCCAGAGCCAGGTGTCCGAAACCTGGGTGCTGGAAGATGGCATCGTCAAGGAAGGCAGCTTCAATCTTGATCAGGGTGTCGGCGTGCGCGCCCAGTCCGGCGAGAAAACCGGTTTTGCCTATAGCAATGCGATCACCGCCGAGGCCCTGAGCCAGGCGGCGCGTGCGGCGCGCTCGATTGCCCGGGCCGGCCAGCAGGGCCGGGTGCAGGCGTTCGTCAGCCCGCAGATCACCGCGCTGTATGCCGCTGGCAACCCGCTGGAGGTGCTGGATCGCGCCGAGAAGGTCGAGTTGCTCAAGCGCGTGGATGTCGCCACCCGTGCCCTCGATCCGCGTATCAAGCAGGTCACCGTGAGTCTGGCCGGGGTCTGGGACCATGTCCTGGTCGCGGCTAACGACGGTAGCCTGGGGGCAGATATCCGTCCGCTGGTGCGCTTCAACGTCAGCGTGATCGTCGAGCAGAACGGTCGTCGCGAGCGCGGCGGTCATGGCGGCGGTGGGCGTACCGACTACCGCTATTTCCTGGAGGAAGACCGCGCCATGGGCTATGCCCGCGAGGCGCTGCGCCAGGCCCTGGTCAACCTCGAAGCGCAGCCGGCGCCGGCCGGTACTTTCCCGGTGGTGATGGGCGCTGGCTGGTCCGGCGTGCTGCTGCACGAGGCGGTCGGCCATGGCCTGGAAGGCGACTTCAACCGCAAGGGCAGTTCGGCCTACAGCGGCAAGGTCGGCGAAAAGGTCGCTTCCAGCCTGTGCACTATCGTCGATGACGGCACCCTGGCCGGCCGTCGTGGTTCGCTCAGTGTCGATGACGAGGGCACGCCGACCAGTTGCACCACGCTGATCGAGAACGGTGTGCTCAAGGGCTACATGCAGGACAAGCTGAATGCCCGCCTGATGGGGGTGGCGCGTACCGGCAACGGTCGCCGCGAGTCCTATGCGCACCTGCCGATGCCACGCATGACCAACACCTACATGCTGGCCGGCGAAAGCGATCCGGAAGAAATCATCCGCTCGGTGAAGAAGGGTATCTACTGCGCCAACCTTGGTGGCGGTCAGGTCGACATCACCAGCGGCAAGTTCGTCTTCTCCACCAGCGAGGCCTATCTGATCGAGGACGGCAAGATCACCGCTCCGGTCAAGGGGGCGACCCTGATTGGCAATGGTCCCGAGGCGATGAGTCGGGTGTCGATGGTCGGCAACGACCTAGCCCTGGACAGCGGCGTGGGGACCTGCGGCAAGGACGGTCAGTCGGTGCCGGTCGGTGTCGGCCAGCCGACCCTGAAGATCGATGCGATTACCGTGGGAGGCACGGGCGCCTGAAGGGCGCCCATTCGCGGGGTGGTTAGCGCAGCCCGCGCTGGGTTTCGTCCAGGTCGCGGATGTATTTGAAGACCTTGCGCGCGGCGGCTGGCGGTTTGTTCCGCGACGCCTCGTGCTGGGCATGACGGATCAGGCTGCGCAGGTGCTGGCGGTCGGTTTCCGGGTAGTCGACGACAAAGCTTTCCAGCGTGGTGTCGTCACCGGTGATCAGGCGGTCGCGCCAGCGCTCGAGGTTGTGGAAACGCTCGTTGTATTCGCGGGTGGAGCTGTCGACCTGGTCGATCAGGGCGAGAATGCCCTCGACGTCCTGTTCGCGCATGAGCTTGCCGATGAACTGGACGTGGCGTTTTTTCGCGGCGTTGGCCGTGTGTTTCGGTGCTTCGGCTAGGGCTTTGCGCATGCCGTCGGTCAACGGCAGCTTGGCCAGCAGGTCGGGTTTGAGGGTGGTGAGGCGCTGACCGAGATCCTGCAGCGCATGCAGCTCGCGCTTGACCTGGGTTTTGCTCTTCTCACCGGAGAAGTCGTCGTCGTAAGAATCAGCCATGGGGGCGGTCCAGAGGGAAACGCCGCCATGATAACCAGTCAGGGGTTGCCTGTCCCCCGTGGTGGTGGGCGCCCTGTCAGTGGAGTGCAACATGAGTTCAGCAGAAACAGTGGGCCCGCAGGCATTGCCGGCCCTGCAGGCGCAGGTCGAGCAGATCATCGCCGAGGCCCGTCGCCAGGGCGCCAGCGCCTGCGAAGTGGCCGTATCCCTGGAGCAGGGGCTGTCGACCACGGTGCGTCAGCGCGAAGTGGAGACCGTCGAGTTCAATCGCGACCAGGGCTTTGGCATCACCCTGTACCTCGGCCAGCGCAAGGGCTCGGCCAGCACCTCGGCGAGTGGCGAGGCGGCGATCCGGGAAACCGTGGCGGCGGCCCTGGCGATTGCCAAGCATGCCTCCGAGGACGATTGCTCTGGCTTGGCCGATGCGGCGCTGATGGCCCGCGACCTGCCAGACCTGGACCTCTATCACCCCTGGGCGCTGGCCCCTGAGCAGGCCATCGAGCTGGCGCTGGCTTGTGAAGAGTCGGCGTTTTCTACTGATCCGCGGATCAGTAATGCCGATGGCACCACGCTCAATACCCACCAGGGCTGCCGGGTCTACGGCAACAGCCATGGTTTCGTCGGCGGTTACGCCAGCACCCGCCACAGCCTGAGCTGCGTGATGATCGCCGAGGGCGAAGGGCAGATGCAGCGCGACTACTGGTATGACGTCAATCGCCAGGGTGAACTGCTGGCCGATCCTGCGCGCATCGGGCGCCTGGCGGCCGAGCGCAGCGTGGCGCGACTGGGCGCTCGCCCGGTCCCGACCTGCGAGGTGCCGGTGCTGTTCGCCGCTGAACTGGCCACCGGCCTGTTTGGTCATTTCCTGGCGGCGATCTCCGGCGGCAACCTGTACCGCAAGTCGTCCTTCCTCGAAGGTTCACTGGGGCAGCGCCTGTTCCCCGAGTGGCTGAGTCTCGACGAGCGCCCGCATATTCCGCGTGCCATGGGCAGCGCGACCTTCGATGGTGACGGCCTGGCGACCTATGCCAAGCCCTTCGTCGCGGGTGGCGAGCTGGTGTCCTACATCCTGGCCACCTATTCCGGGCGCAAGCTGGGCATGCCCAGCACGGCCAACTCCGGCGGCGTGCACAACCTGTTCGTCAGCCATGGTGACGAAGACCAGAAGGCGCTGTTGCGCCGCATGGGTCGTGGCCTGCTGGTCACCGAGTTGATGGGGCAGGGGCTGAATATGGTCACCGGCGACTACTCGCGCGGCGCTGCCGGTTTCTGGGTAGAGAACGGCGAGATCCAGTTCCCGGTGCAGGAAGTCACCATTGCCGGCAACCTGCGCGACATGTTCCAGCAGATCGTCGCGGTCGGCAGTGATCTGGAGCTGCGCGGCAATATCCGCACCGGCTCGGTGCTGATCGAGAAAATGACCGTAGCCGGTAGCTGATCGCCATCCCCGGCCGTGCGCCGTTTCAGGCGCGCTGCCGGTGTTGTGCATGCGCCGTATTTAGGTGCGCCCGACCACTCTTAGCTGGGCATCTGGCCGCCATGTTGTTCTCCCTGCTGACCCCGGCGCTGGATGCGGCGTGTGAGCTGGGTTCTCCAAGTGGGGCGGAGTTTATCGCCAGCCCGGGTTGGCTGAGCGGGGCTGGATACGGCGCTGGCCTGATCAGGCTGGCGCGCGGAGAGGGGTTACTCGCCTTCGTCGAACTTGTTGTTGATCAGTTCGATCAGCGCGTTGAGTGCATCGTCTTCCTGCTCGCCTTCGCTGTGCAGGTGCAGGTTGGTGCCTTTGCCGGCGGCCAGCATCATTACCGCCATGATGCTCTTGCCGTCGACCAGGCTCTGCGGCGAGCGGCCCACCCTGACCTGGCAGGGAAAGCGCCCGGCTACGCCGACGAACTTGGCGGCGGCGCGGGCATGCAGACCGAGCTTGTTGCAGATGGTGATTTCGCAGGAAGGCATTGCAGTCCTTAGCCGAGGTCGCGGTGGCGAACCTGGACGTTCTTCAAGATGGGCTTGAGGGCTTCACCCAGGCGATTGGCCAAGTATACCGAGCGGTGGTGACCACCCGTGCAGCCGATGGCGATGGTCACGTAGGCGCGGTTGCTGGCGGCGAAGCGCGGCAGCCATTTGTGCAGGTAGGCGTGGATGTCCTGGTACATCTCTTCGACATCCGGCTGTGCTGCCAGGTATTCGGCTACCGGTTGCTCCAGGCCGGACATCTCGCGCAGGTCGGGCTTCCAGTACGGGTTGGGCAGGCAGCGTACATCGAACACCAGGTCGGCATCGACTGGCATGCCGCGCTTGAAGCCAAAGGACTCGACCAGAAAGGCGGTGCCCGGCTCGGGCTTGTTGAGCAGGCGCAGCTTGAGGGTGTCGCGCAGCTGATAGAGGTTGAGGTGGGTGGTGTCGATCTTCAAGTCGGCCAGATCGGTGATCGGGCTGAGCAAAATCGCCTCATCGTGGATGGCCTCGGCCAGGGCACGATTCTCGTTGGTCAGCGGGTGGCGCCGGCGGGTTTCGGAGAAACGCTTGAGCAGGGTCTCCTCGTCGGCGTCCAGATACAGCACGTCGCACTGGATGTGGCGAGCACGGACTTCGTCGAGCAGTTCGGGGAAGCGCTTGAGCTGGCTGGGCAGGTTGCGCGCGTCGATCGACACGGCGACCTGCGGATGCAGCAGTTCGGTCTGCAGCAGGGCACGCTCGGCCAGCTCCGGCAGCAGGATCGCCGGCAGGTTGTCGATGCAGTAGAAGCCGTTGTCCTCGAGGACATCGAGGGCAGTGCTCTTGCCTGAGCCTGAGCGGCCACTGACGATGATCAGGCGCATGGCACTGTCCTACCCCTGGCCTCAGCGGCCGTTCTGCACGTCGACGACGACCTGATACAGGCTTTCGCTGCTCTGCGCCTGGCGCAGGCGATCACGCACATCTGCACGGTCGAGCATGCTGGCGATCTGGCGCAGCAGTTCGAGGTGTTCATCGGTCGCCGCTTCCGGTACCAGGAGGACGAATAGCAGGTCCACCGGGGCGCCGTCGATGGCGTCGAAGTCCACTGCCGCTTCCAGGTGCAGCACCGCGCTGATAGGCGCGCTGCAGCCGGGGAGGCGACAGTGAGGAATGGCAATGCCGTTGCCGAAACCGGTGGAGCCGAGTTTCTCGCGGGCAACCAGATTTTCGAAGATGTCCTGGGCGTCGAGATCGGATAGATCCCGAGCGACCAGGTTGGCAATCTGTTCGAGTACACGTTTCTTGCTGCCGCCAGGCACGTTCACCAGGGAACGGCCGGCGGTCAGGATATTTTCAAGTCGGATCATGAGATGGCAGGTATCAGCGAGCTGCAGCGCCCTGCAGGCGGCCTAGCTGCTTTTCCTTGTGTTTGATCAGTTGGCGGTCGAGTTTGTCGGCGAGTAGGTCGATGGCCGCGTACATGTCTTCATGTTCGGCGTTGGCCACCACTTCGCCGCCGGCGATGTGTAAGGTTGCTTCGATTTTCTGTTTGAGCTTTTCGACTTCCATCGTCACCTGGACGTTGGTAATTCGGTCGAAATGGCGCTCCAGCCGGCTTAGCTTTTCCCCGACATAGTCGCGCAGGGCGTCGGTCACATCCAGTTGATGTCCACTGATGTTGACTTGCATACCGCTTCTCCTTGTTGCCGTGTGTAAGAGGCAGGCTAACGGGCCTGCCACCGTAACACTTTGGCTTGGGAAGGCTCTTGCAGAACTGTCCTGATTCCCCGGTGGGCAGGGCGCCTGGCGCGCATCCAGTTTTGCAAAAGCCTTCCCTCAGTGCCGCATCACATCAGTCGCTTACGCTCACTCGACGGTGCTATCCCAAGGGATTCGCGGTATTTGGCGACGGTGCGACGGGCTACCTGAATGCCCTGTGCTTCCAGTAAACCAGCGATCTTGCTGTCACTCAACGGCTTTTTCGCGTTTTCCGCTGCGACCAGTTTTTTGATGATGGCACGGATCGCGGTCGACGAGCATTCGCCGCCCTCGGAGGTGCTGACGTGGCTGGAGAAGAAGTATTTCAGCTCGTAAATGCCACGCGGGGTGTGCATGAATTTCTGTGTGGTAACTCGCGAAATGGTCGACTCGTGCATGCCCACTGCCTCGGCGATGTCATGCAGGACCAGCGGTTTCATTGCTTCGTCGCCGTATTCGAGGAAGCCGCGCTGGTGCTCGACGATCTGTGTCGCCACTTTCATCAGTGTTTCGTTGCGGCTCTGCAGGCTCTTGATGAACCAGCGCGCTTCCTGCAGCTGGTTGCGCATGAAGGTGTTGTCGGCGCTCGAGTCGGCACGTTTGACGAAGCCTGCGTATTGGGCGTTGACGCGTAGGCGCGGTACGGCCTCCTGGTTCAGCTCCACCAGCCAGCGCTCGTTGTGCTTGCGCACGATCACGTCCGGCACCACGTACTCCGGCTCGCTGGACTCGATCTGCGAGCCGGGGCGCGGGTTGAGGCTTTGGATCAGCTCGATGACCTGGCGCAGCTCGTCTTCCTTGAGCTTCATGCGGCGCATCAGCTGGCTGTAGTCTCGGCCGCCGAGCAGGTCGAGGTGATCGCTGGCCAGGCGCTGGGCTTCGGTCAGCCACGGTGTGTTAGCCGCGAACTGGCGCAGTTGCAGGAGCAGGCACTCGCGCAGGTCGCGAGCGCCGATGCCGGCGGGCTCGAAGTGCTGGATGCGGCGCAGCACGGCTTCGACTTCGTCGGCCTCGACATCCATTTCAGGGTCGAAGGAGTCGACGATTTCTTCGATGCTTTCTTCCAGGTAGCCCTGGTTGTTGATGCAGTCGATGATGGTGACGCCGATCAGTTTGTCGGTGTCGCTCATCGGTACCAGGTTGAGTTGCCACAGCAGGTGGCTTTGCAGGCTCTCGCCGGCGGAGGTACGGGTGGTGAAGTCCCACTCGTCATCATCGTTGCTCGGCAGGCTGCTGGCGCTGGTCTGGTAAACGTCTTCCCAGGCCGTGTCGACGGGCAGTTCGCTGGGAATGCGTTCGTTCCATTCACCATCCTCGAGGGATTCGACGCTGCTGTTGGTTTCCTGGTAGGTCGGCTCCGGAGTGGCCTGGGTTGATTGCTCGGGGGCATCGGCCAGCGGATCGGTATTGTCGAAGTCTTCGCCTTCTTCCTGGCGCTCCAGCATGGGATTGGATTCCAGGGCCTCCTGGATTTCCTGTTGCAGGTCCAGGGTCGACAGCTGGAGGAGACGAATGGCTTGTTGCAGCTGAGGTGTCATCGTCAGCTGCTGGCCCATCTTGAGGACTAGCGAGGGTTTCATGGCAGGAAGCTTTGCACCTTATCTGCTGGCGCAATGCGCCATTCACTACAGGGCGCCAGGGCGCCGCCAGTAAGCAAATTATATGCCCGAAAGTCTGAGCTTTGCCTAGGCTTGACAACGTCCTTGTAGTGAAGCAGTGCCTGCGTCAGAGGCGGAACTCGTGTCCCAGGTACACCTCTTTGACCAGCTGGTTGGCCAGAATGGTCTCGGCATCACCTTCGGCAATCAATTGGCCGTCGTTGACGATATAGGCGGTTTCGCAGATATCCAGGGTCTCGCGCACGTTGTGATCGGTGATCAATACACCGATGCCCTTGGCCTTGAGGTGGTGGATGATCTGCTTGATGTCGCCTACCGAAATCGGGTCGACGCCGGCAAAAGGTTCGTCGAGCAGGATGAACTTCGGCTCGGTGGCCAGGGCCCGTGCGATTTCCACGCGACGTCGCTCACCACCGGACAGGCTCATGCCCAGGTTGTCGCGGATATGGCTGATGTGGAATTCCTGCAGCAGGCTTTCCAGTGCCGCGCGACGGCCTGCACGGTCGAGATCCTTGCGGGTTTCCAGAATGGCCATGATGTTGTCGGCCACTGACAGTTTGCGGAAGATCGAGGCTTCCTGTGGCAGATAGCCGATGCCGGCGCGTGCGCGGCCGTGCATGGGCTGGTGGCTGATGTCGAGGTTGTCGATCAGCACGCGGCCCTGATCGGCCTGCACCAGGCCGACGATCATGTAGAAGCAGGTGGTCTTGCCTGCGCCGTTGGGGCCGAGCAGGCCGACGATCTGGCCGCTGTCGATAGACAGGCTGACATCGCGGACAACCTGCCGGCTCTTGTAGCTTTTTGCCAGGTGCTGAGCTTTCAGGGTCGCCATTACTGCGCTTGCTCCGGCTGGCCGGTTTTCTTGCGCGGCTGCAGGACCATGTCGATGCGCGGGCGCGGCGTGGTCACTGAGGTGCCGTTGGCGCGACCAGCGTTGACGATCTGGCGCTGGGTGTCATAGACGATTTTCTCGCCTTCGAAGGTGTTGCCCTGCTGGATGACCTTGGCCTGGTCAATCAGAACGATGCGCTCGTTGCTGGCGTAGTACTGGATGGTCAGGCCGTAGGCCTTGACGATGTCCTTGTCTGCTGCCG
>JBBNAI010000375.1:0-8128 GCA_037994305.1 Pseudomonas sp. | reverse complement strand
CGGTCAACGGCCACACCCAGTTCCTTCACGATGGCCGCGCACGCAACCTGCTGGAGGCCATTCTCTGGCACGGCGGCGAGGCCGAAGCGGCAAAACAGCAGGTTCTCACCTACGATGCCGAACAGCGCAGCACGCTGTTGGCGTTTCTCAACTCCCTGTAAGGAGCCACGCATGACCCGCACCCGTCTTCTGGCCAGCGCCCTCTGCGGCCTTGCCCTGAGCGCCTGCAGCCCGCAGGACCCACAGCAGAAGGCCAGCGCCGCCCTGGTCGATGGCGTCCTGTTGCCGGCCTACAACAGCTGGAACCAGGCCAACCAGCAACTGGCCGCCAATGCCGACGCTTACTGCAGCGGCAGCCAGGACCTGGCCAGTGCGCGCCAGGCGTTCCTCGCCAGCGTCAGTAGCTGGGCCGCCCTGCAACCGCTGATGGTCGGGCCACTGGCCGAGGGCAACCGCGCCTGGCAGGTGCAGTTCTGGCCGGACAAGAAGAACCTGGTGCAGCGCCAGGTCGAGGCGCTGCTCAAGAGCAAGCCGCAACTCGCCGCAGCCGACCTGGAAAAATCCAGCGTGGTGCTGCAGGGCCTGACCGCCTATGAATATGTGCTGTTCGACCCCAACATCGACCTCGACGATGCCGCGCAGAAGAGCCGCTACTGCCCGCTACTGACCGCCATCGGCCAGCACCAGCAGAAGCTCTCCGCTGACGTCCTGAGCCAGTGGCAAGCCAAGGACGGCATGGCCGACCAGCTCAAACAGTTCCCCAATGCGCGCTACGCCGAAGCCCCCGAGGCCATCGCCGACCTGCTGCGCACCCAGGTCAGCGGCATCGACGGCCTGAAAAAGAAGCTCGGCACCGCCCTCGGCCGCCAGAGCAAAGGCATCGCCCAGCCCTACCAGGCCGAGTTCTGGCGCAGCAACGCCAGCCTGACCAGCCTCGCCTCGGCCCTGGCCAGCGCCGAGCGCCTGTGGCTCGGCGCCAACCAGGACGGCGTCAAATCGCTGCTCGGCAGTGAGCAGGCCGACCTTGCCCAGCGCATCGACAAGCAGTACAGCGCCACCCGCCAGCTGCTAGCCGCCATCGACCGCCCGCTCGGTGAAATGCTCGCCGAAGAAGCCGGTCGCACCGAGCTGAACGCCTTCTATGACAGCCTCAACCAACTGCACCGTCTGCAGGAAGGCGAGCTGGCCAAGGCCCTTGGCATCCAGCTCGGCTTCAACGCCCACGACGGAGACTGAGTGATGAAACGCAGAGCCTTCCTCGGCTTCAGCAGCGCCCTGCTGGCCGCAGGCGCCCTCGGCGGCTGGAAACTGACCCACCAGGGCGGGCAGCCGCTGCTGCTGTCCGCTCGTGACGACAGCGACGGCAAGCACTACGCCGTCGGCTATCGCCTGGACGGCAGCAAGGTCTTCGCCACCCACGTCAGTGAACGCTGCCATGACGTGGTCCCGCACCCGAGCCTGCCGCTGGCGGTGTTCGTCGGCCGCCGCCCGAGCCGCGAAAGCTACCTGGTCGACCTGCGCGACGGGCGTCTGCTACAGACCCTGGATTCGCCGAAGGATCGCCACTTCTACGGCCACGGCGTGTTCCACAAGGACGGCGAGTGGTTCTACAGCACCGAGAACGACACCTCCGACCCAGGTCGCGGCGTACTCGGCGTATACCGCGTCACCGACGGCCTGCTGCAGCGCGAGCGCGAGCTGTCCACCCACGGCCTGGGCCCGCACCAGCTGCTGTGGATGCCCGACGGCGAAACCCTGGTGGTGGCCAACGGCGGCATCCGCACCGAGGCCGACAGCCGGGTGATGATGAACCTCGACGCAATGGAAGCCAGCCTGGTGCTGATGCGCCGCGACGGCAGCCTGGTGAGCAAGGAACAACTGCCCGAGCAGATGAACAGCGTGCGCCACCTGGCCGTGGCCAGCGACGGTACCATCGTCTCCGGCCAGCAGTACGAAGGCGAACCGACCGACGCCGTGCCGTTGCTGGCGATCAAGCGCCCCGGCCAGCCGTTCCAGCACTTCCCGCTGGGCGAAACGCAGCGCGCCATGATGAACCAGTACACCGCCAGCCTGGCGATCCACAGCGAACTGCGCCTGCTGGCCCTGACCGCCCCGCGCGGCAATCGCTTCTTCATCTGGAACCTGGACAGCACCGAGCTGCTGCTGGATGCCCCACTGGCCGATTGCGCCGGGGTTGGCGCGGTGGCCGATGGCTTCGTGGTCACCTCCGGCCAGGGCCGCTGCCGCCTGTATGACTGCCGGGGCGCGCAGATCACCGCCCAATCGCTGGCCCTGCCAGCCGGCCTGTGGGACAACCACCTGCGCCTGGCCTGAATCCTGGGGAGAAGCAAAACTCACCCCACGCCTACAGAACGGCCACGGACGGCCGACCTATACTCACAGAGACTTCGCACTTCCAGCCCGCACGCCCTGCAGGCCAGGTGTAGCCGGCCGCCCACGCCGGGAGATAGGGATATCCGAGACGCCGCCGCCAGTCCCTGGTGCCCGGACATTGCCATTCTCCGATGAGGCATACCTTCCATGTTCCTGCAGAAATCCTTGCGCGCGCAGATCCTCGCCTTACTGGGCGGCAGCCTGCTGCTGATCCTGATTACCGCACTGGCCTGCTTCAGCTTCCTCTCCAGCGGCATGCAGGCTTATCGCGGCCTGCTCGAAGGCCCGCTGGAAGCATCGCAACTGGTCGACCAGGCCAACCTCGAATTCAAATCGCAAGTGCAGGAATGGAAGAACGTCCTGCTGCGCGGCCAGTCCCCGGAGAACCTGAGCAAGTACTGGCAGCAGTTCGAGGCTCAGGAAACCAAGGTGCAGGACATCCTCGGCAAGCTGGCCACCCACGTGACGGACGATACGGCATTGAAAAGCCAGGTCGAACGCCTGCGTAGCGAGCACCAGGCCCTCGGTGCCAACTATCGCAAGGGTCGCGATGCCTTCGTCGCCGCCGGCGCCAATGCCCAAGCCGGCGATGCCGCGGTCAAAGGTATCGACCGCGCCACCAGCGAACAGATGGGCGCCCTAGTCACCGAACTGCATGACACCAGCCTGGGCCAGGCCAAGCAGATCAATGCCGATGCCGAGCGCACCATCCTGGTCGGCACCCTGCTGATGCTCGGCGCCAGCGTGCTCGTCGCGCTGTTCGGCCTGTGGCT
Organism: Pseudomonas sp.; assembly: GCA_037994305.1. Lineage (GTDB taxonomy): Bacteria > Pseudomonadota > Gammaproteobacteria > Pseudomonadales > Pseudomonadaceae > Aquipseudomonas. Next base: position 4,961 of record JBBNAI010000375.1, on the reverse strand, counting down.
GGTCAACCGTAACCTGATCGGCCCGATCACCACCCTGATCGACCATATCGCCAAGCTCAGCCAGGGCAACTTCGGCCAGCGGGTGAACGCCGATCGCCAGGATGAACTGGGCCGCCTGGCCGTGGCTGCCAACACCCTGCGCGACTTCCTTGCCGACACCTTCACCCGCCTGAAACAAAGCACCAGCCAGTTGGATACCGCCAGCGGCGAGCTGAATGCCATTGCCACGCTGATGTCCCAGGGCACCCGTGAGCAGTTCTCGCGCACCGACCAGGTGGCCACGGCCATGCACGAGATGTCTGCCACCGCGCAGCAGGTCGCCAGCCATGCGGCCGACGCGGCCGGTGCCGCCGACGATGCCGACGACTCGGCGCGCCAGGGCGGCAAGGTGATGGAACAAACCATCCAGACCATCACCACCATGCGCAGCGAGATCGCCACCACTGCCGACGTGATCCGCCGCCTGGAAAGCGACAGCGGGCGCATTGGCAAGGTGCTGGAAGTGATCCGCGGTATCGCCGAACAGACCAACCTGCTGGCGCTCAACGCCGCCATCGAGGCCGCGCGTGCAGGTGAGCAGGGCCGCGGTTTCGCCGTGGTTGCCGACGAGGTACGCACCCTGGCCCAGCGCACTGCCGAATCCACCGCCGAGATCAACCAGATCATCGACACGGTGCAGACCGGCGCAGTCAATGCGGTGCGCGCCATCGAGAACGGGCAGAACCGCAGCGAGGAAGGCGTGACCCAGGTCACCGAGGCCGGCGCCATGCTGCAGCGCATCACCGGTGCAGTGGAGGCGATTCGCGACATGAACCGGCAGATCGCCACCGCCGCCGAGGAACAGACCTCGGTGGCCGAGGACATCTCGCGCAACCTCACCGAGATCACCGCCATCGCCACCACCAACCAGGAAAACGTGCAGCGCACCGAGAGCGCCAGCCACAACCTGCACGACCTGTCCGCCCAGCTAAGCGAGGTTACCCGACGCCTCAGCGCCTGACCGAAAGCCGGCACAGGGACGTGCCCTTTCAGCGCCGTAGAGCGATCTGCGCGACAGCCTGTTGCGCTGATCGGCACTGGCAACTTCTTGCAAATGAGTGCTTTTTGACTTGACCGACAAGTAAGTCTAAGGTGCCCGCTTCGCCTATTCCCAGGCTCTTCCCGTCTTGCCAAGGAACCGGAATATGTTGCTCCGCCGCATGCTCATCATGCTCGGCGTCGTCGTGCTCATCGTGCTCGCCCTCGCCGCCATCAAGGCTTACTCCGTTTACCAGCAGATCCAGATGTTCACCGCGCCGCAGCCGGCCATCAGCGTGTCGGCGGCCAAGGCTGAACAGATGCCCTGGCAATCCCTGCTGCCGGCAATCGGCACGCTCAAGGCCTTCCAGGGCGTGGACCTGACCGCCGAAGTACAGGGCACGGTCAGCCAGGTACTGTTCCAGTCGGGCGAAAAGGTCACACTGGGGCAACCGCTGCTGCAACTGGACAGCCAGGTGGAGCAGGCGATCCTCGCCACCGCCCTGGCGGTGCGCAACCTAGCCCAAGTGGAATACCAGCGCGGCAAGAACCTGGCCGGTAAGCAGGCCATCTCCAAGAGCGAGTTCGACCGCCTGTATGCCGAGCTGCTCAAGGCCGAGGCCAGCGTCGCGCAGCTGCAAGCCAGCCTGGACAAGAAGCGCATCCTCGCGCCCTTCGCCGGCACCATCGGCATCCGCCAGGTGGACACCGGCGACTACCTGAGCCCCGGCAACCCGATTGCCACCCTGCAAGATCTCTCCAAGCTGTTCGTCGACTTCTACCTGCCGGAGCAGGCCGCGCCACAACTGGCCATCGGCCAGCGCGTACGCCTGAACGTCGCCGCTTATCCGGGCGAAGTGTTCGAGGGCGAAGTCGCCGCGATCAACCCCAAGGTCGAGGAAACCACGCGCAATCTGCAGGTCCGCGCCATGCTGGCCAACCCGGATAACAAGCTGCTACCGGGCATGTTCGCCAACCTCGAAGTGCTGCTGCCGGGTGAACAATCGGCCGTGGTGGTTCCGGAAACGGCCATCACCTACACCCTTTACGGCAACTCGGTGTACGTGATCGGCGAGAAGAAGGACGACAAGGGCGCCGTGGTGAAAGACGACAAAGGCCAGGCCGAACTGGTGGTGGAACGTCGCTTCGTCAGCACCGGCGAACGCCGCGACGGCCACGCTGTGGTCAGCAAGGGCCTCAAGCCCGGCGAGCAGGTGGTCACCGCCGGCCAGCTCAAGCTGGATAACGGCTCCCACGTGACCATCGTCGAAGACCAGGCTCTGCAACCCGAAGCGGCCCACTAATTCGACACCGATTCACTGTGTAGGAGCCAGCTTGCTGGCGATCTCCCAAGGGTCTGATCGCCAGCAAGCCGGCTCCTACAGGCAACAACCGCCAAGGACATCCTTATGGCTTTCACCGATCCCTTCATCCGTCGCCCGGTACTGGCGACCGTGGTCAGCCTGCTGATCATCCTGCTGGGCTTCCAGGCCTTCAGCAAACTGGTGATCCGCCAGTACCCGCAGATGGAAAACGCCCTGATCACGGTGACCACCGCTTACCCCGGGGCCAACGCCGAGACCATCCAGGGCTATATCACCCAGCCGCTGCAGCAGAGCCTGGCCAGTGCCGAAGGCATCGACTACATGACGTCGACCAGCCAGCAGAATTTCTCCACCGTCGCCATCTACGCGCGCATCGGTGCCGACTCCGACCGCCTGTTCACCGAGCTGCTGGCCAAGGCCAACGAGGTGAAGAACCAGCTGCCGCAGGATGCCGAAGACCCGGTGCTGAGCAAGGAAGCCGCCGACGCCTCGGCGCTGATGTACATCAGCTTCTACAGCGACGAGCTGTCCAACCCGCAGATCACCGACTACCTGTCACGGGTGATCCAGCCCAAGCTGGCCACCCTGCCCGGTATGGCCGAGGCGGAGATTCTCGGCAACCAGGTGTTCGCCATGCGCCTGTGGCTGGACCCGGTGAAGATGGCCGCCTATGGCGTGACCGCCGCCGACATGGCCAGCGCCGTGCAGCGCTATAACTTCCTCTCGGCCGCTGGCCAGGTGAAGGGCGAGTACGTGGTCACCAGCATCAACGCCACCACCGATCTGAAGTCGCCGGAAGCCTTCGGCGCCATCCCGGTGAAGACCGTCGGCGACAGCCGCGTGCTGGTCCGCGATATCGCCCGAGTGGAAATGGGTGCGGAAAACTACGACTCGATCAGCTCGTTCGACGGCATCCCGTCGGTCTACATCGGCATCAAGGGCACGCCCAGCTCCAACCCGCTGGACGTGATCAAGCATGTGCGCGAGATCATGCCGGAGCTGGAAGCGCAGCTACCGCCGAACCTCAAGGTGGCCATCGCCTACGACGCCACGCGCTTCATCCAGGCCTCCATCGACGAGGTGGTGAAGACCCTGATCGAAGCGGTGCTGATCGTCATCGTCGTGGTATTCCTGTTCCTCGGCGCGTTCCGTTCGGTGCTGATCCCGGTGATCACCATTCCGCTGTCGATGATCGGCGTGCTGTTCTTCATGCAGCTGATGGGCTATTCGATCAACCTGCTGACCCTGCTGGCCATGGTATTGGCCATCGGCCTGGTGGTGGACGACGCGATCGTGGTGGTGGAGAACATCCACCGCCATATCGAGGAGGGCAAGACACCGTTCGATGCCGCCATCGAAGGTGCCCGCGAGATCGCCATCCCGGTGGTGTCGATGACTATCACCCTGGCCGCGGTGTACGCCCCCATTGGTTTCCTCGATGGCCTCACCGGTGCGTTGTTCCGCGAGTTCGCCCTGACCCTGGCCGGCGCGGTGATCATCTCCGGCATCGTCGCCCTGACCCTGTCGCCGATGATGTGCTCCAAGCTGCTGCGCCACGAGGAGAACCCCACGGGCCTGGCGCACAAGCTGGACATGCTCTTCGACAAGCTCAAGCGCCGCTACCAGAGCGCCCTGCACGGCACCCTCAACACCCGCCCGGTGGTGCTGGTGTTCGCGCTGATCGTCATGTGCCTGATCCCTGCCCTGCTCAAGTTCAGCAAGAGCGAGCTGGCGCCGGACGAGGACCAGGGCATCGTGTTCCTGATCGCCCAAGCCCCGCAGCCGACCAACCTGAACTACCTGAACGCCTACACCGACCAGTTCGTGAAGATCTTCAAGGAGTTCCCTGAGTACTACTCGTCGTTCCAGATCAACGGGTTCGACGGCGTGCAGTCGGGTATTGGTGGCTTCCTGCTGAAACCCTGGGACGAGCGCGACAAGACCCAGATGGAGCTGCTGCAAGAGGTACAGGGCCGCCTCAACCAGATTCCCGGCCTGCAGATCTTCGGCTTCAACCTGCCATCGCTGCCGGGCACCGGTGAAGGCCTGCCGTTCCAGTTCGTGATCAACACGCCGAACGACTACGAGTCGCTGCTGCAGGTGGCCGAGAAGGTCAAGGCGCGCGCCATGGAGTCCGGCAAGTTCGCCTTCCTCAATGTCGACCTGGCGTTCGACAAGCCGGAAGTGGTGGTCGATATCGACCGCGAGAAGGCCGCACAGATGGGCGTGTCGATGCAGGACCTGGGCTCGACCCTGGCCATCCTGCTGGGTGAAGGCGAGCTCAACCGCTTCACCATCGACGGGCGCAGCTACAAGGTGATCGCCCAGGTCGAGCGTGCCTACCGTGACAATCCAGGCTGGCTGGACAGCTACTACGTGAAGAGCGAGAGCGGGCAGATGGTGGCGCTGAGCACGCTGATCAAGGTCAGCGACCGCGCACGGCCGACCAAGCTGAAGCAGTTCCAGCAGCTCAACTCGGCGATCATCGAAGGCGTGCCGATCGTCAGCATGGGCGATGCGGTGGACACCATCGCGCAGATCGCCCGCGAGGAAGCGCCGCGCGGTTATGCCTTCGACTATGCCGGTGCCTCGCGCCAGTACATCCAAGAAGGCAGCGCG
>JBBNAI010000374.1:0-8223 GCA_037994305.1 Pseudomonas sp. | reverse complement strand
TGCAGCGCCAGCACGGCCTGCCACTGTCCGGTGAGCGCACGCTGGACGCCAAGGCTCCGGCCACCCTCGCCCGCAACGACCGCGCCCGCGTGGTGGTGTGCGGCGCGCACCTGGATGGCCTGCCGCTGAACTGGCAGCTCAAGCAACGCGGTGGGCGCCTGCTGCAAGCCACGCAGAGCTCGCCGGACTACCAGCTGTACGCCCTGGCCGGCGGCCCGCCGTTCCGCCCGGGCATGGTCCGTGTAGCCGAAGGTGGCGTGGCCATCGCCGTGGAAGTCTGGGAGCTGCCGAGCAGCGAGCTGGGCTCGTTCCTCACCGGCATCCCCGCGCCGCTGGGCCTGGGCAAAGTGCAGCTGGCCGACAGCAGCTGGGAAACCGGCTTTATCTGCGAGCCATACGGCCTGGCCGGCGCGGTCGACATCACCCACTTCGGCGGCTGGAAGGCCTACATGAAAAGCAAAGCCTGAGGCCGCTCAACGCTCTTGTAGGAGCCAGCTTGCTGGCGATGCTCTTGCGGTGCTGCTGATCGCCAGCAAGCTGGCTCCTACACAAGTACTGCGCGCTGATAGCAAAGGGGGCGCCCCTTGAACGGCGCATCCGGATCGGCGATCAGCACCTCGGCCACCGGCTTGCTGTGGCGGCCGAACAGCAACCAGGTGGCCGAGGAAATCCCCGCTCGCTCGGCCAAGCCATCGCGGTCGGCAAGGCACTTGAGCAGCCGTGGCGCGCGGCCTTGCCCGGTAACGCTAATTTACACGCTGGGCCGGTGACGCCAGCCGGCCCGCACGCTAGCATTGCGCCACTCTCCCAAGGCTCCACCGTCATGTCGCTCCGCGCTTCCCGTAAGGCCCAGTTGCTGTTGCTCGGTTTGTTGCTCGTGCTGCTGGTCGGTGGTTTCACCGCCACCAGCCTGGTCAGCTACTCCACCTCGCGCGACAGCATTCGGCAGAACATCGTCAACACCGAACTGCCGCTGACCTCGGACAACATCTACTCGGAAATCCAGAAGGACCTGATCCGGCCCATCCTGATTTCCTCGATGATGTCGCGCGACACCTTCCTGCGCGACTGGGTGCTGGCCGGCGAACAGGATGACGAGCCGATCACCCGCTACCTGCGTGAAGTGCAGGAGCACTACGGCGCCTACACCAGCTTCTTCATCTCCGAGAAAACCCACACCTATTACCAGGCCAAGGGCGTGCTCAAGCAGGTCAGCGAGAAAGAGCCGCGCGACATCTGGTATTTCCGTGTGCGCGACATGCAGCCGCTCTACGAGATCAATGTCGACCTGGACATGGCCAACCGCGACGCCATGACCATCTTCATCAACTACAAGGTGTTCGACTACCAGGGCAACTTCATCGGCGTGACCGGCGTCGGCCTGACGGTGGACGCCGTGGTCAAGCTGATCGACGACTACCAGCAGCGCTACGAGCGCAGCGTGTACTTCGTCGACCAGGGCGGGAAAGTCGTCCTGACCGGCGCCAGCGGCGGCCCGCTGGGTGCCCGCGCCGGCCAGTCACTGAACGATGTGCCGGGGCTGCAAGGCCTGCTGCACAAGTTGCCCAAGCCACAGAGCGGCAGCTACGAATACCAGGAACACGGGCGCGGCCACTTCCTCAACGTGCGCTACATCCCCGAACTGGAGTGGTACCTGTTCGTCGACAAGCATGAGGAAAGCGCCCTCGCCGACATCCGCCACATCCTGTATTTCAACCTGCTGGTGTGCCTGCTGGTGAGTGTCATCGTGCTCGCCGTCGTGTACCTGGCAACCCAGCGCTATCAGCAGCATATCGCCGCACTGGCCACCACCGACGTGCTCACCGGCCTGTCCAACCGTCGCGGCTTCAACCTGCTGGCGCAACAGGCGGTACTCGAAGCCCAGCGCGAGCGCAGCCCGCTGAGCGCACTACTGATCGATCTCGATCACTTCAAGCAGCTCAACGACACCCACGGCCACCTGGCCGGCGACGAGGTGCTGCGCGGCTTTGCCAAGCACCTGCAAAGCAACCTGCGCCAGTCCGACATCATCTGCCGCTGGGGCGGTGAAGAGTTCATCCTGCTGCTCAAGGACACAGGCAGCAGCACCGCACGGCAACTGGCCGAGAAGATCCGCGAACAGACCGAGAACAGCCGCTTCCCGTTCGCCGGGGTCAACCTGCAGGTCACCACCAGCATTGGCCTCACCGAACTGCACGACGCCGACAGCCTGGACCGCCTGATCGCCCGTGCCGACCATGCGCTGTACCGGGCCAAGCAATCCGGGCGTAACCGGGTCTGCGAAGAAACCTACGAGCTGCGGCCGTGAGCGACAGCCGCCGCTGCCCACGCTGCGGCCAGTTGAACAGCTGCGCCCAGGCCGAGCAGTTGGAGCAGGTCGAGGACTGCTGGTGCTTCCATCAGCCCGTCGACCCCGCCGTGCTCGACAGCCTGCCCGCCGAACAACGCAACCAGGACTGCCTTTGCCCGCGCTGCGCCCAGGGTCTGCCAGTCCCTGCCAAGCCTGTCGACTGAGTCCATGCGCCTCGACCGCTTCCTCGGCAACCTGCCCCAACTCAACCGCGCCGATGCACGCCTGTTGCTGGCTCGCGGCCAGGTGCAGGTAGACGGTCAGGTGGTCCGCGATGGTCGCCACGACGTGCGCGAATTCAGCCGCATCCAACTCGACGATGAGGTGCTGCAGGCCGGCAAACCGGCGCGCTACTTCATGCTCAACAAACCAGCCGGCGTGGTCAGCGCCACCGAGCATCCCGAGCACCGCACCGTGCTCGACCTGCTCGATGAGCCGGACAAACACGAACTGCATATCGGCGGGCGCCTCGACCTGAACACCACCGGCCTGCTATTGATAACCAACGACGGCCTTTGGTCGCGGCGCCTCACCGAACCGCGCAGCCGCCTGGGCAAGGTCTATCGGGTACAGGCCGAACAGCCGATCACGCCCGAGTACATCGAGGTATTCGCCCAGGGTTTGTACTTCGCCTACGAAGACCTCACCACCCTGCCCGCCGAGCTCGAGATCACCGGCAGCCACAGCGCGCTGCTGACCCTGCACGAAGGTCGCTACCACCAGGTCAAGCGCATGTTCGGCCACTTCCAGAACAAGGTCATCGACCTGCACCGCGAACGCATGGGCCCGTTGCTGCTTGATCCCGACCTGGCCCCGGGCCAGTACCGCGCGCTCAGTCCGGACGAAATATCACGGGTCTGACCGTCCGGCAGAAGATGAGAAATCAGCCTTTCGATTGACTTGCTTCGGTCACACAAGCCTGCTTGAATCAAATCCAAGGTCCAGAAGTGACCAGCAAGTCAAACACAACATCTAACAAGCTTTTTTTCAGATCGAAGGTGCCACGGCACTGCAAACGGGACTGCCCTCATCGCGCCACCACGGTCGATGTCCCCGGACTGGAAAAGCACCCGCCGCTAATAACAATCGTCGGCCAGCCAGTACGCGCCGACCAAGGCCCCCAAGTTCCCAAGGCACATGCCTACCTGTCGACGTTCGCGCAGCCGTTGCATTCGGTCGCGCGTGCGCAACGCCGTACCCAGGGGCATGCAAGATGAAAGCAGAAACCGCTGTGCTGGATATTCAGGGGCAATACCGGGTTTACACGGAGTTCTATCGCGCCGACAGCGCCGAGCAGACCATCATCCTGGTCAACGGCTCGTTGTCGACCACCGCATCCTTCGCGCAGACGGTCCGTTATCTCTACCCGCATTTCAACGTCGTGCTGTTCGACCTGCCCTACGCCGGGCAATCGCGCGAACACAACGAACACACCCGCTTCATCAGCCGCGAAGAGGAGGCCGACATCCTCCTTGAGCTGGTCGAGCACTTCGCCTGCGACGTCGTGCTGTCGTTCTCCTGGGGCGGCATCGCCACCCTGCAGGCGCTGTCCCGGCAGCCACGGCGCATCACCCGCGCGGTGATCAACTCCTTCGCGCCGGTCACCAACAACGCCATGCTCGGCTATCTGGAGCGCGGTGTGGAAGTGATGGACGCCTGTGACCGCGAGAACATCGGCGCGGTGCTCAACGGCACCATCGGCAAGCACTTGCCGTCGCTGTACAAACGCTACAACCACCGCCACGTGGCCAGCTTGCACCCGTACGAGTACGCGCAGATGAGCCACCACGTGCAGACCGTGCTCAATATGGAAGGTCGTTCGTGCGTCAGCTTCGCCGGGGAAATCACCATCCCGCTGCTGTTCGTCAACGGCGAATGGGACGAGTACACCACTCCGGAAGACGCCCGCCTGTTCTCGCAGTACGTGCGCCACTGCGACTTCCGCATCATCAACCAGGCCGGCCACTTCCTCGATATGGAACACAAAGCCGCCTGGATGCAGACCCGCGACGCCCTGCTGGCCTTCCTGCTGCCACCACTGAGCAACCGCCAGCGCAGCATTGCAGTTCAGGAAAGCACCGCCCTCGCCGGCTGAACCCATCCCGCAGGCAGCCACCTGGCACGCCCCGCCAGTGCTCCTGCGGCCGGTCACCGGTAGGGAAACACGGTTTTTATCGTGCGGCAGCTTCTCCTGCCTGGGTGATTCTGGTACAAAGTCACCCGCAAAAGCGGGTGTCGTATAATGGCATTACTCCAGCTTCCCAAGCTGATAACGAGGGTTCGATTCCCTTCACCCGCTCCAGAATCCAAAAGATAAAGCCCTGTTTTTACAGGGCTTTGTTGTTTCTAGGGGTTGGTGGTGTCGAAGAAGTCTCGACACTCGGCTCCAGCGGCCAAGTGACCGAGCGCCTATTGCTTCGTGTAGATGCCATCAAAAGAGGCGGAGTTGTCACCCGCATTGACCCGTCGTGCAGCAAGAACATCTGGATTACTCGCGATGCATTCACTGTTCGTCAGGTTTCGGCCTTGGGCGCCTGGAATGCCTTGCTGTAGTAACCAGACGGGTCGAAACAGCAGACGTGTTTCTTGCCCGATGCCAGCATATTGCAGGCATCACCGATTCGTTTTGCGCGCGTCTTAAGCTGCTTGGCTGAAGTGATCCAGTGAATCCAGTCCAGTCGTGCGAGGGTCGTCGTACCGTTCCAGACCTTAAAAGCCTCAGGAGCGGCTGCCAACGCCTCCTGAAAATCAGGTGGAACGTCAGGCTCGGGCTCCTTCTCTACCGGAGCTAACTCAAGCGCGACGATATCCCCAACAGCCGCACCCGCAGCTTCGCGTAGCTCACTACGGACCTGCAGCCAATGGCTCAGCTGACCATCCGGCTCAAGAGTGGCCTGGAAAGGGTGGCCATTGAGCGTACCCTCAACGGTGGTCCGTCCTCGCCTCGGAAGTTTTTCACTTACCTCCCTTGGCAGCACCACGAATGCCCATGACGCATCACCTCCCAGCGTTTTCGGACGGAGGAGTTTTGCTTCGAATCGAGACGTCACATCGAGCGTGGTCATGGCAGTTCCATCAACTAATACGCTGACGATTGGTTGTCGGGCAGGCCTCACATCACCTGCAGCACCGGTTCCCACTCGCGCACCTTTGCCGGCACCTCTGCGAAGTTGAAGCAAAGAAACGCTGCCGGCGCCAGCGTGAGGCCGCCTTTCTTGAACTTCATTTTCACCAGCACCTCGGCGGCCTGCGCCCCACGCACCTGTAGCGCATGGGAGAAATACGCACACTTGTCGTCGGCGTAGAGCAGGCGCGTCTCGACCCATACCCGGCTGAAGACCGGTACAGGCCGCGAGAACTTGACCAACAGCGCCACGTTCACAAAACCCGCGCCACTGCGCAGCACGTTGAAGAACTGGCCCACCTTGAGCAGGTAATCCACTTGGGCGGTTTCGGCGAACTGCAGGTACTTGTCGCTCTTGAGCACCTTGATACCCGAATCGAACGGCGTGACCCAGAACGAAGTCACCACCACATCGCTGGCGGCCTTGCTGCCGTGACTGAACAGCCCGATGCAGAAGGCGAGGATATTTCTCAGTAATCCGGACACTCGCGGCTCCTTTTCCTAAAAGTAAGACAATGGGCCGGCCAGGCGCGGACCGACAGCCAATCCGGCGATAAATTACTGGATAGACTCGCCACTGCCATTACGCATTAGGAGTGAATTCGCCGCTGCACGACACACTCATCACCGTATCGCCCAGCGCCTGCGCGGCGGCCGACAGCTTGTGCCCGGCCAGGCGCAGCAGGCCGACGCGGCGGGTGATCTGCGGCTCGTTCAGGGCCACGCAGCGGGCGCCGAGTTCCTTCATCTGCTCGATGCACAGGCTCGGCACCGCGCTGACGCCCAGCCCCTGGGCGACCATGCGCCCCACCGTCACCAGTTGATGACTCTCGAACGCCACCGGCAGCTTGCCATGCTGCGCAGCGATGCTCTCTTCCAGCAGCAGGCGCACGGCGGATGGCCGCTGCAGGGTGATGAAGTGTTGTTGCAACAGCTCCGCCCAACTCACTTCCGTGCGTGCGCTCAACGCACTGTCGGCCGCTACCACGGCGACGAAGCGGTCGGTGTAGAACGGGGTGAAATCGAGCCCGTCGAGGGCGTCCGGCTCGAAAGCAATGCCCAGTTCGACGCGGCGGTTACGCACCATGTCGATCACCTGTTCGTTGATCACGTCGTGCACCGCCACGTTCACCTTCGGATGGTTATCGCGAAAGGCCTTGAGCGCGACCGGCAGCAGGTTGGCGGCGAACGACGGCATGGCGGCGATGGCTACCTTGCCCAGCTGCAAGGTGAAGTGCTGGCGCAGCAACTCTTCGGCGTTGTCCCACTCGGCCAGCAGGCGCCGGGCAATCGGCAGCAGGGTTTCGCCTTCCGGGGTCAGGGCCACGCTGCGGGTGGTGCGCACCAGCAACTGACCGCCGAGGGATTCTTCCAGGCTCTTGATCGCCAGGCTCAGCGCCGGCTGGGACAGGTGCAGGCGTGCGCAGGCCTGGGCAAAGCTGAGGCTTTGGGCCACCGCAAGAAAGGCGCGTAGCTGTTTGACGGTCATTGATTTGTTTTTTTCATTAATAACCAAGAAAAACAAACTTAACAAATCAGTATCCAGCCGTGAAGCTCTCTACTCGCTCCCGGCAGCCGTACTGCCGAACCGACCCAGACACAAAGGCGCAGCAACATGAGTGGACTCGACAAGCGGGTAGGCAGTTACGCAGAAGCCCTCGACGGGCTGACCGACAACATGACCGTGCTGGCCGGCGGTTTCGGCCTGTGCGGCATCCCGGAAAACCTGATTGGCGAGATTCGCCGTCGCGGCGTCACGGGCCTGACCGTGGTCTCCAACAACTGCGGCGTCGACGGTTTCGGCCTCGGCGTGCTGCTGGAAGACCGGCAGATCCGCAAGATGATCGCTTCCTACGTCGGCGAGAACGCGCTGTTCGAGCAACTGCTGCTCAGCGGTGAGTTGGAGGTCGAACTGACTCCGCAAGGCACCCTGGCCGAGAAGCTGCGTGCCGGCGGCGCCGGCATCCCCGCCTTCTTCACTGCCACCGGCTACGGCACCCCGGTCGCCGAGGGCAAGGAAGCGCGGGAAATCAACGGCCGCCACTACATCCTGGAGCCTGCCATCACTGGTGACTTCGCCATCGTCAAAGGTTGGAAGGCCGACCACTTCGGCAACGTGATCTACCGCCACACGGCGCAGAACTTCAACCCGGTGGTCGCCACCGCCGGGCGCATTACCGTGGTCGAGGTGGAGGAAATCGTCGAGCCGGGCGAACTGGACCCGGCGCATATCCATACCCCCGGCATCTATGTCGATCGCATCATCCAAGGCACCTTCGAGAAGCGTATCGAGAAGCGCACCCTGCGCGCCTGAACCCACCTGAGCAGAAGAGAAACTCCCCATGGCACTTACCCGCGAACAGATGGCTCAGCGTGTGGCGCGCGAGTTGAAGGATGGTTACTACGTGAACCTGGGTATCGGCATCCCGACCCTGGTGGCCAACTACGTGCCGGACGACATCGACGTGATGCTGCAGTCGGAAAACGGCCTGCTCGGCATGGGCGCCTTCCCCACCGAGGATGAGCTGGACGCCGACATGATCAACGCCGGCAAGCAGACGGTCACCGCACGCCAGGGCGCGTCCATCTTCTCCTCCGCCGAATCCTTCGCCATGATCCGCGGCGGCCATGTCGACCTGACGGTACTCGGCGCCTTCGAGGTCGACGTCAACGGCAACATCGCCTCGTGGATGATCCCCGGCAAGCTGGTCAAGGGCATGGGCGGCGCGATGGACCTGGTGGCCGGCGC
>JBBNAI010000373.1:0-4198 GCA_037994305.1 Pseudomonas sp. | reverse complement strand
CAGGGCTCAAGGTGATCGAACAGTTGCCCGAGACGACTCTGCTGCGTGTCGAGCTGGCCGATGGCCGCCGCGAGGTCTACAGCCTGCTGCGCAATCGCGCGCACAGCAACGTGGCGTTCATGACTGGTGAATCGCTGCGCTACCAAGTGGGGCTGGATACCCTGACGGTCTATCCGGGCGTGCTGACCAGCTACCCGAACTTCATCTTCAACCTGCGCGCCGAAGAGGTGCCGGCATTCGTCGCGGCGCTGGAGCAAACGCGTGATGTGGCGGCGTTCGACAAGGTGGTGGAGCGCTGGGGCATTCGCCGCAGCCATCCCGAGTTCTGGCGCTACTTCAACGACCTGTCGGCCTATATCCGCGAGACGGAGCCGGTGGAAGCGGGCGTGCTGGACATGAACCGCTATCAGAATCTCTGACTCGCCGCTCAGGAAGAGAAGGGCTCCCCGCCGCCCAAAGGAAGGAAAAGCGGCAGGGAGCGGTAACGCGGTGTAGGGCGGGTTTCACCTGCCCTACGAAACGGCGAGACGCAGCTTAGAAGTGAGCCTTGACCAGCAGGCTGATCGCGCTCTGGTCGGTACCACCGAGGATTTCCGAACCGACGAAGCCTTCGTCCTCGATGCCGTACTTGTCGCTCCAGTAGTCGTACTCGACGCCGACGTAGACTTTCTTGCCGACGCCGAAGGCCTTGGCCACGTCGTACTTGATCTGCGGGTTGAAGTGCAGGTTGGCGTGGTAGCTCTCGTCGTTGTCCACGACCCAGTCCATGAAGCCGTCGATTACCAGGTCGGAGTTGCCAACCGGAATGGTGTAGCTCCACACCGGGGTGATCTGCCAGACGTTGTCGCCGTCGCGCTTGCCGTCGGTGGTGCGCAGGTAGGTGTTGAGCTGGAAGTAGTCGAAGCCGGGGATGTTCAGGTCGACGGCCGGGCCGATCAGGTAGGAATCGACATCGTCTTCACCGAACTCGTAGGTGGTGGAGATCAGCACGTCCTTGACGATGCCGAAGGACAGGTCGCTGCCGGTCATCTTGCCCAGAGAGAAGCGCGGGCTGAGCTCGCCGTAGAAGGTGTGGCCGTCGCCGGCGCCGTTGGTGGCGTCGGTGTTGTACTTGATGCCGTCGACGAAGAAGAACAGGTCACCGAAGCTCCAGCCGCTGGCGTGCTCGAAGGTGACGGTCTGCTGCTTGGGCGGGTCGACGGTGAAGTCGATGCCGTTGAGGTAGGTCAGGCTGTTGTCCTGCCATTGCAGCAGGTCGCCGGCCATGGCCTGACCGGCTGCCAGCAGGCTGCCCGCCAACATCAGGGAAGAGGTGGTGCGCTTCATGTGTGTGCTCCTAATCGACGAATTATGATTTTTAAACCTGTCGTGTTGGTCAGGCTTTTTCTGTAAGAGCAAGAACAGCGCCAGTTCTTGTCCGGGCAGACAGAAAATATGAATTTTCTGCATTTTTCCTGTTCTTGCCGTGATTCCTGCAGCCAATCTGCTTGCTGGCCGTCAGTACTGCGGGTGTCCAGCCGGGTTTTCGACGCTTGTGCCGCGAGCAGTCCTCACAGTTAAGCGCCAAGTTGCCTCAGCGTGGCGCAACTTTGCTCCATTCTGTTGCGTATTCCGGGTTGGCGGCGACGCGGTAGAGGAGGCTGCCCTGGCATGACCAGGGCACGGGTTACTTGGCCAAGCGGGCGTCGAGGCTGTTTTGCGCCAGGCGCTGGGCCTGCTCCTGGCTCATGCCCAAACTGGCGTGCAAGGCGGCGAAGTTCTCGGTGACGTAGCCGCCGAAGTAGGCCGGGTCATCGGAGTTCACCGTTACCTTCACCCCACGCTCGAGCATCTGCAGGATGTTGTGCTGGCTCATGTCGTCGAACACGCAGAGCTTGGTGTTGGACAGCGGGCAGACGGTCAGCGGGATCTGCTCGTCGATGATGCGCTGCATCAGGCGCTCGTCCTCGATGGCACGCACGCCGTGGTCGATACGCTCGATCTTGAGCAGATCGAGGGCTTCCCAGATGTATTCCGGCGGGCCTTCTTCACCGGCGTGGGCAACGGTCAGCAGGCCTTCGCTGCGGGCCTTGTCGAACACGCGTTGGAACAGGCGCGGCGGGAAGCCCATTTCCGAGCTGTCCAGGCCAACGGCGACGAACGCATCGCGAAACGGCATGGCCTGCTTCAGGGTGTCGAACGCGGCTTCTTCCGGCAGGTGACGCAGGAAGCTGAGGATCAGGCCATGGCTGATGCCCAGTTGCTTCTCGCCATCGACCAGTGCCTGCTTGATCCCGCGCAGCACCACTTCGAAGGGGATGCCGCGGTCGGTGTGGGTCTGTGGGTCGAAGAACGGCTCGGTGTGGATCACGTTCTGCGCCTGGCACTTGAGCAGGTAGGCCCAGGTCAGGTCGTAGAAGTCCTGCTCGGTACGCAGGACGTCGGCGCCCTGGTAATAGAGGTCGAGAAATTCCTGCAGGTTGTTGAAGGCATAGGCCTTGCGCAGGCTGTCGACATCGTTCCAGGGCAGGGCGATCTTGTTGCGTTCGGCCAGGGCGAACAGCAGCTCGGGCTCAAGGGAACCTTCCAGATGCAGGTGCAGTTCGGCCTTGGGCAGGGCGTTTAGCCAGTCATACATGGTGTTTTTCGATCCGGTAACGGGGTCAGACAGGTGTATAGCTTCGAGGTCGCGGCGGGCGGCTGCAAGTCGAGGCGACCGGCAGCCGTTTCGCCTCAGGCGCCGCTGGCGGCGGCCTGGCCCTCTTCGCGGCGATAGGCGTAGGTCTCGGCAAAGCGCGAGAGCATGTAGTCGCTGCAGGAAATCGGCGCGTATTTGGCCGGATGCGCGGCGTCCTGGCAACCCGGCAGGCAACTGATTTCGGTGTCCGGGTGCGGTTCGGCGAAGAACGGCATGGAGTAGCGGTCGACGCCCAGCGGGCTGATCACCCGGTGCGGGGTGGACTTGTAGTTGTCGTTGCTCCAGCGCGCCATCATGTCGCCGATGTTGACCACGAAGGTGCCGTCGATGGGCGGTGCATCAATCCACTCGCCTTGCACGTTCTGCACCTGCAGGCCGCCGGCGTTGTCCTGGTACAGCAGGGTCACACAGCCATAGTCGGTGTGTGCGCCGGCGCCTTGTTGCTCGGCGCAGCTGGCGGTCTGGCGTGGCGGGTAGTGGATCATGCGCAGCACGCTGATCGGCTGGTCGAAGCGCTGGTCGAAGAAGTCGCGCTCGATGCCCAACGCCAGGGTCATGGCGCGCAGCAGGGTCTTGGACAATTCGTGCATGTCCAGGTAGTGCTGTTCCATCAGCGCCTGCCAGCCGGCGATGTCCGGGTGGCGGTTGGGCCCGCGCAGCGGTTTGCCGGCGAGCACATCGGGATGTTCGGTGGGCAGGTGCAGGCCCATGTCGAAGGTTTCTTTCAGGTCGCTCGGCTTGCTCGGATCAAGCTGCTCGGTGGCGATGGCGCCATAGCCGCGGTGGTGCTCGGTCTGGGTGATGTCGATGCGCAGCTTTTCCTCGGCCGGCCGGGCGAAGAAGTCGATGGCGGCAGCTTTCAGTTCGGCGATGCGCGCGGCGCTGATCGGGTGGCCTTCGATGTAGAAGAAGCCCCAGTCGCGGCAGGCCTGGTCGATCTGCTTGGCCACGGCGGGCCAGCCGGCCGGGTCGGCGGCATACAGCGGGGAAATATCGATGATGGGTAGTGAGTTCATGGTTGCTCCTGGTGGGGTGTAGGTGCTGCGAGTCTTCTCGTACCCAGGGCAGCGAAAAGGGCGGAGGTTGAGTCCGCCCTTGGTGCGCGGTTCTCTTTGCAGAGGGACGGCGCGTGGTGCTCGTGCAGTGTTGCCGGAAACGAACCGGGTGGCGAATGCCGCGACCAGGGCCATTGCGGCAGGGTGGAGCTTATTTCGGGATTTGCGCGGTGATGCCTTTCACGTAGTAGTCCATGCCCGCCAGTTCGGCGTTGCTGGCGGTGGCGCCGGCCGGGATCTTGACGGTGCCGCTCTGGTCCATGATCGGGCCGGTGAACGGGTGGAAGGAACCGTCCTTGATGCTGGCGATGATCTTCTCGGCTTCGGCTTTCACGTCAGCCGGTACCAGGTCGCTGATCGGCAGTTCGATGGTGCCTTCTTTCAGGCCGCCCCAGTAGTCCTGCGGTTTCCAGTTGCCGTCGATCACCGCCTGGGTCGACTTGATGTAGTGCGGGCCCCAGTTGTT
>JBBNAI010000372.1:0-13711 GCA_037994305.1 Pseudomonas sp. | reverse complement strand
CTGTTCGCCGCCACCCTGGCGCACCTGCTGATGACCGTACCGGAGCTGACCTACTTCATCTTCACCTTCCCGGCAGTGCTGCTGGTCATGGTGGGCTTCATGCTGGCAATGGGTCGCTACCGCGGCTATCGCCTGACCGAATTGTTCCGCTTCAAAGCCTTCCTGAAGGATTGAGCCCATGTTCGGTCTGATCAAGAGATGGAAAGCCCTGGAAGCCAAAGGCATCATGGGCATCAACCGACGTAACGCGGACTACGTGCTGAAGTACAACAAACGGCACCTGTACCCCATCGTCGACGACAAGATCATCACCAAGGAGCGTGCGATCCAGGCCGGCATTCATGTGCCGGAGCTGTACGGGATCATCTCCACCGAGAAGGAAATCGAGAAGTTCGACGAGATCATCGCCGGACGCAGCGATTTCGTGATCAAGCCGGCACAAGGTGCCGGTGGTGACGGCATCCTGGTGATCGCCGACCGCTTCGAAGGTCGCTACAAGACCGTTTCCGGCAAGATCGTTACCCAGGAAGACATCGAGCATCAGCTCTCCAGCATCCTGACCGGCCTGTACTCGCTCGGTGGTCACCGCGACCGCGCGCTGATCGAGTACCGGGTAACGCCGGATCCGATCTTCAAGAGCATCAGCTACGAAGGCGTGCCGGATATCCGCATCATCGTGCTGATGGGCTACCCAGTGATGGCCATGCTGCGCCTGCCGACTCGCCAGTCCAATGGCAAGGCCAACCTGCACCAGGGCGCCATCGGTGTTGGTGTCGACCTTGCCACCGGCCTGACCCTGCGCGGCACCTGGCTGAACAACAAGATCACCAAGCACCCAGACACCACCAACGCGGTGGATGGCGTGCAACTGCCCAACTGGGACGGCTTCATGAAGCTGGCCGCCGGTTGCTATGAGCTGTGCGGCCTCGGCTACATTGGTGTGGACATGGTGCTGGACCAAGAAAAGGGCCCACTGATCCTCGAACTCAACGCCCGCCCAGGCTTGAACATCCAAATCGCCAACGACTGCGGCCTGACCCATCGCGCCCATGCCGTAGAAGCGCGGATCGCCGAGTTCGCCAAGAACGATGTGAAGGAAAGCGTGGAAGATCGCGTACGCTTCTCCCAGCAGTTGTTCGGCCATGTGAAACCGGCGGAAATCTGATCGACCCCGCATTGAACGAGCCCGGCAATGCCGGGCTTTTTCATTGTGGACTCGGGCTCTACAATCGCTGCCCCAGCCTGGCCAAACCGCGCGCATGAATACCTGCCACCTGCACCCACTGCCCTATCGGGCCGATCCAGCCCACTACTTCGCCGCCATTCGCCAGGCGCCCGGAGCCGTGCTGCTTGATGCTGGGCGGCCACACGCCGAGCGCGGGCGTTTCGATCTACTGAGCGCCTGGCCAGTGGAGCGCTACAGCCCAGCCACGGATGAAATGGCCGAAGTCTTCTTCCAGCGCCTGCGCGATGGCCTCGCTAACCTTGGCCCTGCCGAAGCGCCCAGCGATATCGAGCTGCCGTTTACTGGCGGCTTGATTGGTTACCTTGCCTATGATTTTGGTCGCCACATCGAACCACTGCCCCAGCCGACCCGCGACGATCTGGGGTTGATACCCGCCAGTTTTGGCCTGTATGCCTGGGCCGTGATCAGTGATCACCAGCTGCAGACCAGCCAGTTGCTGTTCCACCCGGCACTGGTGGAAGCGGAGCGTGAACGCCTGCGTGACCTGTTCGAAGCAGTAGCAATCGAACCCGCAGCCCCCTTCCAGTTGCTGCAGCCGTTCAGGGCCAACCTGACACAAGACGACTATCGGCAAGGGATTCAACGCATCCAGGCGTATATCCAGGCAGGCGACTGCTATCAGGTCAACTTCACCCAGCGCTTTCAGGCCCCTTGTACAGGCGATGCCTGGAGTGCCTACCAGGCCCTGCGCCAGGCATGCCCTACCCCATTCGCTGGGTTCCAGACACTGGACGACGGCGGCGCCATTCTCAGCCTGTCGCCAGAGCGCTACCTGCAGGTCAGCCATGGACGGGTCGAGACTCGACCGATCAAGGGCACGCGCCCACGCGGCCAAACGCCCGCCGAAGACCGCGCCCTGGCGGCCGAACTGTTAGCCAGCCCCAAGGACCGCGCCGAAAACCTGATGATCGTCGACCTGCTGCGCAACGATCTGGGGCGCAGCTGCCGGATCGGCTCGGTGCAAGTGCCGGAGTTGTTCGCCCTGGAGAGCTATCCCAACGTGCACCACCTGGTCAGCTCGGTTATCGGCGAGTTGGCCGAGGGCAAGGATGCGCTGGATCTAGTCGCGGGTAGCTTTCCTGGCGGATCTATCACCGGTGCGCCGAAGATCCGCGCCATGCAGATTATCGATGAACTGGAGCCAACCCAGCGCAGCCTCTATTGCGGTTCCCTGCTGTATCTGGACGTGCGCGGCGAACTGGACAGCTCCATAGCCATCCGTAGCCTGCTGGTGAAAGATGGCCAGGTCAGTTGCTGGGGCGGCGGCGGTATCGTCGCCGACTCCAACTGGCAAGCCGAATACCAGGAGTCGATCACCAAGGTGAAAGTCTTGTTGCAGACGCTGGAGCAGCTTTCCGGCCTCTAGCCAACCGGCAGAAACGACAAGGCCCGCATTAGCGGGCCTTGTCGTTTATTGACGCTGCGAAACCTTACAGACTCAACTCACGCACCGACGCCTTGAGAAACTCGCGCTTGAGATCTTCATAGGTGTGCACTGCCGGGAACTGCGGGAACTCGCGAATCACGTTGTCCGGCGCATGGAACAGGATGCCGGCATGAGCCTCGCTGAGCATGGTGGTGTCGTTGTACGAGTCTCCCGCAGCGATCACGCGGTAGTACAGGCTCTTGAAGGCAATGACCGACTGGCGCTTGGGATCTTTCTGGCGCAGTTGGTAGCCCACCACACGATCGGTCTCGTCGGTGATCAGCTTGTGGCACAGCAATGCCGGGAAGCCCAGTTGACGCATCAGCGGCTGGGAGAACTCGTAGAAGGTGTCCGACAGAATGACGACCTGGAAGCGCTCGCGCAGCCAGTCGACGAACTCAACGGCGCCTTCCAGCGGCTTGAGGGTGGCGATCACTTCCTGGATGTCGGCCAGCTTCAGGCCATGCTCGTCGAGGATGCGCAGACGCTGCTTCATCAGCACGTCGTAGTCTGGAATATCCCGGGTTGTGGCCTTGAGCGCCTCGATTCCGGTTTTTTCGGCGAAGGCGATCCAGATTTCCGGAACCAGTACACCTTCGAGGTCGAGGCAGGCGATTTCCACGGGCTACTCCAAATAGGCTGTTCGAGGGCCGGCACTTTATCAGCATGGCGTGGCGCAGGTAAACCGCGCCACCGGTGGTTGGCAGGGCTTCAGGCTGATACCATTTGCGCCCTTGAATTCACCGCCAACCGAAAGGGCTGCATCGATGACGTTCGATCTGGATCGCATCAACTCCGAACTCGGAAAAGACGCCGAGAAACTCGTGGAATGGGCACTCGGCCTGGACAAGGTCGCGATCTGCACCACCAACTTCCGTCCTTTCGAAGCAGTCATCCTGCACATGGTCACCCGCGTCAAACCGGACATCCAGGTGATCTGGATGGATAACGGCTACAACACCGAGGCGACCTATCAGTTCGCCGACGAAGTCAGCAAAAAACTCAGCCTGAACCTGAAGACCTACCTGCCGCTGCGCTCTCGTGCCCACCGCGAAGCCATCGATGGCCCGGTACCGGCCCTGGATGATCCACGTCACGAGGCCTTCACCGCCGAGGTCAAGCTGGAGCCCTTCGCACGTGCCCTGCGCGAAGCTGCCCCACAAGTCTGGTTCACCGCACTGCGCGCCACCGATACCGCCGTACGCGCCCAGATGGACCCGGTCAGCATCAACCCGGATGGCCTGATCAAGGTCGCACCCCTGCTGCACTGGAGCTCCAAGGAGCTGTACGAGTACCTGGTGAAGCACGACCTGCCAAACAACTTCGACTACTTCGACCCAACCAAAGGCGAAGACAATCGCGAGTGCGGCCTGCACCTGAGCCACTGATCGATACCCACAAAAAAGGGCGCCAATCGGCGCCCTTTTTGCTTCCTCAGGAACTCAGAAGGTCGGCAGCTTCACGCCATCGAACAGCTCGTCCAGCTCGGCCTTGGTGTGGCATTGCACGGCCTTGGCCATGATCTCGCGCGTCAGGTGCGGCGCGAACTTCTCGATGAAGTCGCACATGAAGCCGCGCAGGAAGGTGCCGCGACGGAAACCGATCTTGGTCACACTGGACTCGAACAGGTCGCTGGCATCCAGCACCACCAGATCACCGTCGAGCTTAGGATCGACCGCCATGCGCGCCACGATGCCCACGCCCAGCCCCAGGCGCACGTAGGTCTTGATCACGTCGGCATCTGCCGCGGTGAATACCACCTTGGGCGTCAGGCCCTTGTGGCTGAAGGCCTCGTCCAGCTTGGAACGACCGGTGAAACCGAATACATAGGTGACGATCGGGTGTTCGGCCAAGGCCTCGAGGGTCAGCTTCGGCAGTTTGGTCAACGGATGCCCCTGCGGCACTACCACGCAACGGTTCCAGCGGTAGCACGGCATCATCACCAGGTCACCGAACAGCTCCAGTGCCTCGGTAGCGATGGCGAAATCGACGGTGCCATCGGCCGCCATCTCGGCGATCTGCATCGGCGTGCCCTGGTGCATATGCAGGGCCACGTCCGGATACTGCTTGATGAAGCTGCTAATGATGGGCGGCAGCGCATAGCGCGCCTGGGTGTGCGTGGTGGCAATGGACAGAGTGCCTTTCTTCTCGTTGGAGAACTCCTGGGCGATCTGCTTGATGCTCTCGACCTTGCGCAGGATCTCGCCGGCCGTGGTGATGATGCGCTCACCGGCTGGTGTCACGCGCGTCAGGTGCTTGCCGCTGCGGGCGAAAACCTCGACACCCAGTTCGTCCTCGAGCAGGCGGATCTGCTTGCTGATACCCGGTTGCGAGGTATACAGGCTCTGCGCCGTGGCCGAAACGTTGAGATCGTGGTGCGCCACTTCCCAGATGTAGCGCAATTGCTGCAGCTTCATAAATATCCCTCAAAAGCAGATAGACGCTGTCTGAATTTGGCAGCGGCGTTATATAACCATATTAATGGTTCAAGGAATAAAACTAGACGATTTTTTGAGTTATGCACGCCGTTCGTCTAACGATTCGTCATAAGTCTCCGCGACTCCGGTGCTGCAGCATGGGCACCAGGTACACCGGGATCTCCGCCAGCTGCAGGACACGCAGGGCTGTACGCCCCAATGCCGTGTCCTGTGCACCGCCATGGCTGTGACTGCCTACGACCAGTAAATCCACCCCGAGTTTCCGTGCCTCCTCGAGAATCACCCGCGCCGGATCGCCCTGTATCACGCGTACATTGCGGATCACCTCGATATCCTGCTGCAACTCCCCCAGCTCATCGCGAAAGCCTTCAAGCACGCGCTGCTCGATGCTGGCCATGACCGTGCTCAAGCCTTTGCTACGCAGTTCTTCCATGGTCTTGTCGTCAAGGTAGGTTTGTAGAACCGACTCGGCGAACAGGCCCATGGGCTCCACCGCGTGTACAACATAAAGCTCTGCCTGGTAGGCCCGTGCCAGCGTCATGGCATGCTGCAGAACATACGGCGCATAAAGACCAAGGTCAGTGGCATACAAAATCGAGCGAAACATGCGGCCTCCCGGACTCCCCGCTAGCGCCCTGCTCTGAGCTTAGCAGCGCGCCCGCCAGCGCAAGCCCCGGGCCTAGGCAGCAGACGGGTGGCTAAGGCAGCAGCTCGTTGCTCACACCGTGGGGCACATGGCCGGTAGCTACCACTTCCCGCGCTTTTTCGCAGTGACCAGGCTGATCGTCAAAGAACACATCGGCAGCAAAAGCTTCGAGAAAAGCCGCCTTTTCCAGGCCACCCAGAAACAACGACTCGTCCAGGCGGATATCCCACTCGCGCAAAGTGCGGATTACCCGCTCATGGGCCGGCGCCGAACGCGCGGTAACCAAGGCTGTACGGATGGGGCAACTGTCTTCGTCGAACTGGCGCTGCAGACGATTGAGCGCATACAGAAACGGCTTGAACGGCCCGCCGCCAAGCAGCTCGCGGGCGGAGGCTCTTTCGTGAGTCTGAAAGGCCTCCAGGCCACCTTGCTGATAAACCCGCTCAGACTCGTCGGAAAACAGCACGGCATCCCCATCGAAAGCGAAGCGCAGTTCGCTGCTGGCCGCCCGCTGCACACCACCGGAAAGGATGGTAGCCGCAGCAAACCCTGCATCGAGGGCGCTGCGTACATCCTCTGCATGAGTGGAAAGAAACAGGTGGCTGCCAAAAGCGGCCAGATACGGATAAGGGCTGCGACCACCCACAAAAGCAGCACGAGAAATATCCAGGCCATAGTGCTGAATGGAGTTGAATACACGCAGACCGGTATCGGCGCTATTGCGCGAGACCAGTACCACTTCGACCCGTGTCTGCTCTAGATCAGCATTCAGGCTGAGCAACTTCTCGACCAGCAGAAAGGCATCACCGGGCACGAGAACTTCATCTTCATGATCGATCTGGTACTGGCGGTATGCCTCAACCCCTTCGCGCTCGTAGAGGCGATGGCTCTCGCTCAGGTCGAACAGCGCCCGCGAGGAGATTGCCACTACCAGCTTGTCGCCCAATCCCTTGCTCATCACAGCCCTCACGATTCACCACATTTAACCCCATCGACCCTGCATGCCGGCCCTGACGCTCGTCTATCACGGCAGCTCATCTGGCTCCAGCGCCAAGACTTGCCGCATGGCGCTGTCGAGTTCAGACCGACTCAACCGAGCCGGCAACGCGCCAAAGAACTGACCATCGCGAACCAGAAACAGGCTCGGCAGGTGGAAAACCCCGTAGCGCTGGACCAAGCCACCATTCTCTCCAGCATCCACCCAGCACAGGCGCTCGACCGCCAGGCCCATGCCTGGCAGCTCGCGACGCGCCCAGCGACAACTGGCACACCCTGTGCTGGTGAATACCACCAAGGAGGTGCCTGGTAGCTCCAACAGCCGCTGGTCGGCGTCAAAATCGGTCAGTTCGAGACTCGGCACTATACTGATAGCCAGTGATGTCAAAAGAGTGGCATCCGGAGTAGTCAACATGCGTCGTTTTTTGCGTCACCCGAGCGATATGCCCGTGGAACTGGTTCAACGCAAACAAGCTTTTCTGCCACGACAAAGGCTGAACAATATCAGCCTCGGCGGAGTGGCATGCAATTCGAGCAAAGGCTTTCGTAAAGGCACAGCGGTCGAGCTGCGTATTCCGCTGCTCGGCGATCAGGCCAGCTATCCCGGTGTAGTTGCCTGGTGCCGCAAACAGCCGGGCGACTACCTGGTCGGCATTGCCTTTATCGACGAAGAAACCCTGTTTCGTGCCCGCATGGTCGAGCAGGTCTGCCAGATCGAGCACTATCGCCATCAGCGCGAGCTGGAGCTGGGCGAAACAATCCCCGTGGAAACCATTGCCTGCGAATGGATCGCCCTGCACGCCGCCGAGTTCTCCAACGCCACGTTCACCTAGCCCTGACGGCCGTTGGCTGCCACTTAAAGGCCCTTCGCCCATTGTCGAGCCGGCCCGTAACGCGCTAAGGTTCCGCTTCCCTGCTGCGCCTATAACCATGCTGTGCCTGTGGCGCCCGGCACCCGTGACCTGATGAGTAACACGATGGCTGATTTACCGATCGACGATCTCAACGTTTCATCCAACGAAACCCTGATCACCCCGGCGCAGCTCAAGCGCGAAATTCCCCTTACCGAAGCCGCCCAACGCACCGTTGCCCACGGCCGCGAAGTGGTACGCAATATCCTCGACGGTAAGGATCACCGCCTGTTCGTGGTGGTAGGCCCCTGCTCCATCCACGATATCAAGGCCGCACACGAGTACGCTGAGCGCCTCAAGGTGCTGGCAGAAGAAGTCTCGGACAGCTTGTTCCTGGTCATGCGTGTGTATTTCGAGAAGCCGCGCACCACAGTCGGCTGGAAAGGCCTGATCAACGACCCGTATCTGGATGACTCGTTCAAGATCCAGGACGGCCTGCATATCGGCCGCCAGTTGCTGCGAGACCTGGCCGAAATGGGCCTGCCGACCGCCACCGAGGCGCTCGACCCGATTTCCCCGCAATACCTGCAAGACCTGATCAGCTGGTCGGCCAT
Organism: Pseudomonas sp.; assembly: GCA_037994305.1. Lineage (GTDB taxonomy): Bacteria > Pseudomonadota > Gammaproteobacteria > Pseudomonadales > Pseudomonadaceae > Aquipseudomonas. The sequence goes on along the minus strand of JBBNAI010000372.1, from coordinate 5,494 downwards.
CGGCGCCCGCACCACTGAATCACAGACCCACCGCGAGATGGCTTCGGGCCTGTCCTCGGCTGTCGGCTTCAAGAATGGCACCGACGGCGGCCTGACCGTGGCAATCAACGCCCTGCAATCAGTCTCCAGCCCGCATCGCTTCCTCGGTATCAACCAGGAAGGTGGCGTATCCATCGTTACGACCAAGGGCAACGCTTACGGCCACGTGGTACTGCGCGGCGGCAACGGCAAGCCGAACTATGACTCGGTGAGCGTGGCGATCTGCGAGCAAGAACTGGCCAAGGCCAAGATCCGTCCTAACGTGATGGTCGACTGCAGCCACGCCAACTCCAACAAGGATCCGGCCCTGCAACCGCTGGTCATGGAAAACGTGGCCAACCAGATCCTCGAAGGCAACAACTCCATCGTCGGCCTGATGGTGGAAAGCCACCTGGGCTGGGGCAGCCAGTCGATTCCGAAAGACCTCTGCGATCTCAAGTACGGTGTTTCCATCACCGACGCTTGTATCGACTGGGATGCTACCGAGAAGACCCTGCGCAGCATGCACGCCAAGCTCAAGGACGTGCTGCCCAAACGCCAACGCTGATCCAAGCGCATACAAAAACGCCGGGCAATGCCCGGCGTTTTTGTATCACGTCTTTTTAGTGCTTCGACTGCTGGCGCTGACGCCGTTCCATATAGCGCTCAACATAAGAGCACGACGGAATCACGCTATAGCCCATACCCTCGGCATAGGCCAGCGCTTGCTCCGTCAGCGCAGCGGCGATGCCACGACCGCGCAAGGCGTTGGGCACGAAGGTCCGGTAGATATCCAGCGTCTGCTTGCCCAGGTCCATATAAGCCAGATAGGCCCGATGACCATCGATGACGGCCTCGAACTGGTGACCGGACTGGTCATGACGAATGGATAACGCCTCGCTCATTTCTGCTCCTCAGCAGGTTCTAGAAAAGAACCCTTACCTTATCGATCTTTTCCAGACGAAGAAACATCTCCGCCGACCCAGTGCCAAACTGCACGCTCAGAAAAGCCTTGCCGCTCTCCACTTTATGCAAGACACCTTGGTAATAAGCACCATCATAAGTGATGAACTGTAGCCGCTTGCCAGCATAATCGGGCAGGCTGGCGACGCTGACAAACTCATACTGTGGCGTAGCCTGCACCTGCTCAACTACTTCAGCACGAACCAGCTCGTCCGGTTCGGGGTTACGTGCCGCTCTGGGATCGACCCAGGAAAAAGCCAGGGGTTCCACCGACTCCTGATTGATCAGCAGAACCGGGCGCAGCATGGCGATCACGTCCTTGGGCTCGAAAAACTCCAAACCGTCCCACGTCATACCCTCGGTCGGGCTCAACTCGACCCGCAGTGCCTGTGGATCCTTGAAATAGACACCCAGTGCTTCAAGCAGCTTGGGATCCAGAGCAATCCGCTGCGAGCGCAACGATGCATCCAGGTGATCCAACGCGGTCTGCACATAGACCTCGTCCTTCTGTCCCATCTTACCCGCGCAATAACTATTGACCTTGCGCTGGTACTGGTTGTCATTGAGCTCGACAGTAACCATCGATACACGCGGCGGATTGACCCGCAGATCTCCCGGTTTCTCCGACATGTTGGCCAAAGACAGGCTTACACGGTATTCACCCATGTCACGTGTATCGGCGGTCATGTTGAAGGTCAGGGTCTGCGCGCCCGGCTGGAACAGGTAGGAGAATTCCGCGTCGGTTTCCAGAGTGCGGTAGCCCATCGCCAACAGCTGATCGACGCCAATAGTATCGACATTGCCGCAAGCGACACTGGCCAATGCCGTTTGCAGGTCTTTCCCCTCGGGCGGCTGCTTGAGCATTTCCATGAGCGGGCCATGTACTTCCAGCGCCAATCCTTTGATGTTCACCGCCATCTGCTCAGGAAACTTACCCTGATCCAGTCGCTCCTTGAACGACAGCAGATCCATCAGCCCCTTGAATTTCAGCTCCGCATGTTCAATCTGAAACTCGTCACGGAACATCGGCACATGCACTTTGATGCCCTCGACACCCACTCGCCCATCGAAGGATGAGGTAATGCCCCGGTAGCTTATCTGCATGAAGGGTGAAAGCTGCTGCACCGTATCGTTCATGATCGAACGCACCGACAACCAAAGTGAAACCTTGATAAGTAGTGCAATCACCAGAATCGACAGCAAACCCCATTTAACGAGTTTCGACATATGGACTTCCTTGAAATGTTCCGGTACCACAACCTTCCGGGTGGCTGGTGCTGCCGATGTTAACAGGCCAGCAATATGCCAGTCATGCGCATGCTAAAGACGCAGCAGTTCATCGCCTAACTGCACAAAAGAATGCGCAGAGTGTCCTGGCAACACTCCAGAACTGTATGTTTTTTATACAAAAAGATAAAAAACTGTGCAGAAATGGCGTTTTTTTGCTTCCCTTGCATCAGGTCAGTTTACTTACTACAAGTAATGGGTAGTATGTAGCCCGGCTAATTTCCCAAGATCGGGAAATTGCTTTTATGGAAAGTCCACCTTAAGGGGAACACGATGAACAACGTTCTGAAATTCTCTGCTCTGGCCCTGGCAGCTGTTCTGGCTACCGGTTGCAGCAGCATCTCCAAAGAAACCGAAGCTCGTCTGACTGCTACCGAAGACGCAGCTGCTCGTGCTCAGGCCCGTGCTGACGAAGCCTACCGCAAAGCTGACGAAGCTCTGGCTGCTGCTCAAAAGGCTCAGCAGACTGCTGACGAAGCCAACGAGCGCGCTCTGCGCATGCTGGAAAAAGCCAGCCGCAAGTAATCCTTGCCAAGGCTTTGAAGAAGCCGACTCGGGTTACCGAGTCGGCTTTTTTAATGCCTGGAATAAATCACGGGCATTAAAAAACCCACTGGCGTCACCGCCAGTGGGCTCTCTTGGCAAGCCGCCGAGTCAGAGCTCCAGCGGTACCTCGGTGTGTGCCACGGCATCCTGCGGCACGGCAATTTCTACCGGCAGGCCATCCTCGGCAGCCACCACATCACGCACCACTTCCCAGTCCAGACGCAGGCGACCGGCCAGATCATCACGTTTGAGCAGAGCATTGATCACTGCCGTGTGCTTGTCGACAACCGACGGCTCGCCCTGATCGTCCAGTGGCGCATGCGCCTCCAGGTAAACCTTGCCATCGCTGATGCCGAACTTGTACGGCTCATTGAGGATGCGTACCGACGTGCCGACCGGCACCATCTTCGACAGCTCCAGCACATTCGGGTTGAGCATACGGAAGCAGCCATGACTGACGCGCATACCGATACCGAACTTCTTGTTTGAGCCGTGGATCAGATAGCCCGGCGTGCCGAGGGTAAATTTGAAAGGACCCAACGGGTTATCCGGACCTGGCGGCACATAAGCCGGCAGCGGATCGCCATCGGCAGCATGCTCGGCACGGATCGAAGCCGGCGGTGACCAGCCTGGATTCGGCGTCTTGGCAGTAATGGTGGTGTGCGCGATCGGCGAACCCCAGCCTTCACGACCGATACCCAGCGGGAAGGTATGCACAACGTTCTGCCCTTTCGGGAAGTAGTACATACGGTATTCGGCCAGATTGATGACGATGCCTTCGCGCGGGCCCGGCGGCAGAATGAAGCGAGTCGGCAGGACGATTTCAGCACCTACGCCCGGCAGCCAGGGATCGACACCCGGGTTGGCCGCGACCATCTCCAGATAGCCGAGGTCATTGGCTACGCCGAGGTCGGCGAACGTGTCTTCGTACTTGGCCTTGATGACCTGCACCTGGCCGACGATGTCTTCGCCAGGCGGTGGCAAGGGCAGCTCGAGAGCCACAACAGGGCCAGCGGCAAAGAGGCTGGCAAGTGTCAGGGAACGGGCGACGGCAGGAACGCGCGACAACATCCGGAAAATCCTTGGCGAAATGGCTGATGGAAAGGGGCGCAATTGTACACCGGGCGCCCACATGCCGGGAAACCTCAGGCGCCTGACCAGACGGGACGCTCGCCCTGGCGCTGGGCATCCAGCACCGCTTTGCAGGCCGAGCAGAGGCGCCTATCACGCAAACTGGCTCGTTCCACCTCGCGCATCACCGGCTGCGCCGGGAGCAAACCACCGCACAACGTGCGATCGGCGAAACCGCCCAGTTCAAGCTGCCGAGCCACCAGGTGCACGCGAGCCTCGCGACAGGCGAACAGATCAAGCTGTTCGTCCGGGACGATCAAATGATAAGCGTGCAGGGACCAGGCAGGACGCGGCATTGGGTGCTCCGGGGAGGGGCCGCCACGATAGCCGAAAGCCAGCAGGCGGGGAAGGCTCAGAGCATCGGTTTAAGCAGCGGCCAGACGTTCTCCAGCAGCCGCTCCTGTGCCGCCTCACTGGGGTGTATGCCGTCGGCCTGGATCATGCCCTCGACGCCGCCCACGCCGTCCATGAAGAATGGTACCAGCGGCAACTGCTTGTCCTTGGCTAGACCCGCATACACCTCAGCAAAGGACTGGGTGTAACGCGCGCCATAGTTCGGCGGCAGGCGCATGCCCAACAGCAGCACCTGGGCACCCACCGCACGGGACTGATCGATCATGGCCGCAAGATTCTGTTGCAATTGCGCAGGGGGCTGGCCGCGCAGGCCATCGTTGCCACCCAGTTCGATGATCACCAGCTGCGGCTGATGCTGCGCAAGCAGCGCCGGCAGGCGCGCCAGGCCACCTGCACTGGTGTCGCCACTGATCGAACCGTTCACCACCCGGTATGGCGAACCGCCCTGTTCGAGGCGTTTTTGCAACAAATTGACCCAGCCCTGGCGGGTATCCAGGCCAAAAGCGGCGCTGATACTATCGCCCACGACCAGCAAGGTAGCCGCCTGCGCGCCCTGCATCCAACACAGCAGTGCCAGCGCACCGCTCAACCACCACGACGCACGCATCGGACTCTCCATGAGCGCTAGCATTCTTTCAGCGCGACACCTTAGCAAAGTGGTTTCCAGCGCGGAAGGCGAGCTGACCATCCTGCATGACCTCAGCTTCGACCTCGCCCGCGGCGACAGCCTGGCGATTGTCGGCAGCTCCGGATCGGGCAAATCCACCCTCCTCGGCCTGCTCGCCGGACTCGACCTGCCCAGCGCAGGCGAAGTCGAACTGGCCGGACACGCCCTGGCCCAACTGGACGAGGATCAGCGCGCGCGAGTTCGCGCCGAACAGGTCGGCTTCGTCTTCCAATCCTTCCAGTTGCTGGACAACCTCAACGCCCTGGAAAACGTCATGCTGCCGCTGGAACTCAAGGGCCGCCGTGATGCCCGCGAGCTGGCCCGTGAACTGCTGCAACGGGTCGGCCTGGGCCAGCGCCTGAGTCATTACCCACGCCAGCTTTCCGGCGGCGAACAACAGCGCGTGGCGATTGCCCGCGCCTTCGCTGCCGAGCCCGCCGTGCTGTTCGCCGACGAGCCAACTGGCAACCTCGACAGCCACACCGGCGAGCGCATCAGCGATCTGCTCTTCGACCTCAATAAGGAACG
>JBBNAI010000371.1:0-7847 GCA_037994305.1 Pseudomonas sp. | reverse complement strand
TTCTCGCCTTCGAAGGTGTTGCCCTGCTGGATGACCTTGGCCTGGTCAATCAGAACGATGCGCTCGTTGCTGGCGTAGTACTGGATGGTCAGGCCGTAGGCCTTGACGATGTCCTTGTCTGCTGCCGGCTTCTGCTCGTAGTAGGCAGGTTTGCCCACCGAGGTGAAGAGTTCGATATCGCCGTTCTTGTCCTGGGTGATGGTCACGGTGTCGCCAGTGATCTTCAGGGTTCCCTGGGTGATCACTACGCCGCCGCGATACACCGCCACGCCTTGCTTGTCGTCGAGTTCAGCGCTGTCGGCCTGTACCCGGATCGGTTGGTCGCGATCGCTGGGTAGGGCCCAGGCAGCGGCACTTCCAAGTGCGCTGCCCAGACTGAGCAGAAGGGGGAGGGTTTTAACGAACCTCATGCTGGCCTCTTACGTTGGACAGCAGGTTGATCCTGCCGTCATTCATGTACGCTTTCATTCCCTGTGCCGTGGTCACCCCGTTGGCGGCCTCGATTCTAACGGCTTGCTGGGTCTGCGCATATTCTTTGTCCGGAAATACGGTCATCCGGCTGCTGGTAATCACGGTGGGTCGGCCTTTTGCGTCGGTGCGAGCGATGCGCACCTTGTCGATCAGCTCAACTTCGGTGCCTTGTGGGGCGACTTCGCCGCGCTCGCTCTGGACATGCCAGGGTTGTTCGGTGCCGCGGTAGAGTTGCAGGTCGGGCTTCTGCACCAAGGTCACGTCAGTGGCCTTGAGGTGCTCCAGCTTGTCGGCGGTCATCTCGTAGCGCAGCTTGCCATCTTCCTGGAATTGCACGGTATGAGCCTTGAGCACATAGAAGTCGATGGCGTTGCTCGCATCGGCTTTGGCTGGCTTGTCCATGAAGCTTTCCGGGCGGATGTTCCAGTAGCCGAGCGCCACCAGCAGGGCGGCGACCAGAATGGCGAGCAGGGCGTTGCGCAGTTTGCCTGGCATGAAAAATCCTAGAGGTAGGCGGACTGGGCGGCTTCGAGTGTGCCCTGGCCACGCATGATCAGCTCGCAGAATTCGCGGGCGGCGCCTTCTCCGCCGCGGGCAGTGGTAACGCCGTGGGCGTGCTGGCGGACGAAGCTGTCGGCGCTGGACACGGCCATGCCCAGGCCAACGCGGCGGATTACCGGCAGGTCTGGCAGGTCATCACCCAGGTAGGCGACCTCTTCGTAGCTTAGCCCCAGTTCACCGAGCAGTTCGTCGAGGACCACCAGTTTGTCCTCGCGCCCCTGGTACAGGTGCTGGATACCGAGGTTCTGCGCGCGGCGCTCGACCACCGGTGTCTTGCGCCCACTGATGATGGCGGTGCGCACCCCGGAGTTGATCAGCATCTTGATGCCATGGCCGTCGAGGGTGTTGAAGGTCTTGAATTCGCTGCCGTCGGTGAGGAAGTACAGGCGGCCGTCGGTCAGCACACCGTCCACGTCGAAGATGGCCAGCTTGATGGCTCGGGTGCGTTGCAGCAGTTCAGCGTTCATTTACATCACTCCGGCGCGCAGCAGGTCGTGCATGTTGAGGGCGCCGACGGGCTGGTCCTCACTATCCACCACTACCAGCGCGTTGATCTTGTGGTCTTCCATGATTTTCAGAGCCTCGGCGGCGAGCATCTCGGCTCGGGCGGTCTTGCCGTGGGCGGTCATTACTTCGTCGATGCTCGCCTGGCGCACATCAATGCCTTTATCCAGGGTGCGGCGCAGGTCGCCGTCCGTGAAGATCCCGGCCAGCTTGCCGTTGCCTTCGACAATCACGGTCATGCCCAGGCCTTTGTTGGTCATTTCCAGCAGGGCGTCGCGTAGCGAAGTACCGCGCTGCACCAGCGGCAGGCGGGCGCCGCTGTGCATGACATTTTCGACCTTGAGCAGCAGGCGTCGGCCAAGGGCGCCGCCTGGGTGGGAGAAGGCGAAGTCTTCGGCGGTGAATCCGCGTGCTTCCAGCAGGGCGATGGCCAGGGCGTCGCCGAGTACCAGGGATACGGTGGTGGAAGAGGTGGGCGCCAGGTTCAACGGGCAGGCTTCCTGGGCGACGCGGGCATCCAGATTGACCTCGGCGGCTTTGGCCAGCGGCGAGTCGGGATTGCCCGTCATGCTGATCAGGGTGATGCCGAGGCGTTTGATCAGTGGCAGCAGGGTAACGATTTCCGCGGTGGAACCGGAGTTGGACAGAGCAATTACCACGTCATCGCGGGTGATCATGCCCATGTCGCCGTGGCTGGCTTCGGCGGGGTGGACAAAAAATGCCGGGGTGCCAGTGCTGGCCAGGGTCGCGGCGATCTTGTTGCCGACGTGCCCGGATTTGCCCATGCCAACCACCACGACACGCCCCTTACAGGCCAGCAACAGCTCGCAGGCATGCACGAAGTCGGCATTGATGCGTTCGAGAACGGCCTCAATGGCCTCGATCTCGAGGCGAATGGTGCGTTGTGCGGATTGGATCAGTTCGCTGGATTGGGACATGACGATATTCACGATGCCAGGCAGAAAAGGCGGGGATTATAACGGCAAAGCCGGATTCGCTCACCTCCGACCATCTGCCGCGTGGAAGGTTGCCGGAAATCCCCAGGAAAAAATCCCCATGCCTTGGGCCGCGCGCCTGCCGGTGCTATATTCCGCGCCTTGTTCGGTCTGTCCAGCATGCGTGCAGTGCCCCAGTGGTGGGATACTGCGTCTGTCCATGGAAGGCTGTATCACAAGGAGTTTGGATGAGCGCCGAAAATGCCTATGCCGTCGAATTGAAGGGTCTGACCTTCAAGCGTGGCGCGCGCAACATCTTCGATAACATCGATATTCGCATCCCGCGGGGCAAGGTCACCGGCATCATGGGGCCTTCCGGTTGCGGTAAGACCACGTTGTTGCGTCTGATCGCCGCCCAGTTGAAGCCGTCCAGTGGCGAAGTCTGGGTCAATGGGCAGAACCTGCCCACGTTGTCGCGTGCCGATCTGTTCGACATGCGCAAGCAGTTCGGCGTGCTGTTTCAGAGCGGTGCATTGTTCACCGACCTGGATGTGTTCGAGAACGTGGCCTTCCCGCTGCGCGTGCACACCCAACTGTCCGACGAGATGATTCGCGACATCGTGCTGATGAAGCTGCAGGCCGTGGGCCTGCGTGGTGCCGTCGAGCTGATGCCGGATGAGTTGTCCGGTGGCATGAAGCGTCGCGTGGCGCTGGCCCGGGCAATCGCCCTGGATCCGCAGATTCTCATGTACGACGAGCCGTTCGTCGGCCAGGACCCCATTGCCATGGGCGTGCTGGTGCGCCTGATTCGCCTGCTCAACGATGCGCTTGGCATCACCAGCGTGGTGGTGTCCCACGACCTTGCCGAAACTGCGAGCATTGCCGACTACCTCTATGTCGTGGGCGATGGTCAGGTACTGGGGCAGGGCACGCCGGCCGAGCTGATGAATTCGGATAATCCACGCATTCAGCAGTTCATGCAGGGCATCCCGGACGGTCCGGTGCCTTTCCACTATCCGGCCCCGGATTACCTTGAAGATTTGTTGGGAGCGCGTTGATGCGTAAGTCGTCTCCGCTGGAGCGCGTCCGCCTGCTCGGGCGCTCCGGGATCGATGTGGTTGCCGCCATGGGGCGCTCGGCGCTGTTTCTGGGCAGTTCGCTGTTCGGCCGCAGTGGCCTGCGCAATGGTGGGCAACTGCTGATTCGGCAGCTGTATTCGGTCGGTGTGCTGTCGCTGCCGATCATCGTGGTGGCTGGCCTGTTCATCGGCATGGTTCTGGCGTTGCAGGGTTACAACATCCTGACCAGCTACGGTTCGGAGCAGGCGGTCGGGCAGATGGTTGCCCTCACCCTGTTGCGCGAGCTGGGCCCGGTGGTGACCGGTCTGCTGTTCGCCGGGCGCGCCGGTTCGGCGCTGACCGCGGAAATCGGCAACATGAAGTCCACCGAGCAACTGTCGAGCCTGGAAATGATCGGTGTCGACCCGCTCAAGTACATCATCGCGCCGCGCCTGTGGGCCGGCTTCATCTCCATGCCACTGCTGGCCGCTATCTTCAGCGTGGTCGGCATCTGGGGTGGGGCGATGGTCGCGGTGGACTGGCTGGGGGTTTACGAGGGTTCGTTCTGGTCGAACATGCAGAACAGTGTGCAGTTCACCGAAGACGTCCTCAACGGCGTGATCAAGAGCATGGTGTTCGCTTTCATGGTCACTTGGATCGCCGTGTACCAGGGCTACGATTGTGAGCCCACCTCGGAAGGCATTAGCCGCGCTACCACCAAAACCGTGGTGTACGCCTCGTTGGCCGTGCTCGGCCTCGACTTTATTCTGACCGCCCTGATGTTTGGAGATATCTGATGCAAAGCCGCTCCCTGGAAGTTGGCGTCGGCCTGTTCCTGCTGGCTGGACTGCTGGCGTTGTTGCTCTTGGCCCTGCGGGTCAGTGGCTTGTCTGCTGCAAGCTCGAGCGATACCTACAAGCTGTATGCGAACTTCGACAATATTGCCGGTCTGACAGTCAGGGCCAAGGTGACCATGGCGGGCGTGACCATTGGTAAGGTTACGGCCATCGACCTGGATCGCGACAGCTATACCGGTAGGGTGACCATGGAAGTGGAGAAGCGGGTGGACAACCTGCCGGTGGACTCCACCGCCTCGATCCTCACCGCAGGCCTGCTCGGCGAGAAGTACATCGGCATCAGTGTTGGCGGTGAGGAAGACCTGCTCAAAGAGGGCGGGACCATCCATGACACCCAGTCCTCGCTGGTGCTGGAAGACCTGATCGGCAAATTCCTGATGAATTCGGTGAACAAGGAAAGCAAATGAGTATGCTCAATTCCCTGCGTAACGGCCTGCTGGCTGCACTCGCCATCCTGCCGCTGCTGGCTCAGGCTGCGCCGACTGCGCATGAGGTGGTAGAGCAGACCACCAATCAGCTGTTGGGTGACCTGAAGACCAACAAGGCGGCCTACACGCAGAATCCGCAGTCGTTCTACGACAGCCTGGATCGCATTCTCGGGCCGGTGGTCGACAGCGATGGCATTTCGCGCAGCATCATGACCGTCAAGTACTCGCGTAATGCCAGCGAGGCGCAGCTGCAGCGTTTCGAGGACAACTTCAAGCGCAGCCTGATGCAGTTCTACGGCAACGCCCTGCTCGAATACGACAATCAGGGTATTCGCGTGCTGGCTGCCAAGCCCGAAGGTGACGGTCGCGCCAGCGTCGGCATGGAAGTCACCGACAGCAAGGGCACCGTTTATCCGGTGTCCTACACCATGGTGCAGCTCAACGGTCAGTGGATGCTGCGCAACGTGATCATCAATGGCATCAACGTTGGCAAGCTGTTCCGTGACCAGTTCGCCGATGCCATGCAGCGTAACGGCAATGACCTGGACAAGACCATCGACGGCTGGGCTGATGTGGTTGCCAAGGCCAAGGACAGCGCCGAAGGCCAGAAGGCTGGCGGGCAATGAGCGAAAGCGCCATCCGTCAGGGTGCGGCCGGTGAGTTGCTGCTGTCTGGCGTACTCGATTACCGCAGCGGCCCGCAGCTACGTGAGGCAGGTCGAACGCTGATCCAGGGCAGTCCAGCCGCCAGCCTGGTGCTCGATTGTGCGGCAGTGGAAAAATCCAGCAGCGTAGGCCTGTCGCTGTTGCTGGCGTTCATTCGCGATGCTCGGGGAGCCGGTAAAAGCCTCAGCGTGCGTGGCCTGCCGAGCGATATGCAGGAGATTGCCCGGGTTTCCGGATTGCATGAGCTGTTCACCCCTGCGGCTTGAATAATCAGGCTCTCCGTCAGTGATCCCGACCCTCGGGCTTCGCAGGCGGGGGGCTTTTTTGTATGATTGCCGACCCGCGAGGCCCCGCCCCGCCGAAATATCATTGTGCTGATCGAGGTTGAGCATGCAGGCCGTCGAAGTAAAAAGCCTCCTGGAGGCCAAATTGCCCAACACCCGCGTTGAGGTGGAGGGCGAGGGCTGCAATTTTCAGCTGAACCTGATCAGCGATGAATTGGCTGCCCTGAGCCCGGTTAAGCGCCAGCAGCAGATCTACGCCCATCTCAACGCCTGGATCGCTGATGGCAGCATCCACGCCGTGACCATGAAATTCTTCAGCCAGGCCGCCTGGGCCGAGCGTTCCTGAGCCTGCGGGCAACGAGATCCGAATGGACAAACTGATTATTACCGGCGGTATCCGTCTCGACGGCGAAATCCGCATTTCCGGGGCGAAGAACTCAGCCCTGCCGATCCTTGCAGCCACCCTGCTGGCCGATACCCCGGTCACCGTGTGCAACCTGCCGCACCTGCACGACATCACCACCATGATCGAGCTGTTCGGTCGCATGGGTGTGCAGCCGATCATCGACGAGAAGCTCAGCGTCGAAGTCGATGCCAGCAGCATCAAGACCCTGGTCGCGCCTTACGAGCTGGTGAAGACCATGCGTGCCTCGATCCTGGTGCTCGGCCCGATGGTCGCCCGTTTCGGTGAAGCCGAAGTCGCGCTGCCTGGCGGTTGCGCCATCGGTTCGCGGCCGGTCGACCTGCACATCCGTGGCCTGGAAGCCATGGGCGCGAAGATCGACGTCGAGGGCGGCTACATCAAGGCCAAGGCGCCGGAAGGCGGCCTGCGTGGCGCGCATTTCTTCTTCGATATCGTCAGCGTGACCGGTACCGAAAACATCATGATGGCCGCGGCCCTGGCCAAAGGCCGTACCGTGCTGGAAAACGCCGCGCGTGAGCCGGAGGTGGTCGACCTGGCCAACTTCATCAACGCCATGGGCGGCAAGGTCAGCGGTGCCGGTACCGACACCATCACCATCGACGGCGTCGAGCGCCTCGGTGGCGGTCGCTACAGCGTGATGCCCGACCGTATCGAAACCGGCACCTACCTGGTGGCCGCGGCGGCTACCGGCGGCCGGGTCAAGCTGAAGGACACCGATCCGACGATCCTCGAGGCCGTATTGGCCAAGCTGCAGGAAGCGGGCGCCGAGATCACCACCGGCAAGGACTGGATCGAACTGGACATGAAGGGCAAGCGCCCGAAAGCGGTCAACGTGCGCACCGCGCCGTACCCGGCGTTCCCGACCGACATGCAGGCCCAGTTCATCTCCCTCAATGCCATTGCCGAAGGCACCGGCACCGTCATCGAGACGGTTTTCGAGAACCGTTTCATGCACGTCTATGAAATGAACCGCATGGGTGCGCAGATCCTGGTCGAAGGCAACACCGCCATCGTTACCGGCGTACCGCAGCTCAAGGGCGCTCCAGTCATGGCCACCGACCTGCGTGCATCCGCCAGCCTGGTGATCGCCGCACTGGTCGCCGAAGGCGAAACCCTGATCGACCGCATCTACCACATCGACCGTGGTTACGAGTGCATCGAAGAGAAACTGCAGATGCTCGGCGCGAAAATTCGCCGCGTACCGGGCTAGTTTCTGCTGCATGGGCGCAAGGACGCGCCCGTTGAATTGTTCAAAGTCGAGCCTGTTTCAGGCTCGGCCTGTGTCCGGCGCCGTTTGCGACCGGGCATCGTTGCCTGATAAGGACTGACGTTTCCCATGTTGACCATCGCACTGTCCAAGGGCCGCATCCTCGACGACACCCTGCCGCTTCTGGCTGAAGCGGGCATCGTGCCGACCGAGAATCCGGACAAGAGCCGCAAGCTGATCATCCCCACGACCCAGGCCGACGTGCGCTTGCTGATCGTGCGTGCCACCGATGTGCCGACCTACGTCGAGCATGGTGCCGCTGACCTGGGCGTCGCCGGTAAAGATGTGCTGATGGAATACGGCGGCCAGGGCCTGTACGAGCCACTGGACCTGCAGATCGCCCAGTGCAAGTTGATGACCGCCGGTAAAATTGGCGCGATCGAGCCCAAGGGC
>JBBNAI010000370.1:0-34170 GCA_037994305.1 Pseudomonas sp. | reverse complement strand
CTGCAACGCGGCGTTTTTGTCTGCCTGACGTACTCTCGCGACTAGAGCCGGGTGCTGCCGGGCTCCGGCAACACCCGTTTGGCCAGGGCGTAATGCTGCTGCCAGTAGGATTTCTTCAGGGTGTCGATGCGCACGGCTTTGCCGCGGCGAGGTGCATGGATAAAGCGGTCGTTGCCCAGGTAGATGGCAACATGGTTGACCTTGCGGCTGCGGATGTTGAAGAACAGCAGGTCGCCGGGTTCCAGTTCGTCACGCGCAATCTTTTGCCCGTCGGCGCGGGACATGGCGTTGGAGGTGCGCGGCAAGTCGACCTCGGCGACAGGGTCGAAGACATAGCGGACCAGTCCACTGCAGTCGAAACCCTTTTCCGGGGTGCTGCCACCCCAGCGATAGCGCACGCCGAGCGCGGTTAGCGCACGATCCAGGACGCCCTGGTTGGTTTCCGACGCCTGCGCTGCAGGTTCCGGCGTAGAGCTGTTGCGGCCGTGGCCGTGGGGGGCGGCGGTATGCCCGGTAGAGCCAGCCGGCAGCGGCTGATAGCGGTTGCTGGCATGGGCGGTGAGTGGCAAAGATAGAAAGATGACTAGCCAAGTAAAAAGAGTACGACGCATTCGGTAGGGCTCTTGATTAAAAAACGCACAGCTTTATAACAGACTTTTTGTATGTTTTTTGACCACTTATCGATTGTAACTTCGACAATCGCACAAGCTGATCGAGATAAATTGCTGTTTTTCTATGGTCTTGAAGTGAGTAACACTGACCCTGTGTCTTGCGGTAAGTTTCCCTTGATACCCTGCTCCGGCTGACTTTCAGTGGAGCCAAACCAGGTCTGGGGCGCACTCAGCCCCACCCAATCTTTGCCAGGAGGCAAGCATGGACGTACGCCAGGACACCCACAGCAAGGTCATCGGTTACCTGCTGTGGATATTTGGTTTTCTCGGAGCGCACCGCTTCTACTACGGCAAACCGGTGACCGGGACCATCTGGTTCTTCACCTTTGGCTTGCTGTTCATTGGCTGGATCATCGACCTGTTCCTGATCCCGGCAATGGATCGCGAAGCCGACCTGCGTTTCAACGCGGGCGACACCGATTACAACGTCGCCTGGATTCTGCTGACCTTCCTCGGCGTGTTCGGTGTGCACCGCATGTACCAGGGCAAATGGATCAGCGGCATCCTCTATCTGCTGACGGGTGGCCTGTTCCTGCTGGGTGTGCTGTATGACTTCTGGACCCTGAATACCCAGGTGTCGATCGTCAACGCCAAGCGCGGCTAACCGGTACAGGCATGAAAAAGCCCGCCAATTGGCGGGCTTTTTGTGGGGGGCGAAATCAGCCTTTGAAGCTGATGCGACCGTCCACCAGGGTGTAGCGCACCTTGCCAGGCAGGCAGTGGCCGATGAAGGGACTGTTGCCGCCTTTGGAGTACCAGGTTTCACCGGCAATGGTCTGGCCTTCGGCATCGAACAGTAGCAGGTCGGCCGGGGCGCCCACGGCCAGGCGGCCGGCAGGCAGTCGCAGGGCCTTGGCCGGGCCGGCGCTGAGGCGGGCGAGCAAGGTCGGCAGGTCGAGCAGGCCGTCCTGTACCAGGGTCAGGGCCAGGGGCAGGAGCAACTCGACGCTGCTGATACCTGGCTCCGTGGCGCCGAAGGGCGCCAGCTTGGCGTCCGGCTCGTGGGGCTGGTGGTGGCTGGCGATGGCGCCGATCACGCCGCTCTTCACCGCTTCGCGCAGGCCGTCGCGGTCGAAGGCGGTGCGCAGCGGCGGCTGCACGTGGTACAGGCTGGAGAAGCCCTCCAGCGCCGCATCGGTGAGGATCAGCTGGTACATGGCCACATCGGCGGTCACCGGCAGGCCGCGGGCCTGGGCCTGGGCGATCATCTCGGCGCCACGGGCACTGGTCAGCTGGCTGAAGTGCGCGCGCACACCGCTCTGCTCGACCAGCAGCAGGTTGCGGGCCAAGGCCACGGTCTCTGCTGTCTCGGGAATTCCGGCCAGGCCGAGGAAGCTGGCGGTGGCGCCTTCGTGAGCCAGGCCGCCTTCGGCCAGGTCGGCATCCTGGGAGTGGAAGATCACCGTCAAATCGAAAGTCGCCGCGTATTCCAGCGCACGACGCAGGGTGCGGTTGTTGGCGAACGGCGCCAGGCCGTTGGCGAAGGCCACGCAGCCGGCATCGCGCAGGGCGACCAGCTCGGCCAGCTGTTCGCCGCCGAGGCCCTTGGTCAGCGCGCCGATCGGGAAGACCTTGGCATGGCCGGCTTCCTGGGCACGGTCGAGGATCAGCTCGGCCACTGCCGGGGTGTCTAGCACCGGTTTGGTCAGCGGCGGGCAGCACAGGCTGGTGACGCCCCCAGCAGCGGCGGCCAGGGTCTCGCTGGCGATGTTGCCCTTGCGGCTGTAACCGGGTTCGCGCAGGGCCACGGACAGGTCGACCAGGCCGGGCGCGACAACCAGGCCGCGGGCGTCGATATCCTGGTCGGCGACAAAACCGTTCGGCGCCTGGTCGAAGGCCGCGATCTTGCCGCCATCGAGGTAGAGGTCGCGGACCTGGTCCTGGCCGCTGGCTGGGTCGATCACGCGGGCTCCGAGGATACGGGTACGCATCAGTTCTGCTCCTCGGCCGTCAGTTGGCGCTGCGTGGCCTGGCCGCTCATGGCCATGGACAGCACGGCCATGCGGATGGCGATGCCGTAGGTGACCTGGTTGAGGATTACCGATTGCGGGCCGTCGGCCACCGCCGATTCGATTTCCACGCCGCGGTTGATCGGCCCTGGGTGCATCACCAGGGCGTCTGGCTTGGCCAGCTTGAGGCGTTGCTCGGTGAGGCCGTAGAGGCGGTAGAACTCGCCTTCGCTGGGCAGCAGGCCGCCCGTCATGCGTTCGCGCTGCAGGCGCAGCATGATCACCACGTCGACGTCCTTGAGGCCTTCGGCGAGGTCGGTGTAGACCTTCACGCCATACTGCTCGATGCCGACTGGCAGCAGGGTTTTCGGTCCGATCACGCGGATGTCGTTACAGCCCAAGGTCTTCAGCGCGAGCATGTTCGAGCGTGCCACCCGCGAGTGCAGGATGTCGCCGACGATGGCGACGGACAGGTTCTCGAAGCCACCCTTGTGTCGGCGAATGGTCAGCATATCGAGCATGCCCTGGGTCGGGTGCGCGTGACGGCCGTCGCCGCCATTGATGATCGCCAGGTTCGGGCACACGTGCTCGGCGATGAAGTGTGCGGCGCCGGAGTCGGCATGGCGCACGACGAAGATGTCGGCGGCCATGGCTTCGAGGTTGCGCAGGGTGTCGAACAGGGTCTCGCCCTTGCTGGTCGAGCTGGTCGACACGTTCAGGCTGATCACGTCGGCCGACAGGCGCTGGGCCGCCAGTTCGAAGGTGGTGCGGGTGCGCGTCGAGTTCTCGAAGAACACGTTGCACACGGTCTTGCCGCGTAGCAGCGGGACCTTCTTCACCGCGCGGGCGCCGACTTCGAGGAAGGAGTCGGCGGTGTCGAGGATTTCCGTCAGCAGCTCGCGCGGCAGGCCGTCGAGCGAGAGGAAGTGGCGCAGCTGGCCCTGGTCGTTGAGCTGCAGCGAACGCTTGGCGTCGAGTGGCATGGGCGAGGCCTTGGTAAGAGCTAGGAGGCGGAAAGGGTTTGCAGCTCGAGGGCGAGCGGCGTGGGGCCGAGCAATTTTACCCGTTCGTTGGGGGCCAGGGCGAGGGTGGCGCCCAGTACGTCGGCCTGGATCGGCAATTCGTGGGCGTCGAGGTCGAGCAGGCTGACCAGAATCACGCTGGCCGGGCGGCCGTAGTCGAACAGTTCATTGAGGGCGGCGCGGATGGTGCGTCCGCTCATCAGCACGTCGTCGATCAGTACCAGATGCTGGCCATCGATCTCGAACGGCAGCTCGGAGGGGCGTACCTGTGGGTGCAGGCCGTTCTGGGTGAAATCGTCGCGGTAGAAGGATACGTCCAGGGTGCCCAGCGGGGTGTCGATGCCCAGTTGTTCGAGCAGTGCCTGGGCGACCCACACGCCGCCCGTGCGGATGCCAATGAAGTGGGCGTGCTCGATGCCATGGCGCTGCAGCAGCTGGCGCAGTTCGTCGGCCATGCGTGGCAGCAGTTCGGCGGGATTGGGCAGGGCCATGTGAGTTCCTCTCGTGATCATTCCGATGGGTTGTCGGCCAGCCAGCCTTCCAGCAGCAGGGCGGCGGCGAGGGCGTCGACCGGGTTGTCACGATAGCCGCCGCGCTGGCCCTGGGCCAGGCGCTCGCCCTTGGCCTCGAAGGTGGTCAGGCGCTCGTCGTGGGTGTGCACGGGCAGGTTAAAGCGGCCGTTGAGACGGCGGGCGAATTTTTCCGCGCGATCACTCATCTCACTTTTCGTGCCGTCCATGTTCAGTGGCAGGCCGACGACGATAGCGTCCGGCTGCCATTCCTTGAACAGGGCTTCGACCTTCTGCCAGTCCGGTACGCCATTCTGTGCCTTGAGTACGCACAGCTCGCGGGCCTGGCCGGTGATGACCTGGCCGACGGCGACACCGATCTGCTTGGTGCCATAGTCGAAACCGAGCAGCAGGCGCAGCGGTTTGCTCGGCTTGCTCATGCGTGCCCGGCCTGGGCGGTGAGTAGGCTGAGGTTGACCCCGAGGCGTGCGGCGGCGGCGCTCAGTCGCTGGTCGAAGGGCAGGTCGAAAAGAATGTCGTTGTCGGCCGGGCAGGTCAGCCAGGCGTTGTCGGCCAGCTCGGCTTCCAGCTGGCCGGCTTCCCAGCCGGCATAGCCGAGGGTGATCAGGTGCTTGTCCGGGCCGCTGCCTTCGGCGATGGCGAAGAGCACATCCTGGGAGGTGGAGAGCGCCAGTTCGCCCAGCTCCAAGGTCGCCTGGAAGCTGTGTCCGGCGGGATGCAGGACGAAGCCGCGGTCGGTCTGCACCGGGCCGCCGGCGAAGATCGGCAGGCTGTGGCACAGAGCAGGTGGGGTGTCGTCGGGGCGCAGTTGCTCGAGCACATCGGCCAGGCTGAGGTCGTTGGGGCGGTTGATCACCAGGCCCATGGCGCCTTGCTCGTTGTGCTCGATCAGGTAGGTGACGGTCTGCGCAAAATTCGGATCGGCCATGTGCGGCATGGCAATCAGAAAATGGTGCTTGAGGTAGCTAACGGCGGTTTTCATGGGGCTAGTTTCGGCTGTGTCGCCGCCAGCTTCAAGCACTGCACGGTAATGCCGTATCACCGGCTCAGTTGCTGGACAGGCGGTCACCACGTTCGAAGCGCCAGGTGCGGATGATTTCCAGGCGATCGATGTCTGCCAGATCGCCGGTAAATGGCGAGAACGGTGCGGCCAGGCGCACGATGCGCAGGGCGGCCTGGTCCAGCACATCCTGGCCGGATGATTCGAGTACCTGCACTTCGTAGATGCTGCCGTCGCGGTTGATCGATACCAGCAGGCGCAGGCTGCCGTAGACACGTTGGCGGCGCGCCTCTTCCGGGTAGTTGAGGTTGCCGACGCGCTCGACTTTCTTGCGCCAGTCATTTTTGTACCAGGCGCCCTTGTCGCGCATGGTCGATGCGGCGTTCAGGCGCAAGATTTTCGGGCGCTTGGCATAGCGCTGGACGTCCTGGGCCAGGTCGGCCTCCAGGCTGGCGATCTCCGCCGACAGTTGGGTGCTGTCGAACACTGGCGCCGGTTGGGCTTCAGGTTTGGGCTGGTCTTTCTCGTGCTTGGTCGCGACCTTCTGCGGCTGTGGGCTGCGAGTGGCGACAGCGGCTTTATGGGTGGTTTCCTGGCGCTGGGTCGGTGGCGGCGCGGAAGCGGGCGTCACCTTGTTGACCTGGGTGTCCTGGAAGGGCGCCTGGTGAGTGGTTTTCGGTGCGGCTTTCTTCTCCAGGCTGCCGCTGCCCTGCTGGTTGTTCTGGGCGAGGTAGTCGGCCTGCTTAGGTTTCTCCTCGCTCTTGAAGGTGGCGAGGGTAATTTCCAGGGTCTTGCTGAGTTCGCCCGGCTTGGCCAGGGTGAAGGTCACGCCGAGGATCAGCGCCAGGTGCAGGATGGTGGCGATGAATAGGGTGAAGCCCAGCCGATCGGCTGGGCGCACGCCGCTATGAGGCAGTTCGGGTGGGAGGGTCACAGCGTTCATCGCGTACCGGCAGGCTTCAGATTGCCGCGCAGTCTGCCGGCTCGCGCCAGCGGGCTGCAAGCGGCATGCGCGAAGCTGCCACCTGCATCAAGGTTTGGCCACGCGGCCGGCGGCCTGCAGCTTGCCTTCGATGGCGTCCATCAGACGTTCGCCGATGCGGGTGTCGAAGGCCTTGTCGATCTCGCGGATGCAGGTTGGGCTGGTCACGTTGATCTCGGTCAGGTGCTCGCCGATCACATCCAGGCCGACGAACAACAGGCCCTTTTCGCGCAGGGAGGGGCCGACTTCGGCGGCAATCCAGCGGTCGCGCTCGGTCAGCGGGCGTGCCTCGCCGGTGCCGCCGGCGGCCAGGTTGCCGCGGGTCTCGCCTTGCGCCGGGATGCGCGCCAGGCAGTAGGGTAGCGGCTCGCCGTCGATCATCAGGATGCGTTTGTCGCCATCCTTGATGCCTGGCAGATAGCCCTGTGCCATGCACTGCTGGGTGCCATGGGCAGTGAGAGTTTCGAGGATTACCGAGAGGTTGGGGTCGCCGTCGCGGTGACGAAAGATCGAGGAGCCGCCCATGCCATCCAGGGGTTTGAGAATGATGTCACGCTGCTGCTTGGCGAACTCGCGCAGAATGTCTGGTCTGCGGCTGACCAGGGTTGGCGGCATGCAGTGGGGGAATTGCGTGGCGAACAGCTTTTCGTTGCAGTCACGCAGGCTTTGCGGGCGGTTGACGATCAATACGCCGTCGCGCTCGGCCTGTTCCAGCAGGTAGGTGGAGTAGACGAACTCGTTGTCGAAGGGCGGATCCTTGCGCATCAGGATCACATCCAGCTCGCTCAGTGGCGTGTCGCTCTCGGCGTCCAGTTCGAACCACTGCTGCGGATTGTTGAATACTTTCAGAGGGCGCATGCGGGCGCGAGCCTCGCCGGCTTGCAGGTAAAGATCCTGCTGCTCCATATAGAAGAGCGTCCAGCCACGAGCCTGGGCGGCTAGCAACATGGCCAGCGAGCTGTCCTTCTTGAAGCTGATCTGCGCAATGGGATCCATGACGATCCCGAGGCGAATGCTCATGGGGGAAATCTCCGCAACCGTGTGCCGGCGGAAAAGGAGGCCGAACTGGCCGTGCCGGGATGCGCAAGGGTGGCTCCAGTGCTCGTGCCGGTCAAGAAAAACCCCCTGCGTCAGGGGCTTATAGATTGCGCTTGTAGAGTGTGCTAAAAAGGCCCGACGATCGGGGCATAGCCCGTCGGTGGCAGGGCCTCAGGCACACTGTATAACGTACAACAACGACTCACCGAGGCAATGGTAGGGCAGACATGGAACAGCATTCCGAGGGTTTGAAGGTCATGGTGATCGACGATTCGAAAACGATTCGTCGCACTGCTGAAACTCTGCTGAAGAAGGTAGGTTGCGAGGTCATCACTGCGGTGGATGGCTTCGATGCGCTGGCCAAGATCGCCGATACCCATCCAAGCATCATCTTCGTTGACATCATGATGCCGCGGCTCGATGGCTACCAGACCTGCGCCCTGATCAAGAACAACAGTGCTTTCAAATCCACTCCGGTGATCATGCTGTCCTCCAAGGACGGCCTGTTCGACAAGGCCAAGGGTCGGATCGTCGGCTCTGACCAGTACCTGACCAAGCCTTTCAGTAAGGAAGAGCTGCTCGGTGCGATCAAGACCCACGTGCCTGAATTCATCCCGGTGGAGCAAGCTTCCTGATTTTTCCGGCCACAGGCCGGTATGCCTATTCCGTATGGGGAACTCCATGGCTCGTATTTTGATTGTTGATGACTCTCCGACTGAAATGTACAAACTGACTGCCATGCTGGAAAAGCATGGTCATCAGGTGCTCAAGGCAGAAAATGGCGCCGACGGCGTGGCTCTGGCTCGCCAGGAAAAGCCCGATGCCGTGCTGATGGACATCGTCATGCCGGGTCTCAATGGCTTCCAGGCGACTCGCCAGCTGACCAAAGATGCCGAAACCGCGCACATTCCGGTGATCATCGTCACCACCAAGGATCAGGAAACCGACAAGGTCTGGGGCAAGCGCCAGGGCGCGCGTGACTACCTGACCAAGCCGGTCGATGAAGACACGCTGATGAAAACCCTGAACGCGGTGCTGGCCGGCTGAAGCCGCGCCAGTCCGTCGCTCAATAACAAGAAAAGGCCAAGGCCGGCATGTCGGACGCGCAATCCCCCTTCCAGCTCCTCGTTGCAATCGACCAGCGCTGCCGTCTGTTGGCGGCCGGCTTGCCGTCGCAGCAACGCACGGTGCAAACCTGGAGCGGTATCGGTTTTCGCATGGGCGAGCGCTACTTTGTCGCCCCCATGGGGGAAATCGGCGAAGTCCTGCATGAGCCGCGTCATACCTTGCTGCCCGGCGTGAAGAACTGGGTCAAGGGTGTTGCCAACGTGCGTGGGCGGTTGTTGCCGGTCATGGATCTGTGTGGCTTTTTCGGTTCCGAACTGTCGCCGCTGCGCAAGCAACGGCGGGTGCTGGTGGTGGATCACCAGGAAGTATTTGCCGGGCTGACGGTCGACGAAGTGTTCGGCATGCAGCATTTTCCGGTGGATACCTTCTCCGAGCAGTTGCCACCGCTCGAGGCGGCAATCCAGCCTTTCATTCATGGTGTCTTCCAGCGCGAGCAGCCCTGGTTGGTGTTTAGCCCGCATGCGCTGGCCAAACACCAAGGGTTTCTCGACGTAGCGATATAAAGCTTTTCGGTTGGGTCGGCAGTTGCCGGCCTTTTGGCGTTACATGGGAACCGTAGTGCGGTCGGTCCAGGCGGGGGCCAGATAATGAAAAAAATCAATGCAGGCAATCTTTTGGCAGGCGTGCGCAGTAACACCCTGATCGCGGGACTGTTCATCGTCCTGATCGTGTCGATCGTGTTGTTGTTCGCCAACTTCGCCTACCTCAACACCCAGTCCAACTACGACAAGGAATACATCAGTCACTCCGGTGAGCTGCGTGTTCTGTCCCAGCGGATTGCGAAGAACGCCACCGAAGCGGCGACCGGTAAGGCTGCAGCCTTCCCGCTGCTGAAGGAAGCGCGCAATGGCTTCGAACAGCGCTGGGGTTACCTGACCAAGGGCGACGAAGAAACCGGTCTGCCGGTCGCGCCTGATTCGGTCAAGGCGCAAATGGATGAAGTGCAAAAGGACTGGGACAGCCTGCGGCAGAACTCCGACGCCATTCTGGCCAGCGAGCAGACCGTACTTTCCCTACACCAAGTGGCTGCGACCCTGGCGGAAACCATTCCGCAACTGCAGGTCGAGTACGAAGAAGTCGTCGACATCCTCCTGCAGAGCGGTGCGCCGGCAGCCCAGGTCTCGGTCGCCCAGCGTCAATCGCTGTTGGCTGAACGTATCCTCGGCTCGGTGAACAAGGTGCTCGCCGGTGACGATGACTCGGTACAAGCCGCCGACATGTTCGGTCGTGACGCCAGCCTGTTCGGTCGCGTACTCAAGGCGATGATCGAAGGCAACCAGGCCATGGAAATCTCCAAGGTGACTGACACCGAGGCCCTGGAGCGTCTGGCCGAGATTTCCGAGCTGTTCCAGTTCGTATCCGGCTCGGTGGACGAGATCCTCGAAACTTCCCCGGAACTGTTCCAGGTTCGTGAGTCCGCCAACACCATCTTCAGCGGCTCGCAGACCCTGTTGGACAAGGCTTCCGGCCTGACTAGCAACTTCGAAGACCTGGCTGCTGGTCGTTACTTCAACACCCTGGCCGGTTACGTGCTGGGTGCTATCGCACTGGCCTCGATCATCTTGATCGGTCTGGTGATGGTGCGTGAGACCAACCGCCGACTGGCCTCCACCGCCGAGAAGAACGAACGTAACCAGGCGGCGATTCTGCGTCTGCTCGACGAAATCGCCGACCTCGCCGACGGTGACCTGACCGTGGCTGCGACGGTAACCGAAGACTTCACCGGTGCCATCGCGGACTCCATCAACTACTCCATCGACCAGCTGCGTGACCTGGTAGCGACGATTAACTCGACCGCTGTACAGGTGGCTGCTGCTGCCCAGGAAACCCAGGCAACGGCGATGCACCTGGCTGAAGCATCCGAGCACCAGGCGCAGGAAATCGCCGGTGCATCGGCGGCGATCAACGAAATGGCCGTGTCGATTGACCAGGTATCGGCGAACGCCGCGGAATCCTCCGCGGTAGCGGAACGTTCCGTAGCCATCGCCAACAAGGGTAACGAGGTGGTGCACAACACCATCACCGGCATGGATAACATCCGTGAACAGATCCAGGACACCTCGAAGCGTATTAAGCGTCTCGGTGAGTCGTCCCAGGAGATCGGTGACATCGTTAGCCTGATTAACGACATTGCTGACCAGACCAACATCCTCGCACTGAACGCCGCGATCCAGGCCTCCATGGCCGGTGACGCGGGTCGAGGCTTCGCGGTGGTAGCGGACGAGGTACAACGCCTCGCAGAACGTTCCTCCGGTGCAACCAAGCAGATCGAGGCGCTGGTTAAAACGATTCAGACCGACACCAACGAAGCGGTTATCTCCATGGAGCAGACCACTTCCGAAGTAGTGCGCGGTGCCCGCCTGGCGCAAGACGCCGGTGTGGCCCTGGAAGAGATCGAGAAGGTATCCAAGACCCTTGCGGCCTTGATCCAGAACATCTCCAACGCCGCCCGTCAGCAAGCGTCCTCCGCTGGCCACATCTCCAACACCATGAACGTGATTCAGGAAATCACCTCGCAGACCTCCGCAGGTACCACCGCTACCGCCAAGAGCATTGGTAACCTGGCCAAGATGGCCAGTGAGATGCGTCGGTCGGTATCCGGCTTCACCCTGCCGGAAGGCCAGGCCTAATCGGGAGAGGTGCGGCGGCCTGAAAGGGTCGCTGCCCAGGGCACTCGGCCATGAGCGAGGGGCACGGCATGCAGCCAAGCGGCGTCTGGGCCTTGAAACCCCTGGCCGATATGTCGCAGGCAGAGTTTCGTGACTGGCAGGCACTGTTGGAAGACCGTACGGGCGTGGTGATCAACGAGCAGCGCCGGGCCTTCCTGCAGACCAACCTGACTGCGCGGATGCGTGAGCTGGGGGTCGCCGACTATGCCACTTACTACCGTCAGGTAACCGATGGCCCGCGTGGTGCGGTGGAGTGGTCAACCCTGCTGGATCACCTGACCGTTCAGGAAACCCGTTTCTTTCGTCACCGTCCGTCCTTTGATGTGCTGGAAAGTTACCTGCGCGGGCGCCTGGCGACCGATGAGCAGCCGCAACCCTGGGCGCTCTGGAGCGTGGGCTGCTCGAGCGGCGAAGAACCTTATTCGATGGCCATTTGCGCCACCGAGGTGCTGAACGATACCGAGAGCAGCCGCCAATTCGGCGTCACTGGTACCGACATCAGCTTGAATGCACTGAACAAGGCGCGCGAGGCGACATATGGCGCGCGCCGGCTGGAACAGATGGATGCCGACCTGTGCGAGCGCTATTTCGCCGCTCAGGCCGACGGTCGTCGCAAGGTGGTAAGCGATTTGGCGGGGCGTATCTGCTTTGCTCGATTGAATGTGCTGGAACTGGGCAAAGCACCCATGACCGGTATGGACGTTATCTTCTGTCAGAACCTGTTGATTTACTTCCGCCGCTGGCGGCGCCGCGAAATCCTCAACCGCCTGGCCGAGCGCCTGGCACCTGGGGGCTTGCTGGTCGTCGGCGTGGGGGAAGTGGTCGGTTGGCAGCACCCGGATCTTGAACCGGTGGCCGATGATCGGGTTCTGGCGTTTACCCGCAAGGGCTAAGACAAGAATATGAGTGGAGTCGGTATGGGTGATCGGCACGACTATGTCGCCCTGGAGTGGGTCAAAGGCGAAATCGCAGAAACCCTGAAGCAGGCGCGTCAGGCCCTGGAGGCGTTCGTCGAGAACACCCAGGACGCCACGCGCATGCGTTTCTGCCTGACCTACGTGCACCAGGTGCATGGCACCCTGCAGATGGTCGAGTTCTACGGCGCGGCCTTGCTCGCCGAAGAAATGGAGCACCTGGCCCAGGCGCTGCTGGAAGGCCGTGTGCCGAACCAGGGCGAGGCGCTGGAAGTACTGATGCAGGCCATCCTGCAGCTGCCGGTGTACCTCGAGCGCATCCAGACTGCCCGCCGCGATCTGCCGATGGTGGTGCTGCCGCTGCTCAACGACCTGCGCACCGCGCGCGGTGAAAAGCTGCTGTCGGAAACCAGCCTGTTTTCCCCGGATCTGTCTGGCCGCCAGCCAGCCCTGTCCCACGAGTCCCTGGACAAACTGCGCACCGCAGAATTGCCGGTGTTGCTGCGCAAGCTGCGGCAGATGCTGCAGATGGCCTTGGTCGGCGTTATCCGCAACCAGGACCTGGGCACCAACCTGGGCTACATGGCGCGTGTCTTCGCGCGCCTGGAAACCCTCTGCCGCGAGGCTCCGCTGGGCCCGCTGTGGCAGATCGCCTCCGGCCTGGTCGAAGGCCTGGCTAACAGCAGCGTGGTCAACAGTGCTTCGGTGCGTACCCTGCTGCGTCAGGTCGACAAGGAGCTCAAGCGCCTGGTCGAACAGGGCGCCGATGGCATCAACCAGAGTGCGCCGGACGAGCTGACCAAGAACCTGCTGTTCTATGTGGCCAAGGCGCCGGCACAGTCGCCGCGCATCCGTGCGCTCAAGGACCAGTACCGCCTGGATGACGCCCTGCCAGATAGCGTCGTGGTTGACGAGGAACGTGCCCGCCTGGCTGGTCCGGACCGTGACGCCATGCGTTCGGTGGTCGCCGCCCTGTGTGAAGAACTGGTACGGGTCAAAGACAGCCTCGATCTGTTCGTGCGCAGCGACCGCAAGCAGGTTGCCGAGCTGGATTCCCTGCTGGCCCCGCTGAAGCAGATTGCCGACACCCTGGCCGTGCTGGGCTTCGGCCAGCCGCGCAAGGTCATCCTTGACCAGATCGACGTGGTGCATGGCCTGTCCCTTGGCAAGCATGAGCCGAGCGACGCGGTGCTGATGGATGTTGCCGGCGCGCTGCTGTATGTCGAAGCCACCCTGGCCGGCATGGTCGGTCCGAGTGACGACAACCCGAACGAACAAAGCCACCTGCCTACCACCGATGTGGCGCAGATTCACCAGTTGGTGATCAAGGAAGCGCGTACCGGCCTGGAACAGGCCAAGGACGCGATCATCGAGTTCATCGCCTCGCAGTGGAACCACGAGCACCTGGCCCGTGTGCCCGAACTGCTGACCCAGGTCCGTGGCGGTCTGGCGATGATCCCGCTGGCCCGCGCCGCAAGCCTGCTGCAGGCCTGCAATCGCTATATCGAAGAGCAGTTACTGGCCCGCAAGGCCGTGCCCAACTGGCAGAACCTTGACACCCTGGCGGACGCCATCACCAGCGTCGAGTACTACCTCGAGCGCCTGGCCGAAGACCATGCGACCCAGGGCGATCTGATTCTCGACGTGGCCGAGGAAAGCCTGGAAAGCCTGGGCTATCCGCTCAAGGAAAAGCCGTCGATTCTCGACCGCGTTGAAGAGCCGTACCAGGAAAGCATCGCGCCGCTGGCCGATCCGTTGCAGGACATCGAAGTGCTGCCGGCCGAAGAGCTGTCGGCAGCCGAAGAACTGGAGCTGCAGCCATTCGACGAGGCGCCGCTGGAACTCAGCGCTGCAATCGAGCCTGCCGTACCTAGCGAAGAGCAGGTCGCGGATGGCTTGAGCTTCGAGTTTGGCGAGCTGTCGCTCGACGACGCTGCGCCCGCTGCCGAGAGTGGCGAGCTACTGGTCTCCGATGACAACTGGAGTCTGGGCGATCTGCAGGCCGAGGAGCCCGCATCCTTCGACCTGAGCCTGGATGCGCCACTGGAGCTGCACGAGCCGGCCGAGACCTTGTCATTCGACGATCTGCCGCCGCTGAGCGAAGCGCCGCTGGAAAGCCTCGACGAGCCCCAGGAACTGAGCCTGGACTCGCTGGAAAGCACGCCCGAGAGCTGGGATGAGCTGGAGCTCTCCGCGCTGCAGTTGCCCGAAGTGGAACTGTCGACCACGCCATTCGAGCCTGTCGTCGCCGAGCCGCTGGCCGACAAGCCGTTGTCCATGGCTGAAGTCATGGCCACGCCGGTGCAGGCAATCAACCCGCCTGCCCAGGACGTGCCGCCAAGCCTGCTGCCGCCACCGGCCGGTGAAGAGCCGATCGACGACGAGCTGCTGGAAGTGTTCGTCGAAGAAGTGGGCGAGGTCCTCGAGACCATCGCCGAGTACCTGCCCCGCTGGTGCGCCGACACCGAGAACAAGGAAGCTTTGACCGAGATCCGCCGTGCCTTCCACACCCTCAAGGGCAGTGGGCGCATGGTACGAGCGCTGGTTATCGGCGAGCTGGGCTGGTCTATCGAGAACCTGCTCAACCGCGTGCTCGATCGCAGCATCGAGCCGGGTGCTGCAGTGCAGCAAGTAGTGGGCGATGTGGTGGCGCTGATGCCGGAACTGGTCGAAGAGTTCGCCAGCAAGGCCCAGCGCCAGCGCGACGACGTCGACCTGCTGGCCGCTACCGCACATGCCCTGGCACGTGGCCAGGTGCCACCGGTTGCCGCAGTCACGACGCTGGCTGAGCCTGAGCTGGAAAGCATCCTGGTCGACGCCGAGCAGTTCGACGCCTTCGAGGACGATGGCCTCGATCCGCAGCTGCTGGAAATCTTCCGCAACGAAGCCGAGACCCACCTCGATACCCTGGTTGGCTTCCTCGCCGATTGCGCCCAGGAACTGCCACAACCGGTGACCGACTCCCTGCAGCGTGCCTTGCACACGCTCAAGGGCAGCGCGCACATGGCTGGCATCCTGCCGATCGCGGAAATCGCCACGCCGCTGGAGAAGCTGGTCAAGGAGTTCAAGACCAACCTGATCCCCATGGATCTGGCTGAAGCCGAACTGCTACACACCGCCGAACAACTGTTCCGTGTCGGCCTCGAACAACTGGAAAGCCAGCCGCTGGCGGTGATCCCGGGTGCTGCCGAATTCCTCGAGCGCGTGCACAAGCTGCACCAGGAGCGCCTGGAAAGCGCCGAAAGCGCGCGCCAGGACGAGCATGGCGAGAGCCGCGACCCACAACTGATCTCCATCTTCCTGGCCGAGGGCATGGATATCCTGCTCGACGCCGAAGACCTGCTGCACAAGTGGCGTGAGCACCCCAGCGAGCAGCAGGAGCTGACGGCGCTGCTGGATGAGCTGACGACCCTAGGCCGTGGCGCCGAGATGGCCGAACTGCCGCAGATCGACGAGCTGTGCCAGGCATTGCTGGCGCTGTACAAGGCGGTCGGAGATGGCCGTCTGGCCATCAGCGAGCGTTTCTTCAGCGAGGCCGAAGCCGCTCACGAAGCGCTGATCAGCATGATGGACCAAGTGGCCGCGGCGCTGCAGGTCAGCCCGCAACCGGAGCGCGTTGCCGCCCTGCACGCGTTGCTTGATGAAGCCCTGGACCCGGCATCGCTGGCCCTGCTGGAGGGTGATACGCCCGGCCTGGAAGTGGTCGAACTGGATGACGCGGCCCTGACCGACGTTGCCTGGCAATTCGAGGAGCCGCTGCAGGAGCCGGTGATCGAAGTCGAACAGGAACTGCCACCGATCGTCGAACCGAGCAGCTTTGCAGCCGAGCCGGTGAGTGGCAGTGGCTTGCTGGAAAACCTCGATGCGGAAATGGTCGAGATTTTTCTCGAAGAGGCTGTGGATATTCTCGATAGCGCCGGCCAGGCTCTCGATCGCTGGCTCAGCGATCCGGACAATGGCATGGCGCTGTCTTCCCTGCAGCGCGACCTGCACACCCTCAAGGGTGGTGCGCGGATGGCCGAGATTCGCCCGATCGGTGACCTCGCTCATGAGCTGGAATCCCTTTACGAAGGGCTGGTGGATCGCCGTTTCAGCTACTCGCCGACTCTGGCCAGTTTGCTGCAACAGAGCCACGACAGCCTGGCTGTGCTGCTTGAGCAATTGCAGGGCAACCAGCCACTGAATGACCCGCATGTGCTGATCGAGGCGATTCGCAGCTTCCGCCAGAGCGGCGGTGTGGCGCCGTCGACCATCGCTGCCGCGTTGCAGCCGAATATCGAAGAGGCGACCGAAGCCCTGGCCCTGCCGGAGCTGGAAAGCGACGACGTGCTGCCTGAGCTGAGCCTCAACGACAGCGATGAAGCACTGGTCGAAGGGGCCCAGGAAATCGACCTGGCCGAACTGGCTGAGGTCGAGTTCGTTACTCCGGATCTTGCCGAGCTGCCACCGCTGCAACCGGAAGATCAACTCGAGTCGCTGGCCGAGCAGTTGGCCCACGAAGAACTGGAAGAACTGCCGCAGCTGAGCCAGGCCGAGTGGTCGCTGGACGGTGCCTTGCCCGAACTGGGTGCCGAGCCGCTGCCAGAGAATCTTGAGTCGGATGCCGACCGCGAGACACCGGTAGACGATGAAGACTCGCCGGCACAGTCGCCGGGTTTTGACTCGCTTCCGGTTGCCGAAGAGCTGCCGGAAGCCGCTGACCCATTCGTGCAGCCGGTTGCTGCCGAAGCACCTCCCGTATTCCAGGCGCCCATTCCGGCTCCAGTAGTGGATGACCGTGACCCTGAGTTGGTAGAGATCTTCCTCGAGGAAGGTTTCGACATCATGGACAGTGCCGGCGCCGCCTTGCAGCGCTGGATGACCGATGTCGACAACACCCTTGAGGTCGAGGCCCTGCAACGTGACCTGCACACCCTCAAGGGTGGTGCACGGATGGCGGAGATCCGCGAGATCGGTGATCTGGCCCACGAGTTGGAGTTCCTTTACGAGGGCGTCGGCGACGGTCGCCTGCGTGCCAGCAATGATCTGTTCGCCTTGCTGCAGGTCTGCCACGATCGTCTTTCCGAGATGCTCGATGCCGTGCGCGGCAACCGCGTGGTGCCAGACGGCGCTGCACTGATCGAGACCATCAAGCAATTCCGTGCCAATCCCGATGCGCAGCTGAGCATTCCTTCCAGCGTGCACCTGCAACCGGTGGTGGAAGACGACACGAGCGATGAAGTCGATATCCTCGACATCTTCCTCGAGGAAGGCGACGACCTGCTGGAAGCCATGGAGGCCGCCATTGGTCGCTGGGAAGCCAGCCGTGAAGACGGCGCGGCCATCGACGAAATGCTGCGCATTCTGCACACCCTCAAAGGCGGTGCGCGCTTGGCCGGGCAGAAGCGCCTGGGCGACCTGACCCATGATCTGGAGCAACACCTGACCGAGGCGCAGCAGCAAGGTGCGCCGTGGCCGGAAAGCCTGTTCCTCGATGTGCAGTCCGGTTTCGAAGGGTTGCAGAAAGAACTCGATGTGCTGCGCCAGCGCCTCGACGACAGTCATGTCGCCGACTTGCAGGCCGCTGCACGGGAAGAATTTGTCGAGCCCGAACCCGTAGCTCCGACACCGGTGACGCTGAGTACGCCGATCGTCGCCGCCAGCAGCCTGCCGCAAACCGCGCAGGAAACCCGCGTGCTGCCGTTTGTTCAGCGTGCTGCCGAAGCCGCTGCCGAGGCTGCCTCGCGGCGTGCGCCGCAGGAGCTGGTCAAGGTACCGGCCGAGCTGCTTGAAGGCCTGGTCAACCTGGCCGGTGAAACCTCGATCTTCCGTGGTCGAGTCGAACAGCAGGTCAGTGACTTCGGCTTCACCCTCGGCGAGATGGAAGCAACCATCGAGCGGGTGCGCGACCAACTGCGCCGTCTCGACATTGAGACCCAGGCGCAGATCCTCAGCCGCTACCAGGCCGAGGCCGAGCGTGCCGGCTACGAAGATTTCGACCCGCTGGAAATGGACCGTCACTCGCAACTGCAGCAGCTCTCACGCGCGCTGTTCGAGTCGGCGTCCGACTTGCTCGATCTGAAGGAAACCCTGGCTACGCGTAACCGCGATGCCGAGACCCTGTTGCTGCAACAGGCACGGGTCAACACCGAACTGCAGGAAGGTCTGATGCGCACCCGCATGGTGCCGTTTGATCGCCTGGTGCCACGCCTGCGCCGCATCGTCCGTCAGGTCGCCGCGGAGCTGGGCAAGCAGGTCGAGTTCCATGTCGGCAACGCCGAAGGCGAGATGGACCGTACCGTCCTCGAGCGTATCGTCGCGCCGCTGGAACATATGCTGCGCAACGCCGTCGACCACGGTATCGAGGCCACCGACACGCGCCGCGCCAACGGTAAGTCGGAAGTCGGCAACATTCGCCTGACCCTGGGCCGCGAGGGTGGCGACATCCTCCTGACCCTGAGTGACGACGGTGGCGGAATTCGCCTCGACGCGGTACGTCGCAAAGCCATCGAGCGCGGCCTGATGGACGCCGACTCCGACCTCACTGACCACGAAGTGCTGCAGTTCATCCTCGAGGCGGGTTTCTCCACCGCCGAGAAGGTTACGCAGATTTCCGGGCGTGGCGTCGGTATGGACGTGGTGCACTCCGAGGTCAAGCAGCTCGGTGGCTCGATGAGCATCGAGTCGACCGTGGGCGAGGGCACGCGCTTCCTGATCCGCCTGCCGTTCACCGTGTCGGTCAACCGTGCGTTGATGGTGCTCTCGGGCGAAGACCTGTACGCCATCCCGCTGAACACCATCGAAGGTATCGTGCGGGTGTCGCCGTATGAGCTTGAGGCCTACTACGGTCCGGACGCGCCGCGCTTCGAATACGCCGGTCAGGCCTACGAGTTGAAATACCTCGGCGACCTGCTGAATAACGGCCAGCAGCCCAAGCTGATCGGCCAGAGCCTGCCGTTGCCGGTGATCCTGGTGCGCTCCAGCGAGCACGCCGTGGCGGTGCAGGTGGACAGCCTGGCCGGCTCGCGCGAGATCGTGGTGAAGAGCCTCGGCCTGCAGTTCGCTGCAGTCCATGGCATCTCCGGTGCGACCATCCTCGGCGACGGTCGCGTGGTGGTGATTCTCGACCTGCTGGCGACCATCCGCGTGCGCCATGCGCACATGCTTGGCCAGATGCATATGCCGCGCCTGGCCAGCCATACGCCGCAGACGGCCGCGGAAATCGAAGCCGACCGGCCGACCCTGGTCATGGTGGTCGACGACTCGGTCACCGTGCGCAAGGTCACCAGCCGCCTGCTCGAACGCAACGGCATGAACGTGCTGACGGCCAAGGACGGGGTCGATGCTATCGCCCAGCTGCAGGAACACCGTCCGGACATCATGCTGCTGGACATCGAGATGCCGCGCATGGACGGCTTCGAAGTCGCCACCCTGGTGCGCCACGACGAACGCCTCAAGGACCTGCCGATCATCATGATCACTTCGCGTACCGGTGAGAAACACCGTGAGCGGGCCATGACCATCGGCGTCAACGAGTACCTGGGCAAGCCTTACCAAGAGTCGGACCTGCTCGAAAACATCCTGAAACTGGTCAAACGCCATGACTGAGAGCCGCGCAGCAAGGATTGCCGTCATCGCCGACACCTCGTTGCAGCGCCATGTGCTGCAACAGGCCCTGTCTGGCAGTGGCTACCAGGTGGTGCTCAACAGCGACCCGGCGCGCCTCGATGAGGAAGCCCTGGCCGCCTGCGAGGCCGACCTGTGGCTGGTGGACCTGGCCCAGTCGGAAGACTCGCCGCTGGTCGACAGCCTGCTTGAGCGCTCCACTGCGCCGGTGCTGTTCGGCGAGGGGCACGCCCCGGAGCGTCATTCGGAAAATTATCCGCGCTGGGAGCGCAGCCTGTTCAGCAAGCTCAAGCGCCTGATCGGTGACCCGGCGCAGGCCGTTGGCCCGAGCCTGGAAGCCTTGCTTGCCGAAGCGCAGCGCCCCGGTCGCCTGGAATTGCCGGCCGCGCTGGCCGATACGCCGCTGGTGGCGGGTGAAGCCGCCAAGCAGGTGTGGCTGCTGGCTGCCTCGCTGGGCGGTCCGGCGGCGGTAAAGGCCTTCCTCGATGCCTTGCCGGGTGGCCTGCCGGTGGCATTCGTCTATGCCCAGCATATCGACGCCGCCTTCGAAACCGCGCTGCCGCAGGCCGTTGGCCGGCACAGCCAGTGGCACGTCAATCCGGTACGCCATGGCGATACGCTGCGTTGCGGCGAAGTGGTGGTGGTGCCGATCAGCCATGAGCTGGGGTTCGCCGAGAACGGCGCCATGCAGGTGGCGGATCGCGGCTGGCCGGAGCCCTACAGCCCGTCCATCGACCAGATGATGCTCAACCTGGCGCAGCAGTTCGGCGCCCATTGCGGGGTCATCGCCTTCAGCGGCATGGGCAGCGATGGCAGCGCTGCAGCAGCCTATGTACGCCGTCAGGGTGGCCTGATCTGGACCCAGCGAGGCGACAGCTGCGCCTGCCCGAGCATGCCGGACAGTCTGCGCGAGGGCGGTTACAGCGTCTTCAGCGGCGACCCGCGCGAGCTGGCCGAAGCCCTGGTCAATCATCTGGCCGCGCAGTGCGTTGACGCCTAGTAAAGGATCGCTCCATGAGCCAAGTCGCAACTAACGCCCCCAACACCATTACCGCCCTGCTGGTGCCGCTGACGGATCGCACCCTGATGCTGCCCAACGTGGCGGTGGCGGAGCTGATTCCCTATCGCCCGCCGCAAGTCACTGCTGGTCTGCCGGCCTGGTTCCTTGGCCAGGTGGCCTGGCGCAACCTGCAACTGCCGCTGCTGTCGTTCGAGGCGGCCTCCGATGGCCAGCCGCTGATCGGCCCGGGCGCGCGGGTGGCGGTGATTAACGCCCTGGGCGGGCGTGACCAGGTCAAGTTCCTCGCCCTGCTGGTGCAGGGTATTCCGCGCTCGCTGAAGGTCGATGCACACCTCGCACCGTCCAGCGAGCCGCTGGCGCCGCTGGAGCTGGGCGCGGTGCAACTGGGCGAAGCCGTGGTCAAGATCCCCGATCTGGTCGGCCTGGAACAGAAGCTGGCCGACGCCGGCCTGATCTGAAATGACCCCGCCTGAACGGATGCGCCTGGCGCGCATCGGTGGGCTGGAAGTCTGCAGCACCCAGGCCAGCGGCCAGCACTTCGACAAACACAGCCACGATGAATTCGTCATCGGCGCCAACCTGCTCGGCGAGGAGCAGGTGTGGCTGGACGGGCGTACCTTCTGCGCTGCTGCGGGTGCCATCACCACCTACAACCCCGGTGAGATCCAGGGCGGTGGCGCGCGGGAGGGCCAGCCCTGGCGCTATGTCAGCCTGTATGTCCCCGTTACCCAACTGGCCGCCAGCCTGGGCTGTGATGAGTTGCTGTTCCAGCGGCCGTTGCAGCAGGACTCGCTGCTGGCCGGGGCACTGGCTCAGGCGGTGGAGCATTGCCTGAGCGACGACGGCCTGCTGATCGAGCGAGGCGAGGAGCAAGTGACCCTGCTGCTTGGCCAGGTGGCCAGCGGCGCTGGGGTGCGCCTGGAGCCGCTGTGCGACGTGGGTCGCGGCCCGGTCGCTCGCCTGCAGGAGCTGTTGGCGGCGGATCTGCAGCATGCGCCAAGCCTGGAGCAGATGGCCGCCAGTGTTGGTTTGTCGAAATTCCACCTGTTGCGCGCCTTCAAGCAGCGCACCGGGCTCAGCCCACGACAATGGGCCATGCAGTTGCGCACTCGCCGGGCACAAGGCCTGTTGCGCCAGGGCCTGGCGGCGGGCGAGGTGGCTCATGCGCTGGGTTTTGCCGACCAGAGCCACCTCAACCGGCATTTCCGCGCGGCCTACGGCCTGCCGCCTGGTCAGTTCCAGCGCGCCGTGCGTGGCTGATTGGCAATCCGGTTCAAGATTTCCCGCCAGCGATCCACGACACTGAGCGCCTTGCCCGCTGGAGTGCTCTTCGATGTTCGCCGTCTTCTTCGCTGCCCTGCTGTTCGGTTTCGCCTTTTGCCTGTCGCCCGGTGCGGTGTTGGCGGAAACCCTGCGCCGCGGTCTCAACCATGGTTTCCGCCCGGCGCTGCTGGTGCAGTTCGGTTCGCTGATCGGTGACGCCCTGTGGGCCCTGATCGGCCTCACCGGCCTGGCGTTGCTGCTCAGCCATGAAGCGGTGCGGGTGCCATTGACGTTGGCCTGTGCCGCTTACCTGGCCTGGCTGGGTTGGCAGAGCCTGGCCGATGCGCGGCGCCAGGCGCAGCCGCTGGAAGCGCTGCCAGAACAGGCCGGGCGCGGGGCGTTCTTCGCTGGTGCGGCGATTTCGCTGTCGAACCCGAAGAACCTGGTGTACTGGGGCGCGCTGGGTAGCGCGCTGGCCGGGATAGTCGATGGCGTACCGAGCCAGGCGCAGGCGCTGGTGTTCTTCGCCGGCTTCATGCTGGCGTCGCTGCTCTGCTGCTTCATCAGTGCGGGGCTGGTGGAATGGTTGCGCCGGGCGGCGGCGCCCGTTTGGCACCGGGTCAGCCATGCCATCTGTGGCGTGCTGTTGTTCGTGCTGGCCGGCCTGGCTCTACGCGGCCTCTAAGCGTAAGCGCGGTTAGAAGTCGCCCCATAACTGCTGGGCCACGCTCAGCGCCACCACCGGCGCAGTCTCGGTGCGCAGCACGCGCGGGCCGAGTCGGGCGGCGTGGAAGCCGGCGGCCTTGGCCTGCTCCACTTCGCTGTCGCTGAGACCGCCTTCCGGGCCGATCAGAAAGGCCAGGGTGGCGGGCTTGGCGTGACTGGCCAGCGGCTCGGCAACCGGGTGCAGGACCAGCTTGAGTTCGGCATCGCTCTGTTTCAGCCAGTCGGCCAGCAACACCGGCGAGTGGATAACCGGCAGCACTGAACGCCCGCACTGCTCGCAGGCGCTGATCGCCACTTGGCGCCAGTGAGCCAGGCGTTTGTCGGCGCGCTCGTCCTTGAGGCGCACTTCGCAGCGCTCGGAGACGATCGGGGTGATCTGCGCAGCGCCCAGCTCGGTGGCTTTCTGGATCGCCCAGTCCATGCGTTCGCCACGCGACAGGCCCTGGCCCAGGTGGACCTGCAGTGGCGACTCGACCTGACCGGCGAACTGTTCGCGCAGCTCCACGCGCACGTTCTTCTTGCCCACTTCGATCAGCTCGCCGAGGTATTCCTGGCCGCTGCCATCGAACAATTGCACGGCATCGCCCACTGCATGGCGCAGCACGCGGCCGATGTAGTGCGCCTGGGTTTCCGGCAGCTCGTGCTGGCCGAGGGAGAGCGGGGCGTCGATGAAGAAGCGGGATAGGCGCATGGGGCAAGAACCTGGGGTCGAGGCGCGCATTCTAGCCGCCGGGGGAAGGCCGAGTCAGTAGGGTGGAAGACGCTCTACCCGTCCACCAATCAGGCACCGCGGTGGATGAGCTAGGCGTCATCCACCCTGCGTTGGTCGAAGGTTCGATGGTTCCCACGCTCCAGCGTGGGAACCATCACCAACGATCAGCCCGGATCGCGGTGGTTGGGGTAGAGGTCGCTGGCCACCGCCACGCTGACCGACTCGCGGGTAGCGATATCGATACCTTCGCTAGCTACCTCGGCGAGGAAGTCGATCTGCTCCGGGGTGATCACGTACGGCGGCAGGAAGTACACCACACTGCCCAGCGGACGCAGCAGGGCGCCGCGCTCCAGGGCGTGCTGGTAGACCTGCAGGCCACGGCGTTGCTGCCAGGGGTAGGCGGTCTTGCTCGCCTTGTCCTGGACCATCTCGATGGCCAGGGCCATACCGGTCTGGCGTACCTCGGCGACATGCGGGTGGTCGGCCAGGTGCGCTGTGGCGCTGGCCATGCGCGCGCTGAGGGCCTTGTTGGCCTCGATCACGTTGTCTTGCTCGAAGATGTCCAGGGTTGCCAGCGCGGCAGCGCAGGCCAGCGGGTTGCCGGTGTAGGTGTGCGAGTGGAGGAAGGCGCGCAGGGTCGCGTAGTCGTCGTAGAAGGCGCCGTACACCTGGTTGGTGGTGAGCACGGCGGCCATCGGCAGGTAGCCGCCGGTGAGCGCCTTGGACAGCACCAGGAAGTCCGGGGTGATGCCGGCCTGCTCGCAGGCGAACAGGGTGCCGGTACGGCCGAAGCCGACGGCGATCTCGTCGTGGATCAGGTGCACGCCATAGCGGTCGCAGGCCTCGCGCAGCAGCGTGAGGTACACCGGGTGGTACATGCGCATGCCGCCGGCGCCCTGGATCAGCGGCTCGACGATCACTGCGGCGACTTCATGAGCATGCTCGGCCAGGGTCTGCTCCATGGCGGCGAACATATTCCGTGAATGCTCTTCCCAGCCCATGCCCTCGGGGCGCAGGTAGCAATCCGGGCTCGGCACCTTGATGGTGTCGAGCAGCAGGGCCTTGTAGGTGTCGGTGAACAGCGCCACGTCGCCCACCGACATCGCCGCCACCGTCTCGCCGTGGTAGCTGTTGGTCAGGGTGATGAAGCGTTTCTTGCCGGGCTGGTCGCAATTGAGCCAGTAGTGGTGGCTCATCTTCAGCGCCACCTCGATGCCCGAGGAGCCGTTGTCGGCGTAGAACACCTTGTCCAGGCCCGGCGGAGTGATCCGCACCAGGCGTTCGGAGAGTTCAATCACCGGTTCATGGGTGAAGCCGGCGAGCATCACGTGTTCGAGGTTGTCCAGCTGGTCGCGGATGCGCTGGCTGATCCGTGGGTTGCGGTGGCCGAACACGTTGACCCACCAGGAGCTGACCGCATCCAGGTAGCGCTTGCCGTCGAAGTCCTCCAGCCATACGCCGTCGCCTCGCTTGATCGGGATCAGCGGCAGGCGTTCGTGGTCCTTCATCTGCGTGCAGGGGTGCCACAGCACGGCCAGGTCGCGCTGCATCCACTGGGCATTCAGGCTCATCGTGAGGTCTCCTTCATCGGTGGACGGCAAGCCTACCAGAAGCGGTTTGCCTGGCTCGCGTGATTGGCCGATCAGTTCGGCGGATTCGCCTGGCCGCTGCCTTGGCCCTCACGTATCCTGCGCGCCAGTTTCGTTCCTGGGGTATTTCCGATGTCTGCAGTCTGGTTGCGCGCATCTGCGCTGGTGGTATTGGCTCTCTTTGGCAGCACGGCGCTGGGCAAGGACAAGCAACCCACGGCGATCGTGGTAGGGGGCGGCCTGGCCGGTTTGACCGCCGCCGTCGAACTGCAGGACAAAGGCTGGCAGGTCACCGTGCTGGAAGCCAAGCCGAGCATCGGCGGGCGTTCCGGCCTGGCTACCAGCGAATGGATCGGCAGCGCCAAGCTGCAGCCGACCCTGCATGCCTACCTCGAGCGCTTCAAGCTCAAGGCCCTGCCGGCCCCGGAGTATGTACGCACCCCCGGCTACCTGATCGATGGTCGCTACCAGTCGCAGGCCGAGCTGGCCAAGTCCTCGCCGAGCACTGCCGAGGCCCTGACCCGCTTCGACAAGAGCCTGGATGACCTCGCCGCGTCCGTCGTCGATCCGCTCAATCCGCTGACCAGCCATACCCTCAAGAGTCTCGATGCGATGACCGCCGCGCGCTGGCTGGACAAGCTGGCCCTGCCGCCGACAGCGCGCGCCCTGGTCGACCAGCGCATTCGTTCGCGCTACGACGAGCCGTCGCGTCTGTCGCTGCTCTACCTGGCGCAGCAGGCGCGGGTCTATCGCGGTCTGCCGGACAGCGAAATGCGCGCCGCACGCTTGCCCGGCGGCAGCCAGGTCCTGGCCCAGGCCCTGGGCAAACAGCTGAAGCTGGTGAAGACCAATGCCTGGGTGTCGGCCATCGTTCAGGAGCAGGACAAGGTCACCGTCAAGGTCGGCGCCACCGGCTACAGCGCCGATTACGTGGTGCTTGCCGTGCCGCTGCCGGCGCTCGGCAAGATCAACCTGACGCCGTCGCTCACGACCCTGCAGAACAAGGCGCTGAAAGACATCAACTACGGCTGGCGCGACCAGATGCTGCTCAAGTTCAAGAAGCCGGTGTGGGGCAAGGCGCGCCTGTCCGGTGAGATCTTCAGCGACAAGGGCCTGGGTGTGCTGTGGGTCGAGCCGGCGCTGAAGGGCGGGGCCAACCTGCTGATTAACCTCTCTGGTGACAATGCGCGCTTGATGAGCGCCTTCGGCGATCGGCAGATGGTCGATCAAGTGCTGATCCGTTTCGACACCTTCTACCCGGGCGCGCGCGAGCAGTTCCAGGGTTACGAGCTGCGTCGCTACGGCAAGGACGCGTTGGTCGGTGGTGCATACCTGGCCTATGGCCCGGGCGAGATCAGCCAGTACTGGCGCCTGTGGGAAAAGCCGCTGGGCCGCGTGTTGTTCGCTGGCGAGCATACCGATGCGCTCTATCCCGGCACCCTCGAAGGCGCCCTGCGCAGCGGCCAGCGTGCCGCCGGCCAGGCCGTCGACCTGTTCGCCGGCAAGAGCCTGGAGCCGGCAAAACCGGCAGCCAAGGCGGTGGCCGCTGACAAGGACGAGGCCAAGGGCGGCAAGCCAGGATTCTTCTCCAAGCTGTTCGACTGATTTTCTGGTGCGGGGCTGGGTCAGCCGGTGCGCGGGTTGGGCCCGCTCTGCGCTGACGCAGCTTCACCTTTGCGGCGTGGCTGAGTACGGCGTCGCTCGCTGACGTATCTGTTTACTCGATATTTCGAAGCGAAATTTTCCGCTTTAATTCGATGCGTTTGCCGCTAGGCTTGGCCCATCGCTTTTCACGGAAGTCTCGCAATGCAGTGGCGCAACTCTAGCTCCCGTTACGGCCTGGTCAGCATCCTGCTGCACTGGGTCGCCGCCCTGGCGGTGTTCGGCCTGTTCGGCCTCGGTCTGTGGATGCGCGGGCTGGACTACTACAGCAGCTGGTACCGCACCGCGCCGGACCTGCACAAAAGCATCGGCATCACCCTGTTCGCCCTGATGCTCGCGCGCCTGCTCTGGCGCTTCCTCAGCCCGCCGCCAGGCGCCCCGGCCAACCACGGCCAGTTCACCCGCCTGGCCTCCAAGGCCGGTCATGCGCTGCTCTACCTCGGCCTGTTCGCCCTGATGACCAGTGGCTACCTGATTTCCACTGCCGATGCCCGCGGCATCAGCGTGTTCGGCCTGTTCGAGGTACCGGCGACCCTGACCAGCATTCCCGACCAGGCCGACGTCGCCGGTCTGATCCACGAATACCTCGCCTGGGGGCTGGTGATCTTCGCCGGTCTGCATGCCCTGGCGGCCCTCAAACACCATTTCATAGACCGTGACGCCACCCTGGTGCGCATGTTCGGTCGCACCGGCAAGTAACCCACAAGGAGACTTCAAATGCTCAAGAAAACCTTCGCTGCCCTGACCCTGGGCGCCGCACTCTTCGCTGGCCAGGCCATGGCGGCTGACTACGCCATCGACAAAGAGGGCCAGCACGCCTTCGTCACCTTCAAGATCAGCCACCTCGGCTACAGCTGGCTGTACGGCAGCTTCAAGGACTTCGACGGCAGCTTCAGCTTCGACGCCAAGGCGCCGGAAGCGAGCAAGGTCAATGTCACCATCAACACCGCGAGCGTTGACTCCAACCATGCCGAGCGCGACAAGCACCTGCGCAGCGGCGACTTCCTCAACGTGGCCAAGAACCCGACCGCGACCTTCGCATCGACCTCGGTGAAGTCTACCGGTGACGGTACTGCCGACATCACCGGCAACCTGACCCTCAACGGCGTGACCAAGCCGGTGGTGATCGCCGCCAAGTTCCTCGGCGAAGGCAGCGACCCGTGGGGCGGCTACCGTGCCGGCTTCGAGGGCAGCACCACGCTGAAGCTGAAGGACTTCGACATCCAGAAAGACCTCGGCCCGGCCTCCCAGGAAGTGGAGCTGATCATCTCGGTTGAAGGCGTTCGCCAATAATCGACGGGTTCTGAGCGATTCGCTCAGGCACAAAAAAGCCGGCTAATCTGCCGGCTTTTTTGTGGGTGCCATCCGTGGCACCTGAGGCGCGTGGCGCCTTAGTCTTGCTTGCGGCTCAGCAGTGCCGGCTTTTCACCGCGCGGGCGGCTGCTGGACAGGCTGTCCAGCTGCTCGGCAGTGGGCAGGCGCTCACCCTTGCGGATGATCAGCGGCTGCTTGCTGGTGCGGGAATCCTGCACGGCAGGTTCCTGGCGCTCGCCACGCTGGGAGTCGTCACGACGACCGCCACCGTTGCTACGACCCTGACCACCGCCACTGCGGCCTTGGCCGCCCTGACGTTGACCACCGCCACCGGCGGGTTTGCCTTTCTGCCCGCCTTGGCCGCCACCTGCGCCGCCTTGGCGTGCGCCCTGGCCCTGGCTGCGACCCTGGCCGCCGGTACCTTGGCCCTGACCTTGGCCCGGACGACGCGGGTTGCGCCCCGGTGCTTTCGGCGGGTTGGGGCTGACGTAGTCGGCGCGGTTGCCGAAGTTGTCGAACTCGTCATCGAGGAAGGCTTCTGGATCGCGCTCCGGCGGTGGAGTCACTGCTTGCGGGCGGGCTGCGCGCTGTTCACGGGGCTCGCGCGGCTGGCGGGCTTGCTGCTCGCCGGTGGCGGCCTGGGGTTGCGCCTGGCCTTCACCCTTGCCTTTGCCACGGCGGTTGCGCGAACGCTTGGCCTTGTCTTCGGCGCTGCCGCTGGCTTCGCTGTTGCTGCGCTCGCGCTGCGGGCGATCGGCGCGTGGTTGACGCTCGGGGCGCGG
The DNA here is from genome assembly GCA_037994305.1 of Pseudomonas sp. Lineage (GTDB taxonomy): Bacteria > Pseudomonadota > Gammaproteobacteria > Pseudomonadales > Pseudomonadaceae > Aquipseudomonas. The sequence continues at coordinate 5,593 of JBBNAI010000370.1, read as the reverse complement.
ACCACGGACTTCCGGCTTCTCGACTTCGACACTGGACGGGTCGAAACCCAGGGTGTCGCCGTCGGCGATCTTCTGCTTGGTCATCCGTTCGATGCCCTTGAGCAGCTTCTCTTCATCCGGCGCCACCAGCGAGATCGCCTCGCCACTGCGCCCGGCACGACCGGTACGGCCGATGCGGTGAACGTAGTCTTCCTCGACGTTGGGCAGCTCGAAGTTGACCACGTGCGGCAGCTGGTCGATATCCAGGCCGCGGGCGGCGATATCGGTAGCGACCAGGATGCGCACCTGGTTGGCCTTGAAGTCGGCCAGGGCCTTGGTGCGGGCGTTCTGGCTCTTGTTGCCGTGGATCGCCACAGCCGGCAGGCCGTGTTTGTCCAGGTACTCGGCCAGGCGGTTGGCGCCGTGCTTGGTGCGGGTGAACACCAGCACCTGTTCCCACGCACCCTGAGTGATCAGGTGGGCGAGCAGGGCACGCTTGTGGCTGGCCTGCAGGCGGAACACACGCTGCTCGATACGCTCCACCGTGGTGTTCGGCGGGGTGACTTCGATGCGCTCGGGGTTGTGCAGCAGCTTGCCGGCGAGGTCGGTGATGTCCTTGGAGAAGGTCGCCGAGAACAGCAGGTTCTGCCGTTGCGCCGGGAGCTTGGCGAGGACTTTCTTCACGTCATGGATGAAACCCATGTCGAGCATGCGGTCGGCTTCGTCGAGCACCAGGATCTCGACGTGGGACAGGTCGATGGCTTTCTGGTTAGCCAGGTCGAGCAGGCGACCAGGGCAGGCAACCAGGACGTCGACGCCCTTGGCCATGGCCTGCACCTGCGGGTTCATGCCGACACCGCCGAAGATGCAGGTACTGACCAGCGGCAGATCGCGGGCATAGACCTTGAAACTGTCGTGGACTTGCGCAGCCAGTTCGCGGGTCGGCGTCAGGACCAGTACGCGCGGCTGGCGTGGGCCATGGCGGTGCGACTTGTCCGGATGGCCGCCGGGGAACAGGCGTTCGAGGACCGGGAGGGCGAAGCCGCCGGTTTTACCAGTGCCCGTCTGGGCTGCAACCATCAGGTCGCGACCTTGCAACACGGCGGGAATGGCCCGCTGTTGCACAGGTGTGGGCTGGGCGTAGCCGGCGGCTTCAACGGCACCGGCCAATGCCTCGGAGAGACCGAGGGAAACAAAGGACATGAGTCATCCTGTCTGTATTGGGCGAAAGCCCGATGGGGAAATTGCCTGGTTCAAATCGCTCTCAAGGGAGCGATCCCGTCCGGTCCTGCTGGGCGATGGGTTGCCGAGCGTCCGGGCGTAAGCCTGGCGGGAGCCCGGAGTATAACAGAGCCGCGCGCTTGCGCAGCTACCTGCCCGTCGGCTGGTTCAGTGCTCGCTGGCGGCGATGGGCGCGGCCAGTGTTTCGCTGTAACGGGCCTGCAGGCGGCGGTAGGCGTCTTCCTGTTTATAGCGGCGCAGTTCGCTGGCGAAGGCTGTGGCCAGTGCCTCCAGGCTTGGGTCGCGGCGCAGGGCCAGGTACAGGCGGTCGCTGCCCAATGGTGTGCGGTTGTAATCGACCTGGCGCGCGAGGCCGAGCTGGGAAGCCAGATACAGGCCGGCGCGACGGTCGTTGACCACCAGGTCGACGCGGTTGCGCACCAGCTTGCCGAGGTTGGCCTCGTGGCTGGGCGCATCTTCGCGGCTGAACAGTTTGGAGTTGCGGAACGCGGTGTCGTTGTACCAGTAGCCGGGCGAGGTGCCGATCAGCAGGTCGCGCAGGTCTTCCAGGCGCTGATAGGGGTAGGGCCGGTTGCGCGCGTAGAACAGTACGAATTGCACCTCGGACAGCGGTTCCTTGACGAACAGCATGTGCGGCTCGCGTTCGGGTAGGTGGAAGATGTCGAGGATGGCGTCGGCATTGCCCCGCTCGAACTCCAGCAGGCAGCGCTTCCAGGGCATGAATTGCCACTGCACGTTGACGTTCAGGCGGCGCAGGACTTCACGGGTGATTTCGTAGTCCAGCCCGGCGGGCTGGCCGCCTTGCTCGTATACGTAAGGTGCCCAGGCCTCGGTGACAATGCGCAGCGATTGCGCCCGTGCCGCGAAGGCAAGGCTGCACAAAAGCAGGGTGGCGATTATCTGGCGCTGGAATACTGGCATATGGCCAGATTACGGATTTCCAGAGGCGCTGCAAAGTAGTCTGTTGGTCGAACATTCATCGGCTGAATGGCGGCCATTCGCGCGGACTTGGGCTCCTACAGGCGGGGGATACCCTCGGGCAAGAAAAAGCCGGGCATGCCCGGCTTTCATAAACCTCCAGCCTCGACCGCGCGAGCTAAGACCAGGCAAGGCGCAAGTAGGTGAGGAAGCGCAGTTTACGAAGAGTAAATGAGCATTCCGAACCTGCTTGCAACACAGCCTGGTCGACGCGCAGCCGGTCGATACGGGTCAGCGTGGCAGCTTGAGGTTGTTCCAGATGGCCAGGCTCGGCTCGGCCTGGTTCAGCGTGTAGAAGTGCAGCCCGGGTGCGCCGCCTTGCAGCAGGCGTTCGCACATCTCGCTGACCACTTGCTCGCCATAGGCCTGGATGCTCTGCAGGTCGTCGCCATAGGCTTCCAGCTGCTTGCGAATCCAGCGCGGAATCTCCGCGCCACAGGCATCTGAGAAGCGCGCCAGCTTGCTGTAGTTGGTGATCGGCATGATGCCCGGCACGATCGGGATGTCGACGCCCAGCTTGCGCACGCGCTCGACGAAGTAGAAGTAGCAGTCGGCGCTGAAGAAGTACTGGGTGATGGCGCTGTCGGCGCCGGCCTTGGCCTTGCGCACGAAGTTGGCCAGGTCATCCTCGAAGTTGCGTGCCTGCGGATGGACTTCCGGGTAGGCGGCGACTTCGATATGGAAGTGATCACCGGTTTCGCTGCGGATGAATTCCACCAGTTCATTGGCGTAGCGCATCTCGCCGCTGGCCATGCCCATGCCGGACGGCAGGTCGCCGCGCAGGGCAACGATGCGTTTGATCCCGGAGCTCTGGTACTGCTGCAGCAGGCTGCGCAGGTCGTCCTTGCTGTCACCGACGCAGGACAGGTGCGGCGCGGTCGGCACTTTCACGTCACCGTCCAGTTGCAGCACGGTGTTGAGGGTGCGATCGCGGGTGGAGCCACCGGCACCGTAGGTGCAGGAGAAGAAATCGGGGTTGTAGGTCGCCAGCTGACGGGCGACCGTCATCAGCTTTTCATGCCCGGCTTCGGTCTTCGTCGGGAAGAACTCGAAGCTGTAACGGCGTTCTTGAGACATGGAAGATTCCCTTTAGCAGCAGGCTGCAGGCGCACGGGGCGCCTGCAGCCTGTGGCTTGCAGCTTCGATTAGTAGCGGTAGGTTTCCGGCTTGAACGGGCCTTCCACGCTCACACCGATGTACTCGGCCTGCTTGGTGGTCAGCTGGGTGACCACGCCGCCGAAGCCCTTGACCATTTCCAGGGCCACTTCTTCGTCGAGCTTCTTCGGCAGCACTTCCACGGTCAGGCGGGCGGCCTTGGCGTCGGCCGACAGGGTGGCGAACTTCTGCTCGAACAGGAAGATCTGCGCCAGTACCTGGTTGGCGAAGGAGCCGTCCATGATCCGGCTCGGGTGGCCAGTGGCGTTGCCCAGGTTCACCAGGCGGCCTTCGGCCAGCAGGATCAGGTAGTCGTCGTTGCGCGGGTCGAAGCTGCCGGCGCCGGTGCGGTGGATCTTGTGCACCTGCGGCTTGACCTCTTCCCAGGCCCAGTTCTTGCGCATGAAGGCGGTGTCGATCTCGTTGTCGAAGTGACCGATGTTGCACACCACGGCGCGCTGTTTCAGGGCCTTGAGCATGCCGGCGTCACACACGTTGGCGTTGCCGGTGGTGGTGACGATCAGGTCGATCTTGCCCAGCAGGGCTTTGTCGATGCTGGCGTCGCTACCGTCGTTGATACCGTTGTTGTACGGCGAAACGAGTTCGAAGCCGTCCATGCAAGCCTGCATGGCGCAGATCGGGTCGATCTCGGAAACCTTGACGATCATGCCTTCCTGACGCAGCGACTGGGCCGAGCCCTTGCCCACGTCACCGTAGCCGATGACCAGCGCCTGCTTGCCCGACAGCAGGTGGTCGGTGCCGCGCTTGATGGCGTCGTTGAGGCTGTGACGGCAGCCGTACTTGTTATCGTTTTTGCTCTTGGTGACCGCGTCGTTGACGTTGATCGCCGGGACTTTCAGGGTGCCGGCCTTGAGCATGTCGAGCAGGCGGTGCACACCGGTGGTGGTCTCTTCGGTGATGCCGTGGATCTTCTCCAGCATCGCCGGGTAGCGCTCGTGGATGATCTGGGTCAGGTCGCCGCCGTCGTCGAGGATCATGTTGGCGTCCCACGGCTTGCCGTTCTCGAGGATGGTCTGCTCGATGCACCACTCGTACTCTTCTTCAGTTTCGCCTTTCCAGGCGAACACCGGGATACCGGCGGCGGCGATGGCGGCAGCGGCCTGGTCCTGGGTGGAGAAGATGTTGCACGAGGACCAGCGCACTTCGGCGCCCAGCGCGATCAGGGTCTCGATCAGTACGCCGGTCTGGATGGTCATGTGGATGCAGCCGATGATCTTCGCGCCTTTCAGCGGTTGCTCGCCGGCGTACTTGCGGCGCAGACCCATCAGGGCCGGCATTTCCGACTCGGCGATGATCAGCTCTTTGCGGCCCCAATCGGCCAGGGAAATGTCGGCGACTTTGAAATCGTTAAAAGACATGCAATAGCACTCCATTCGTTGTCTGCGAATGGGCGCCGTTGATGCGTATGGTTAACGCCCCATCCGAGCCTGACAGGTCCCGCTCGACAATGGAGTGGTCCTGCTGCAGCGCCCCTCGGACAGGTGGCGGGAGCGACCGGGCTGAGCCGGTCGCGTGAAGCCCGCGGATTATAGCCAGCCACGTCGGCAAGCCCAAGGCTTTCCGTCGCCTGAGTAGTCGTCCTATCGGGCTCATTGAGAGCCTTGCCGTGACAGTGGGTTGGCGGCACTGCGAGGATAGCGGCCGAAACTGACTGAATAGACAGGAGTGGCGATGAACTTCCACACGCGCAAATGGGTAAAACCCGAAGACCTCAATCCCAATGGCACCTTGTTCGGCGGCAGCCTGCTGAAATGGATCGACGAAGAGGCGGCGATCTACGCCATCATCCAGCTGGGCAGCCAGCGGGTAGTGACCAAGCTGATTTCCGAGATCAATTTCGTCAGCTCGGCGCGGCAGAGCGACATCATCGAACTGGGCATCACTGCTACCGAGTTTGGCCGTACCTCGCTGACCATGCGCTGCGAAGTGCGCAACAAGATCACCCGCAAGAGCATCCTCACCGTGGAGCGCATGGTCTTCGTCAACGTCGACGAACACGGCCAGCCCGCACCGCACGGCAAGACCGAGATCACCTACATCCGCGACCAGTTCAAGGACTGACAGTCGTCGCCCAGGTGGCTGGTGCGACAATGCGCTACTTGGTCGAGGCTGGGTGAGCGGCGATACTGGCCGCCCTTTTCGCCCTGCGAAGTGTTCGTCCCGCCATGAAAGTGAAAGCCCTGCTGTGCTGCTGTCTCCTGCTGACCGCCTGTGGTGG
>JBBNAI010000369.1:0-2491 GCA_037994305.1 Pseudomonas sp. | reverse complement strand
TCGCGGGCAAGGGGTTCGTCATCGACGATCAGCACATTCATATTGCTCTGGCTTCCTGCGTGAGTCTCGCACAAGGATAGCGTAGACAGGTGAAGTGGCGCCCGTCACGGCGATCCACGCTGAGACTAGCTCGCGGCCCAAAAAGTGCCGCCAGACGTGCGTCTATGTTCACCAATGCCTGATGGGTACCGCGCGACGGCTGCTGCTCGGCACCCGCCTCATAGGGGTTGCTCACACAAAGCTGGAACACCCCGTCTGCATACTGCGCCTCGACCCGCACCAACCCGCCTTCAATGCGCGGCTGGATGCCATAGATCAGGGCGTTCTCCAGCAGCGGCTGCAAAGTCAGTTGCGGAATCGGCAAATCATCCGGTACTTCGTCCACCTGCCAATCCAACTGTAGTCGCTCGCCGAGACGATATTGCTCAATCGATAGATATCGTTTAGCCAATGCCAGCTCTTCCCGCCAGGGCACCAGCGTGCCGGGCTTGGCCAGGCTGGCGCGAAACAGATCGGAGAGATCGAGCACGGCCATCTCGGCCTTCTGTGGATCGACCACCACCAGGCTGGCGATGCTGTTCAGGCTGTTGAACAGGAAATGCGGGCGAATCCGCGCCTGCAGCGATTCGATGCGCGCCTTGAGCTCGGCTTGCTGCTGGCGCCGCGACTCGCTCTGCAGGTAGAAATAACGCAGCAGCAGGGCCGACATGATCAGGCTGATCAGCGCATGGCGCAGGTACAGGTTGACTTCACCATCGCGCGGCAACGGTCCGCCCAGGTCGTAGTAATCGGCAACCACGGTGCAGCCCAGGGTCAGGCCGACCACCAGGGCGCAACACAGGCTACCCGCCAGCGCCGCGCGCAAGCGTGCCAGCAGCGGGCGCAGGCGGCAGAGCACGGCGGCGGACAGCAGCACGATCCACTGCACGAACAACGAGGTCAGCGCCAGACGCACCCAGTTGAACCCAGGCTGCATGGGTTCGGCCAGCACCAGCACCAGCACCAGCAACTCGGCCAGCAGCACCATGCTCAGCAGCGCCTCGGGCAGGCACAGTTCCGGCAGGAAGAAATCTTCGCTGGGGGCCAGCAGGCGCCCCTTGTTGAACCATTCGATACGCATCCGGACAGTTTCCTTGTGCGCCCCGCAACCAGCAAGCCAGAGCGCTCCAATCGGGCGAAAAGCACCGCAAAAGGGTCGTCTGAACAGTAAAAGTGTGAGCCTTGCGACAATTTGCCGTCGACCCGAGAGGTGGCCGGTTTTACTGGCAACGCTGTTATTATCGGCACACTTTGTCCGTTTCGCAGGCGCGCGCCTGCCTTTCCCGCGAGTTCTGCCATGAGCACCGAGAAGACCAACCAGTCCTGGGGCGGCCGCTTCAGCGAGCCAGTCGACGCCTTCGTCGCCCGTTTCACCGCCTCCGTCGAGTTCGACAAACGCCTGTATCGCCACGACATCATGGGCTCCATCGCCCACGCCACCATGCTGGCCAAGGTCGGCGTGCTGACCGACGCAGAGCGCGATGCGATTGCCGCAGGCCTGACGCAGATCCAGGGCGAAATCGAGGCGGGCCAGTTCGACTGGCGCGTCGACCTGGAAGACGTGCACATGAACATCGAGGCGCGTCTCACCGACCGCATCGGCGTGACCGGCAAGAAGCTGCACACCGGACGGAGCCGCAACGACCAGGTGGCCACCGACATCCGCCTGTGGCTGCGCGACGAGATCGACCTGATCCTTGCCGAAGTCACTCGCCTGCAGCAGGGACTGCTCGGCCTGGCCGAAACCGAAGCGGACACCATCATGCCCGGCTTCACCCACCTGCAGACCGCCCAGCCGGTGACCTTCGGCCATCACCTGCTGGCCTGGTTCGAAATGCTCAGCCGCGACTACGAGCGCCTGGTCGACTGCCGCAAGCGGGTCAACCGCATGCCGCTTGGCTCGGCCGCGCTGGCTGGCACCACCTACCCGATCGCCCGCGAAATCACCGCCGAACTGCTGGGTTTCGACCAAGTGGGCGGCAACTCGCTGGACGGCGTGTCGGACCGCGACTTCGCCATCGAATTCTGCGCCGCCGCCTCGCTGGCGATGATGCACTTGTCGCGTTTCTCCGAAGAGCTGGTGCTGTGGACCTCCGCGCAGTTCCAGTTCATCGACCTGCCGGATCGTTTCTGCACCGGCTCCTCGATCATGCCGCAGAAAAAGAACCCGGACGTGCCCGAGCTGGTGCGCGGCAAGACCGGTCGCGTATTCGGCGCGTTGATGGGCCTGCTGACCCTGATGAAAGGCCAGCCGCTGGCCTACAACAAGGACAACCAGGAAGACAAGGAACCGCTGTTCGACGCCGCCGACACCCTGCGCGATTCCCTGCGCGCGTTTGCCGACATGGTCCCGGCGATCAAGCCCAAGCACGCGATCATGCGTGAAGCGGCACTGCGCGGTTTCTCCACCGCCACCGACCTCGCCGACTACCTGGTGCGCAAGGGCCTGCCC
>JBBNAI010000368.1:0-4296 GCA_037994305.1 Pseudomonas sp. | reverse complement strand
CGGCGCGGTGGTGCGCGATGCCAGCCGCAACGAGCGCGCCTGGAACTGGCTGGGCGCCTGGCTGCATTGGCTCTATCCCTTGCGCGACAGCCCCTGGTGGGCGCAGATCGTCATCTACCTGTCGCTGTCCGCCACCCTCATGGCGCTGCTCGGGCAGGTCATCGGCCTGCTCCGTTGGCGTTTCGCCAACCCCTATCGCAGTGGCTCGCGCTCGCCTTATGCCGGTGGCTTCGCGCGCTGGCATCACATTGGCGGGCTGCTGTTCGGGCTGCTGCTGATCGCCTGGATCTTCAGCGGGCTGATGTCGATGAACCCCTGGCAGCTGTTTGCCAGTTCATCGACGCTGGCTCCGGCGGCTTATCGGGGCGGTGATCTGAGCGTCGCTACTGATCGCCAGCCGCTGGCCGAAACGCTGGCGCAGTTCCGCCAGGCCGGCCTGCTGGTGCGGGAAGTGCACTGGCAGAGGGTCGGCGGCCAGCTCTACCGGGTGGCCTACGACGCCGCTGGCGAGAGTCGTCTCCTGGCCGTTGTCGAGGGCGCGGAGGTGATTGCACAACTGCCAGCCAGCACCCTGGAGCAGGCCGCGCGCGCCATGCTGCCGGGCGTGGCCGTGCAGTTCGACTGGCTGGAGCGCTACGACGCCTACTACTACCCGCGAGCCGAGCAGAGCATGTACGGCCACCAACGCAAGCGCCTGCCCATGCTGCGCGCACGTTTCGCCGATCCCGCCGCCACCTGGGTGCACCTCGACCCCTACAGCGGTGCGCTGATCGAACAGCTCGACCAGCGCCAACGTGTCTCGCGCTGGCTGTTCAACCTGCTGCACAGCTGGGACTGGTTGCCGCTGCTGGAGCGCCCGTTGCTGCGTGAGGGGCTGGTCATCGTATTCAGCCTCGGCGGCCTGGCCATCAGCGTCAGCGGCATCGTCCTTGGCTGGCGCCGTCTGCGCCCACGCAGACGGCGCCAATCAGCCCACAACTCAGATCATCCAGCCCCATGCAGTCCGCGGATTTGATGGTGGCCTGTCGTCCGCTGCGTGGACGTGGCACGGTGAACGCGCTTCAATTCGCCGGTATTTCTCTGTCTTGCGGGAGCCCCATGAACATTCGCAGCGACTTCGACAGCGGCAACATCCAGGTGCTGGACGCCAGCAACCCGCAACAGGTGCTGCTGGCCATCCGCCCGGACATCGCCAGCGCGCATTTCCAGTGGTTCCACTTCAAGGCCGAAGGCCTGCAACCTGGCCAGCGTCACGGCTTCAGCCTGACCAACGCCGCGCAGTCGTCCTACGCCCGGGCCTGGAGCGGCTACCAGGCGGTGGCCTCCTACGACCAGCAGGACTGGTTCCGCGTACCGACCCACTTCGACCAGGACGGCCTGCACTTCGAGCTGGAGAGCAGCCAGGCGCAGGCCTGGTTCGCTTACTTCGAGCCCTACAGCCGCGCGCGGCACGCGCAGCTGATCGACAAGGCGCTGGGCATTCCAGGGGTCGAGTTGCTGGCCAGCGGCAAGAGTGTGCAGGGACGTGATATCCCGTTGCTGCGCGTCAGCCGCGGTTCCAGTGCACCGCTCAAGCTGTGGCTGATTGCCCAGCAGCACCCGGGCGAGCACATGGCCGAGTGGTACATGGAAGGCCTGATCGAGCGCCTGGCCAACGACGATGCCGAGCTGCAGCAACTGCTGACCAAGGCCGAGCTGTACCTGGTGCCGAACATGAACCCGGACGGCGCCTTCCACGGCAACCTGCGCACCAATGCTGCCGGCAAGGACCTCAACCGCGCCTGGCAGGCGCCGAGTGCGCAGGAGAGCCCCGAGGTGCTGTTCGTCCAGCAGCAGATGGCGGCGATTGGCGTCGACCTGTTCCTCGATATCCACGGCGACGAGGAAATCCCTTACGTGTTCACTGCCGGCTGCGAAGGCAATCCGGGCTTCAGCCCGCGTCTGGATGCCCTGGAAAACAACTTCCGCCAGCAGTTGATGGCCATTGGCGAATTCCAGGTCGAGCACGGCTATCCACGCAGCCTGCCGGGCCGGGCCAACCTGTCACTGGCCTGCAACTGGGTCGGGCAGACGTATGACTGCCTGGCCTTCACCGTGGAGATGCCGTTCAAGGACCACAACCTCACGCCCAACCCGCGCACCGGGTGGAACGGTGAACGCTCCAAGCGCCTGGCGCGCGATGTGCTGACGGTGGTGGCCGGGCTGGTCGAGCAGCTGCGCTGAGCGCCGGTCGTGCACACCACAAGCCCGCCCTGTGCGGGCTTTTTCATGGGCGCCAGGCCAGGCCCTGTTCGGCGAGGTATTCGTCCAGGCATTCGATGAAGGCCACCACCTTGCGTGTCTGCCGGCGGTGGGCGAGGTAGAGCAGGTGCACCCAGGGGCCGAAGGCATCCGGCTCCAGCCAGTATTCGGGTAACAGTTGCACCAGCTCGCCACGCGCCAGGTAGGGCGCGGCACTCCAGCGCGGAAGAACCTGCAGGCCCTGGCCGTCGAGCAGGCAGGCGAGCAGGAAGTCGTAGTTGTCGCTGGTCAGGCGTGGGGTCGGATGGTCATAACGGATGCGCTCCTCGCCCTGGCGCATCCACCAGAAATGCCGGTTGAGCAGCGGGTGGCGGAACATCAGCCAGTCGTGTTCGGCGAGGTTGTCGGGGGTCACCGGTAGCTGTTTGCGCTGCAGGTAGGCGGGGCTGGCGCAGAGCAGTATGCGGTTCTCGGTCAGCGGGCGGGCGATCAGCCCGGGCAACTCGGTGGGCCCATCGCGCAGGGCGAGGTCGTAGCTGCCGTCGATCAGGTCAATGAAGGTGTCGCTCAGGTCCACCTCCAGATGCACCTGCGGATGGCGGCGCATGTAGCGCCGGCACGCTTCACCGAGAAAAGCCGGGCCGAACGACGGCGGGGCGATCAGGCGCAGGGTGCCGCGCAGCTCGTGCTGCAGTTGGCCGACTTCCTCGCCGGCCTGGTGCAGGTTGGCCAGGGCCTGGCGCGCACCTTCCAGATAGATTTGCCCGGCTTCGGTCAGGGCCATGCGCCGTGTGGTGCGCACCAACAGGCGCGCGCCGAGTTCGGCTTCCAGGTGGGCGACGGCCTTGGTCAGCGCCGAGGGCGTCTTGCCCAGGTGCTCGGCGGCGCGGCTGAAACTGCCGTGTTCGGCGGTGGCGACGAACATGGTGAGGGCGCTGAGCTTGTCCATCCATTCGTTCCTAGAAGGCACAGGAGTTGTGCGGGTTGTGGCGTTCTTCGATTGCCCGCGCATCGGTAGTCTCCGCCCTGACTCGATAAAAACAAAGGGGTGTGCGATGAAACCGGTGATTCCTGCGCTGCTCGCCATGGCAGTTTCTTTTTCCTCGATGGAAAGCATGGCGGCCGTGGACCTGATCCTGCATAACGGCAAAATCTTCACCGGCGAGCCCGGCCAGGGCTTCCAGCAGGCGCTGGCGGTGAGTGACGGCAAGGTCCTGCAGGTGGGCGCCAGCAGTGCTCTGCTGGCGCTCAAGGAGTCCGGCACCCAGGTGGTCGACCTCGGCGGCAAGGTGCTGATGCCGGGGCTGATCGACTCGCACTCCCACGCCATTTTTGGCGGCCTGGAACTGGCGTCGGCCAGCGCCGAGGGCCAGCTCCTGCCGTTCGATGAGCTGGAGCGGCGCCTGCGCGATGGCAAGGCCAAGCAGGGCGACATCCTCAGCGTGGGCGGCATGCCATCGGCCTACTGGAGCCAGCTGGCGGAGTTCGACAAGCGCTTCAACCAGGGCGAGTGGGCGCAAGTGCCGATCTTCTTCATCGGCTGGGATCACCACACCGGCTGGGCCAACCGGGCCATGCTGAAACGTGCCGGCATCGACCAGGCACGAGTGGCGGCGCTGCAGGGCGAGGCGCGCAACACCATCGGTCACGATGAACAATTGCAGCCCAATGGCTTCCTCGCCGACGCCGGTCTCGACCCGGCCATGGCGCAGATGCCGGCGGCCAGCGATGCTCAGTTGCTGGAAGCCGGACGTGCCGCGCTGCGTTACAACCACCAACTGGGCATCACCGCCTGGATGGACCCGGCGGCCAACGGTGCACCGGGTGAAGCGCTGTTCGACCTCAAGCCCACGGCCAAGTCGGTCGGCATCCTGCCGGTGTACAAGCAACTGGCCGAGCGCGGCGAGCTGAATGCCCACGTTGCCGCCTTGCTGGTGGTGCACCCGAAAAGCCGCCCGGCCGATCTCGATGTCATCGAGCAGGTGCGCGAGCAGTTCCAGGGCGTACCCAACCTGACCCTGCCGGGAATCAAGGTGTTTGCCGATGGCGTGCCGG
>JBBNAI010000367.1:0-3629 GCA_037994305.1 Pseudomonas sp. | reverse complement strand
CGGTCGATCCAGCTGATCGGCCAGGGCTTGATGATGTCGAACAGGCGGAACACCAAAAAGCCTAGCAGCAGCCACTGCCAACCTTCGGGCACCAGCCACAGGGTGATCCACATGCCGACCATCTCGTCCCAGACGATGCCTTCGTGGTCGTGCACGCGCATATCCTCGGCGACCCGCCCGCACAGCCAGAAGCCGAACAGCATGGTCACACCGAGCATCAACCAGTAGCCCCAATCCGGCAGCATCTGCCACAGCGGAATGAAAGGGATGGCCACCAGCGAGCCCCAGGTACCCGGCGCCTTGGGCATCAGCCCGGAGCCAAAGCCAAAGGCCAGGAAATGCCAGGGATTGCGCCACACCCGCGGTGGCACCTTTACCGATTCAGTCACCCGCACTCCCAAAATGTTGATAGCCCGCACGCGGTGGGTCGACAAGACCACCCGCCGCATCCAGCAGTTGCACGCCCGCACCGGCCAGCGCCTGGCCGATCACCACGCACGCTGGCCATTGGGCACGCAGGGCGGGCAAATGTTCAGCCGGCAGAGTAAACGCCAGTCGGTAGTCATCGCCACCGGCCAGCGCACAATCACGCGCCGCCACCCCGGCAATTTCCTGCAATGCCGGTGATAACGGCACGCGCTGCGCCTCGATCTGCAGCGCAAGCCCCGACGCCGCGGCGATGTGTCCGCAGTCGGCCAGCAGGCCATCGGAAATATCCAGCGCCGCAGTGGCACGACCACGCAGCCATTGACCGAGGGCCAGTTGCGGCTGCGGCGCCCAGTAACGCTGCAGCAGCTGCCGTGCCGCCGGCCCATTGCTTTCGCGCTGGCCGAGCACCAGCGGCAAGGCGCCGGCAGCATCGCCCAGATCGCCGCCGACACACAGCCAGTCGCCAGGGCACGCGCCGCTGCGGGTCAGCGCCTGGCCGACCGGCACACGCCCGAAGACGGTCAGGGTCAGGCTCAGCGGGCCACGGGTGGTATCGCCACCGACCAGCGCCAGGCCGCAGTTCTGCGCCATCTGCGACAAACCCTGGGCAAAACCTTGCAACCAGGCTTCGTCCGCCTGCGGCAAGGTGATGGCCAGAGTGAAACCGAGTGGAGTAGCGCCCATGGCCGCCAGGTCACTGGCCGCCACCGCCAGCGCACGCTGGCCAAGCAGGAAAGGATCAGGGGAATTAGGGAAATGCACGCCGGCGACCAAGGTGTCGGTGGACACCGCCAGTTGTTCGCCGGGGAGCAGTTGCAGCAGGGCACAGTCGTCGCCGATACCCAGGGCGACTCCTTCGGCCGCCTGCGCGCAGGGCGCGGCGGCGAAGAAGCGGCGGATAAGCTCGAACTCGCCCAAGGCCTCAGCGCTTGTGGGCGCTGACTTCGGCGGCGCGCAGGGTGGGCGCCAGCTTGTCCAGCACGCCGTTGACGAACTTGTGTCCGTCGGTGGCGCCAAACACCTTGGCCAGCTCGATGCCTTCGTTGATCACCACGCGATAGGGCACGTCGACCCGGCTGCGCAGCTCCCAGGTGGACAGGCGCAGGATGGCCAGTTCAACCGGGTCTAGCTCGTCCAGCGGACGATCCAGGCACGGCGTGATGGCCTCATCAATCTCGGTCTTCTGGGTGGCCACGCCCACGAGGATCTCGTGGAAGTAGCCGCCATCGACGCCGCTGAAGTCGTTATCGACGCGAAACTGCGCTTCGATCTCGTTCAGCGACTGACCGGCCATGTGCCACTGATACAGGGCCTGCATGCCCAGGCTGCGGGCAACCCGGCGCGTGGCAATCTTGCCCTTGGCCTTGGGTTGCGCGTCCTGGCTGTCGTCGTGGTTAAGGCTCACTTGGCCTCCAGCTGCGCCAGCAGACTGACCATTTCCAGAGCGGACAGGGCAGCTTCAGCGCCCTTGTTGCCGGCCTTGGTGCCGGAACGCTCGATGGCTTGTTCGATGGAATCAACGGTCAGCACGCCGAAGGACACCGGCACGCCGTATTCCATGGACACCTGGGCCAGGCCCTTGGTGCACTCGCCAGCGACGTATTCGAAGTGCGGGGTGCCACCACGGATCACGGCGCCGAGGGCGATGATCGCGGCGTATTCGCCACGCTGGGCGACTTTCTGGGTGACCAGCGGGATTTCGAAAGCACCCGGGGCGCGGATGATGGTGATGTCGCTTTCGCTCACACCGTGGCGAACCAGGGCGTCAACTGCGCCACTGACCAGGCTTTCGACGACGAAGCTGTTGAAGCGGCCGACCACCAGGGCGTAGCGGCCTTTGGGGGCGATGAAGGTACCTTCGATGGTCTTCAGGGTCATGGCGAGTCTCAGTCTGTATAAAGAGCCGGGACGCCTGCTGGCGGCCCGTAGGTATCAATGTAGAACGAAGAATCGGGCCGGGCACGCTGCGCGCTCGACCCGGACCATCATTCAGCGGGCAGGTATTCTACAACTTCCAGGTCGAAACCGGATATCGCGTTGAATTTCATCGGCGAGCTCATCAGGCGCATCTTGCGCACGCCGAGGTCACGCAGGATCTGCGAACCCGCCCCCACGGTGCTGTAGGTAGCCGGGCTCGGCGCCTGCTGGCGACCGAGGTGGGCCAGCAGCTCCGGACCGCTGAGCGGGTTGCCCAGCAGCAGCACAACGCCACTGCCGGCCTTGGCCACTTCGCTCATGGCCGCACGCAGGCTCCAGCGCCCCGGCTGGTTGACCATGAACAGGTCACGCAACGGGTCCATGTTATGCACGCGCACCAGGGTCGGCTCTTCGGCGCAAACCTTGCCCAGGGTCAGGGCCATGTGCGCGGTGTCTTCCACCGAGTCGCGGTAGGTGACCAGGGTGAAATGCCCCAGCTCGCTGTCCAGCGCCTGTTCGGCGATGCGCTCGACGGTGCGCTCGTGGATCAGGCGATAGTGGATCAGGTCGGCGATGGTGCCGATTTTCAGGCCATGCTCGGCGGCGAACACTTCCAGCTCCGGCCGGCGGGCCATGGTGCCGTCGTCGTTCATGATCTCGCAGATCACTCCGCTCGGCTCGAAACCACCCATGCGCGCCAGGTCGCAGGCCGCTTCGGTGTGGCCGGCGCGGGCCAGCACGCCACCGGGCTGGGCCATCAGCGGGAAGATGTGGCCAGGGCTGACGATGTCGTCGGCCACGGCATTGCGCGCCACGGCCGCCTGCACGGTACGTGCGCGGTCGGCGGCGGAGATGCCGGTGGTGACGCCTTCGGCGGCCTCGATGGAGACGGTGAACTTGGTGCCGAAGCCGGAACCGTTGCGCGGCGCCATCAGTGGCAGCTTGAGCAGCTCGCAGCGCTCGCGGGTCATCGGCATGCAGATCAGGCCGCGGGCGAAGCGGGCCATGAAGTTGATGTGCTCGGCGGTGACGCATTCGGAGGCGATGATGATGTCGCCCTCGTTTTCGCGATCCTCGTCATCCATGAGGATGACCATCTTGCCGGCGCGGATGTCTTCGATCAGTTCTTCTGCGGTATTCAGAGCCATGGTGGCCAGTCCTTACTTGTTCAGGTAGCCGTGTTCGGCCAGAAAACTTTCGCTGATGCCGGAAGCGGCCGGTTCGGCAGCCTTGTCGCCGAGCAGCAGACGCTCCAGATAACGCGCCAGCAGGTCGACCTCGAG
>JBBNAI010000366.1:0-1271 GCA_037994305.1 Pseudomonas sp. | reverse complement strand
CGCGAGCACGGCGAAATCGCTGTCGACCCGCCCGGCCAGGTATTCGCCGATCAGGCTGAAGGAGAATGCCCACAGTCCGGTGACGATCAGCAGATAACGCATCGACGGCTCAGGCCAGCAGGCGTCGCAGTTCGGCCAGTACTGGCGCACTGTCCGGACGCACACCGCGCCACAGCTGGAAGGCCTCGGCGGCCTGCTCGACCAACATGCCCAGGCCATCCAGGCAACGCGCGGCGCCCTGCTCGGCCGCCCAGCGGTTGAAGGCCGTCGCCTCCTTGCCGTACATCATGTCGTAGCAGACCGTGTGCCCGGGCTGGATCAGGCTGGCGTCGATCGGCGGCAACTCGCCGGCCAGGCTGGCCGAGGTGCCATTGATGATCAGGTCGACCGGCTCGCTCAACCAGTCGAAGCCAGCGGCGGCCAGCGGGCCGAGGTCGGCGAACTCGTGGGCCAGTTGCTCGGCCTTTTCCACCGTGCGGTTGGCGATCACCAGGGCATGCGGGTTGTGCGCCAGGATCGGTTCCAGCACGCCGCGTACGGCACCGCCGGCGCCGAGCAGGAGGATGCGCTGGCCGCTCAGGTCGAGCCCGGCATTCACCGTGAGATCGCGTACCAGGCCAGCACCATCGGTGTTGTCTCCGAATAGGCGGCCGTCATCGAGCTTCTTCAAGGTGTTCACCGCACCAGCGCGGCGTGCCCGCTCGCTCAGCTCATCGACCAACTGGTAGGCCTGCTCCTTGAACGGCACGGTGACGTTGCCGCCCTGGCCCTCGGCGAAGAAGGCACGGGCGAACCCGCTGAAGTCGTCCAACGGCGCCAGCAGGGCTTCGTAGGACAGGTCCTGGCCGGTCTGCTCGGCGAACAGGCGGTGGATCAGCGGCGACTTGCTGTGGCCGATGGGATTGCCGAAGACGCCGTAGCGATCCGTCACTGCCCAGCCTCCTTGAGCCAGTCGCGGTCTTGCAGGAAATACTCGGTCAGGCGCGCTTCTTCGCTGCCCGGCTCGGGCTTCCAGTCGTAACCCCAGCGCACGTGCGGCGGCAGGGACATGAGGATCGACTCGGTACGCCCGCCGGACTGCAGGCCGAACAGGGTGCCGCGATCGAACACCAGGTTGAACTCAACATAACGGCCGCGGCGGAAAGCCTGGAACTCGCGCTGCTGCTCGGTGAATGGCGTGGCCTTGCGCCGCTGCACGATCGGCAGGTAGGCGTCGATGTAGGCATCGCCGATGGCACGGATAAAGGCGAAGCAGGTGTCGAAATCCCACT
>JBBNAI010000365.1:0-5328 GCA_037994305.1 Pseudomonas sp. | reverse complement strand
ACGGCGGCATCGGCATCTTCCAGCGTGGCGGCAGCAACCCGCGACACCAGCTCATTGGTGAACGGACTGCGCCGCTCGAAAGTACGGCCATCGGCGGCCGGACAGGCCTGGCCGGCGATCAGCAGGGGCACGTCGAACATGGAAAACCTCGCATAAAAAGGTTGCGAACGAGGCCCGCAGGCCCCGCCCTACGGTTCAGCGTTTATAAGCTTGCAGGCCCGGCTTGATGCTCTTCTCGTCGAGGAACTGCTTCATCCCCTGCTCACGCCCGCCTTCGGTGTCGAGCAGGCGCGACTGGTCGAGCTTGGCGTACAGGTAGTCCTCGTTCTGCTCCCAGGTCAGCTCGCGGCAACGCTTGAAGCCGATCTTCGCGGCGCGCAGCACCACCGGGTTCTTCTCCAGCAGGTTGTTGGCCAGCTCGAGGGTGGTTTCGCGCAACTGCGCCAGCGGCACGCTCTGGTTGACCAGGCCCATGGCGGCGGCTTTCTGCCCGCCGAAGGTCTTGCCGGTCATGTTGTAGTACAGCGATTCGCGGTGGCCGCAGGTGTCGGCCATGGCCTTGCTCACCAGGTTGCCCGGCGGAATGCCCCAGTTGATTTCCGACAGGCCAAAGGTCGCCTCGTCGGCGCAGATCGCCAGGTCGCAGGCCACCAGGGGGCTGAAGCCGCCGCCGAAGCACCAGCCATTGACCATGGCGATGGTCGGCTTGGTGTACATGCGCAGCAGCTTCCACTGCCATTGCGAGGCCTCGCGGCGGATCTTCTCCTGGAGGATTTCCGGGCCGGCGTCGATTTCGCGGAAGTATTCCTTGAGGTCCATCCCGGCGGTCCAGGACTCTCCGGCGCCGGTCAGCACCAGCACACGCGCCTCGGCGTCCTGCTCCAGGGTCTCCAGCACGTCAACCATTTCACGGTTGAGCGTCGGGCTCATGGCATTGCGTTTTTCCGGACGATTGAGGATCACCCAGGCAATGCCTGCTTCCAGTTCGACCTTCACCGTCTGCCAGCGGCCTTCGTAGCTACTCATGTCACACACCTTGTTGTTTGTCTGAGGGGTGGTGCAAAGCTATTCCGGCAATTTAGTTATGTCAATTAACTAATTTTAGATGATTTACCGGTCTAATAAAAAATTCAGCCAGGCGTACGCCCTATTCTCAGGAGATAAAGCTCCGCCAACACCGCTCCAGGCTGGGCACGCAGCGAATCAATCATTACAATAGTTAATCAAACGACCGAGAACGGGATCGCCCATGCCACGCCAGCCCAAGACCACGCCACCGCCAGCCGTCGAGGAGCCGCTCGACACCGCGCTCAACAGCCTGGTGGGTTACGTGATGCGCCGCGCGCAGATGAAGATCACCCAGCACCTGACCGGCCGGCTCGAGCAACATGACATCCGCCCCGCCCAGTTCACCGCGCTGAGCATCATCGAGCAGTCGCCCGGGCTGATGCAGGCTGACCTGGCCAAGGCGCTGGCAATCGAGCCGCCGCAAGCGGTGCTGATGATCAACAAACTGGAGAGTCGCGGGCTGGCCATGCGTATTCGCAGCAACCCGGACAAGCGCTCCTACGGCCTGTTTCTGAGCAAAACTGGCGAACAGCTGCTCAAGCAGCTCAAGGAGATTGCCGCGCAAAGCGATGTCGATAGCACCGCCGCGCTCAGCGCCGTGGAGCGCGAACAGCTCCTTGCGCTACTGCACAAGCTGTATCGCGGCTAATCCACAGAAGCTCAGAGCCTGTTCACGATCTTTTGGACTAGAGCCAGACAAGGCGCTACGCCAGTAACAGCCTTCGGCTGGTCAAAACGGCGAGGAAGCGGAGTTTACGAGCTGTAAATGAGCAGTACTCGTTTCACTCGCCCTTCGGGCCGCGCTAAAGCGCGTTAGCCGCAAGCGGCTTGCCGAGCCTATTTTTAACGCGGTATGGCCGACGGCCAGGAGATCGTGAACAGGCTCTCAGGGCGCCAGGCCGTCGAACAGCGTCTGGGTCAACTGGCGGATGCGCCTCTGGTGCGCTTCCAGATCAGGGACCTCGTCCTGCACCAGGCGCATGTACAGCACGGAGCTGTAGTCGTTGAGGAAATTGGCGACAAAGTCGACATCGCAGGTGGCGCTGAGCAACCCCCTACCCTGCAGCTCACGCAGAAAATCCGCGATGTCCTTAACCAAGCGAGCGTTGAGCTCCACGGCCGCCTCCGGGCGCGATGACAACATCCCGAGTGGTAGCAGCTCGCGCCAGATCGAGGGCGGCAGCGCCTCCAGCTCCTGCTGAAGAATCAGCGCTTCGAGATGACACATGGCATCGACCGCATTGTCGAACAACGGCATTTGCAAGCGTGCCGCGCTCACCGCATTCCGATCGGTGCGCTCCATCATCGCCAGCAGGATGTCCTGCTTGCTGCCGAAATAGTTGAACACCGTTGGCGTAGAAACGCCGGCCTGCACGGCAATCTGCTCCACCGTCGTCGCCGAAAACCCCTGCGCTTTGAACAGCTCCAAGGCCGCCCCGACTATGGCCTCGCGGCGCTGTTCCTTCTGCCTCTGCCGCAATCCACTCACGTCCATCCCTCCAGAAGGCCTGTCTAAGCCGCTGATTCTAGGTAATTTTCAATTTCGTTCAAATATTTTATTTGACTATAATATTTTATGATTATAAAGATATTACACCGCTACCAAAGAGAGCCGCCCCATGAGTTCCGATTTTGCCCAGGCGCTACGCGGCGCCTACCGTGCAGGCGCCGAACCAGCCCAACCCCTGATGCAGGGCTTTCCACCGTCGCCCGAGCAGCGCGTGACCTGGCACAACTTCATGACGCCGCCGCACAACCGCTGGGCCTTTCACAACCTCGGCAGGATCCGTCCCAACATCACGGTTGAGCGCGGCGCAGGGCAACCCGCCCCGCTGCCGGTCGCAGCGACTGCAATGGCTGACTTCAGCTTTGAAAGCGCTGCAGGTCACGACGTAAGCCTGGGTGAACACCTCACCGCCACCCACACCGATGGCTGGCTGGTGATGAAAAACGGCGAGGTCGTGCAGGAGCTCTACGCCAACGGCCACCAGCACCATAAACGCCACATCATGTTTTCCGTGACCAAGTCACTGATCGGGATGAAGGCCGAGGAGCTGGTACAAAGCGGTCAACTGAACGACCAGGCGCCGGCCTCCCACTATGTGGAAGAACTCCGTGGCAGCGCCTTCGGCGACGCCAGCGTACGCCAACTGATGGATATGGCCGTAGGCATTGAGTACGACGAGGTCTATGACGACCCCAACTCCGGCAGCTCGCAGTTCGGCTATGCCTGTGGCCTCATCGCGCCACCGCCCGGCATCGCTGCCTGCCAGTCGCTCTATGAGTACCTGCCGGCGACGCGCAAGCGCGGCGAGCATGGCGGCTTCTTCCATTACGTGACGGCGACCACCGAAGCGCTCGGCTGGGTCATGGAGCGCGCCAGCGGCCGCAGTTGCGCCGAGATGCTGGGCGATATCTGGCAAGGCCTGGGCTGTGAGCGCGACGCCTTTTTCGTCGCCGACCCCTGGGGGCGCAACGTCACCGGCTGCGGCTTCAACGCCACCCTGCGCGACATGGCCCGCTACGGCAGCCTGCTGCTCAACAACGGCAATTGCCAGGGCCAACAGCTGGTGAGCCCGGATGCGATTGCCGCCGTGCTCGCCGGTGGCGACCCAGCGATCTACGCCGCCAACGAGAGCTTTGCGCAGTGGACCCCCGGCGCGACCTACAAGAGCCAGTGGTACGTCTATCCGGACCAGGCCTTGCTGGCCGTAGGCATCCACGGCCAGTACCTGTACGTGGACTTCCGCCACCAGGTGGTGATCGTCAAGCAATCCTCCATGCCCGTTGCGGAGAGCATCCTGGATATCGATACGGTTCGCCTGATCCGCGCGATGGCCCATGCCCTCTAGCCCCTACCCAGCCAGGAGACGTTCCATGAAGCACGCATTGAGGAGCTGCACCACGGCCTTGCTACTGGGCTGCGCCAGCCTGGTCGCCCACGCCGAGCCCAGCGGTGGAGAACTGCGGATCTACAACTGGATTGAGTACCTGCCGAAAGACGTGCTGCAGGACTTCCAGAAGCAGACCGGCATCAAGGTTCTCTACGACGTCTTCGACAGCCCGCAGACCCTGGAAGCACGGCTGCTGACCGGCACCGCCGGCTATGACCTGGCCTTCCCCAGCAGCAGCCAGATTCCCAACCTGATCGCCGCCGGCGCCCTGCTGCCCCTGGAGCGCCAGCAACTGCCGCACTGGAACCAGCTCGACCCGGCCTTCATGGCGCAGCGTGAAAGCCTCGATCCGGGTAGCCGCTACTCGGTGCCCTACCTCTGGGGCAGCACGCTACTGGGCTACAACAAGGCCAAGGTCGACGCCGTGCTCGGCAAGGATGTCGACATGCGCGACTACGACCTGATCTTCAAGCCGGAAAACATTGCCAAGCTCAGCCAGTGCGGCGTGGCCATCCTCGACAGCCCCGGCGAAGTGGTGCCGATCGCCCTGCACTACCTCGGGCTCGATCCCAATACCAAGAACCCGGACGACTACGCCAAAGCCGAAGCGCTGATCAAATCGATTCGCCCCCATGTGCGCTACTTCAACTCGGCGAAGTACCCGCAGGACCTGGCCAATGGCGACATCTGCGTGGCCCTCGGCTGGTCCGGCGGCATGCTCGCGGCGCGCAACATGGCCCTGGCTGCCAACAATGGCAATGACATCCGCATGGCCCTGCCGCGCCAGGGCACGCTGATGTGGTCCGACGACATGGTCATTCCCAAGGGGGCGAAGAACCTGGCGCAGGCCCACGCCTTCATCGACTACCTGCTGCAACCCGAAGTGATCGCCCGCGTCACCAACCAGATCGGCTACCCCAACCCCAACCCGGCCAGCCAGGTGCTGATCGACCCACAACTGCTGGCCGAGAAGAACCTCTTCGTGCCCGAGGCCGATCGCCACCTGCTGTTCCAGGTCGAGCCGCCACACCGGGTCGTGCAGCGCCTGCTCACCCGCCTGTGGAACAGGATTCGCTCCGATGTCTGAGCCGACACTCACCCGGGTCATGTCGCTTAGCGTGCGCATCGGCCCTGGCATCCCGCAGGGCGATACGCCGCAGGGCCGGCGTATCGACTACCCGATACTCGGCGGCCGCTTCGCCGGCCCCGGGCTGGTCGGAATGGTGCCCGCCGGCGGTGCCGACTACTGCCTGGAGCGCGACGACGGCAGTGCCGTGCTGGATGCACGCTACAGCCTGCGCTGCGACGACGGCGCCATCATCGAGGTGCACAACAGCGGCCTGCTGAGCATGACCGCGAAGGGTGC
>JBBNAI010000364.1:0-1388 GCA_037994305.1 Pseudomonas sp. | reverse complement strand
GGGGTCGCCGAGTCCGCCGAGGCGCCGCAGATCGGCGCCGACGTGTCGCTGAACCGCCACCGCTGGCCGGACGACTATTTCTACGGCCCTGGCGAACTGGCCAAGACCACCACCTGGAACAACAACGCGGCCATCGGCTTCACCTATGCCGTGGATTTCTGGGGCCGCGAAAGCAGCACCAGCGAGCGCTACCAGAACCTCGCCTACATGAGCGCCGCCCAGGCGCGCATGGCCCAGCTGGAGCTGGAGAGCAACATCGTGCGTGCCTATATCCAGCTCTCGCTGCAGTACGCCGAGCTGGACATCGGCAACGCCCTGCTGCGCCAGCAGGAGCAGATCCTGGCCCTGGCCCAGCGTCGCCTGGCCGGTGGCATCGGTACCCATTTCGAGGTCAGCCAGGCGCAAGTGCCGCTGCCCGAGACGCGGCGCAAGATCGAGGCGCTCGACGAAGCCATCGCCCTCAGCCGTAACCAGTTGGCCGCGCTGGCCGGCAAGGGGCCGGGCGCCGGCGCCAGCCTGCAACGGCCGAGCCTGAGCCTGGCGGCGCAACCGGGTCTGCCCAGCAGCCTGCCGCTGGAGCTGGTTGGCCACCGCCCGGACGTGGTCGCCAGTCGCTGGAACGTCGCCGCCCAGGCCAAGGGCGTGGACGCCGCGCGTGCCGACTTCTATCCCAACGTCGACCTGGCCGCGAGCCTCGGTTACAGCGCGGTGGGCGGCGGCATGTTGGAGTTCCTCACGGGGCAGAAATCCAGCTGGGGCATCGGTCCGGCGATCTCCCTGCCGATCTTCGATGGCGGTCGCCGTCGCGCCCAGCTGGGCGAGGCCTCGGCCGGTTACGACATCGCCGTGGCGCAGTACAACCAGACTCTGGTCGGTGCGCTGAAGGGTATCTCCGACCAGCTGATCCGCATCCATTCGATGGCCCTGCAGCAGGACTATGCCGGCCAGGCCGTGGCCGCTGCGCAGCAGACCTATGACATCGCCACCCAGGCCTATCGTGGCGGCCTCACCGATTACCTCAACGTGCTCAATGCGCAGTCGCGCCTGTTCGAGCAGCAGCTGGTCGAACAACAGGTGCACGCCGCGCGGTTGAGTGCGCATGCCGGGCTGGTGGTCGCCCTCGGTGGTGGCCTGCTCGAAGGCCAGGACACACCCAAGGCGGCGCAGCTGCTGCCGGAAAGTGTCGCTGTGCAAGCGGGTGCGCGCTGAGATGAAGGCCGCGCTGCTGCCCAGTGGTGGTGACCTGCGCCGCGCGCTGTATGAGTGGGCGCGCAGCGACGGGGTGACCTGGGTGTACATCGCCAAGGTGCTGCTGGCCTCGTTGCTGACCTTGTGGCTGGCGCTGCGCCTGGAGCTACCGCAGCCGGGCACGGCGACCATCACCGTGT
>JBBNAI010000363.1:0-1065 GCA_037994305.1 Pseudomonas sp. | reverse complement strand
CGCTCAGGCTGAGCAAGCCGACCAGCGCCACCGGCGGCAGTACCGCCATGCACCAGCCGGTGACGCCATGACTGCGCCAGCCATGGCCACCGCTGTTGAGGCGCTGTTCGATGCGCTGCGCCAGATTGCCGAAACCCACCAGCGGATGCCAACGACGCGGCTCGCCAAACCAGGCATCCAGCGCCACCCCCAGCAGGCTGAACAGGGCCAGGCTCATTCCTGCCGCCCCCAGGTGTCGGTGAACAGCAGGTCCTGCAGCGGCCGCGCCTGCGCCCAGCCCTCCTGCACCAGCATTGGCTCGGAATAGAACTCGGTCACCGGTCCCAGGCACAGCACCGCCACCGGCTTGCTGCCGGGCGGCATGTGCAGCAGTTCGGCCAGCGCCTGCGGCTCGAACAGCGACACCCAGCCCAACCCCAGCCCTTCGGCCCGAGCTGCCAGCCACAGGTTCTGGATGGCACAGGCCACGGAGGCCAGGTCCATTTCCGGCAAGGTGCGGCGCCCGAAGATGTGCTCCTCGCGCCGGTCCGTCAGCGCCACCACCAGCAGTTCGGCGCAGTCACGGATGCCCTCGACCTTGAGCCGCATGAATTCGTCGCTGCGTTCGCCCAGGGCCTCGGCGGTGCGCACCCGTTCGGCCTCGACCTGAGCGTGGATGGCCTCGCGCAGCTCGGCGCGGGCAATGCGGATAAAGCGCCAGGGCTGCATCAGGCCGACACTGGGCGCCTGGTGCGCGGCCTGCAGCAGGCGCGCGAGCAGCTCGGGCGCCAGCGTGCCGCCAGCGAAATGGCGCATGTCGCGCCGCTCGGCAATGGCGCGGTAGACCGCGGCGCGCTCGGCGTCGCTGAAAGCCTGGCTGCTCATGCTCGTCTCTTCATGGCAAAAGCAACCTGACCGCGGCCTGCGGATTGGACGGCAGGTAGAAGTGGATGTAGGAGGCGGTCAGCCGGCCGATGCGGTACACCGCCTCGGCAGCCGGGCGCTGGTTCGGGCTGCTGCCACGGGCCAGCGGTTCTAGGGCGCAGTCGAGCAGCGAGTGGTGATAGGTGTGCCCGCGCAACAGGC
>JBBNAI010000362.1:0-1650 GCA_037994305.1 Pseudomonas sp. | reverse complement strand
GTCCTGGAAGCCGTAGTAGCTGTAGCAGTCCTGCTGCGACAGGTCGGTGTCGACGAAGCTCAGGCCCCAGGTGATGCCCACCAGTTCGCGGGTCAGCGTGGCTTCCCATTCGTGGTAGCTGCTGGTGCCGTCGCCCGAGCCGCTGATGAACAGCGGGTCCTTGAAGTCCATCCGCCCGTAGCGCAGCTCCAGCCCCAGTTCGAACGGTAATTGGGTCTCGTAGCCGAGGTAGCTGTAGAGGGTGTCCTGGTCGTCGCCGAAGAAGTTCGGCACGTCGTTGGAGTAGTAGGCCGCGGCCTTGAAGCCGTAGGCGCTGAGGATGGCGTAGACCTCGCTCTGGTTGAACTGCGATTCGCGCGGGTAGCTGTACTTGACGTAGCCGAGGTCGAGGCCGATCTCGTCGCTGGCCTGCCAGTACCAACCGGCGTAGTAGTCGACCTCCTGACGGGTCTTCAGGCCCAGGCCGAAATCGACGTTGGAGGTCCAGGCGCCGGCATACAGGCCGCTGCTGTGCAGCAACGTGGCGCCAGCCTGGGCGGCCGGGTCGCCGAGGGTCTGGGAAATGCCGCGGGTGCGGTAGTCGCTGGTCAGGGTCAGGTCGACCTGCACGGCGAAGTCGTCGTTGATCGGCAGCGCCTGGCTGCTCAGCGGGGCCAGCAGCAAGCCGCCCAGGACACACAGGTGGGAGTGTTTCATGGCTCTCTCGATTGTTGTGGTTGTTATGGCAGAGACGGGCAAGGCGTTGCCGGGCCCTGCACATGCGGGGCCGGCAACACGCGATGGAAGCTGTTGTTAGCGGGGTGCGGCGTAGACTTCGCGACCAGCGAAGTAGGTGCTGAGCACCTGGGTGTCGTGCAGGGCCTTGTCGTCGACGCTGAACACATCACGGTCGAGGACGATGAAGTCTGCCTGCTTGCCGGAGGCCAGCGAGCCGATCTGTGATTCCAGGCCGATGGCCTTGGCCGCGTTCAGGGTGTAGGCGTAGAACATGGTTTTGCGGTCGATGGCTTCCTGGGCATTGAGCACGCCCTTGGGACCCTTGCGGCTCACCGCCTGGTAGATGGCGAACCAGGGATTGGGCGTGGTCACCGGCCAGTCGCTGGCGCCGGCAATGGTGGCGCCATTCTTCAGCAGCGAACGCGCCGGGTACTGGAAGTGGAAGGCCATGGCGCTGATGTACGGCTGCACCAGGTCGATCGACACGTCATCGGCGCTGGCCCAGTAGAGCTGCATGGAAGCGATCACCCCGAGCGGCTTGAAGCGGGTGAACTCCTTGGGATTGACCATCTGCAGGTGAGTGATCGAGTGGGCGATGCCGCTCTGCCGATCTTTGCGCGCCTGCTCGATGCCATTGAGCGACTCGCGCACCGCACGGTCACCGATGGCATGGATGTGCACCAGCCAGCCACGGGCGTCGGCCGCGCTGACCAGCTCACCGAAGTGCGCCGGGTCGATCAGCAACTCGCCGTACTTCTTCGAGTTCTTGTAGGGCTCCAGCAATGCGGCGGTCTGCGCCGGGAATTCCGGCACGCCATCGGCAAACACCTTGATTCCCGGCAGGGTCAGGTTGGGTACGCCCTGGAACTGCTCGCGCACCTGCTCGATGACATCGAGATCGGCCGGGCGGCTTTTCGGGTGCACCACCAGCAA
>JBBNAI010000361.1:0-1561 GCA_037994305.1 Pseudomonas sp. | reverse complement strand
AGATCGATGTGATCGCCGTCATTCCTGACGACCAGCTCTAAGGAGCGCCCATGACCTTTTCCATCGTTGGCCGTTGTGCCGAAACCGGGCAACTGGGTATCGCCATCAGCTCGTCGAGCATCGCCGTTGGCGCGCGCTGCCCCTGGTTGCGCGCCGGGGTAGGGGCGGTGGCCACGCAGAACGTCACATTGCCGGCCCTCGGCCCGCAGATTCTCGATCTGCTGGAGTCCGGCGCCAGCCCCAGCGCGGCGCTGGACAAGGCCCTGGGCAGCAACGGCTATGGCCAGTTCCGCCAGGTAACGGTGATCGACAGCCACGGCGCCACCGCGCTGTTCACCGGCAGCGAGGCCCTCGGCCTGCACAACGCGGTGGCCGGCGAGCAGTGCGTGGCGGCCGGCAACCTGCTGTCTGATCCGGCGGTGATCGCGGCCATGGTGGCCGCCTTCGAACAGGCCGGCGGTTGCCTGGCCGAACGCCTGCTGGCGGCCATGCAGGCGGCGATGGCCGCCGGTGGCGAAGCCGGGCCGGTGCATTCGGCGGCGCTCAAGGTGGTCGACGAGCTGGTCTGGCCGGTGATCGACCTGCGCGTCGACTGGGCCGAACATGACCCCATCGGCGAGCTGGCCGGCCTGTGGAAGGCCTACCAGCCGCAGATGCAGGACTACATCACCCGCGCCCTCGACCCGACCCAGGCGCCGAGCTATGGCGTGCCAGGCGACGAGTAAGCCGGCCCTGCAGATTTCACCCATGAGGTAGCTATGCCCGACAGCCGCGCCCTGCTGGAAAAACTGATCGCCTTCGACACCACCAGCCGCGAGTCCAACCTGGCGCTGATCGAGTTCGTCCGCGACTACCTGGCCGGCTTGGGCATCGCCAGCCAGTTGCTGTTCAACGCCGAACGCACCAAGGCCAACCTGCACGCGCGCCTGGGCCCGGAAGGGCCGGGCGGAGTGATGCTGTCCGGGCACAGCGACGTGGTGCCGGCCGATGGCCAGGCCTGGAGCGTGCCGCCCTTCAGCATGACCGAGCGCGACGGCAAGCTCTACGGCCGCGGCACCGCCGACATGAAGGGCTACATCGCCTGCGTGCTGGCCGCCGTGCCGGCCTTCCTCGCCCAGCCGCTGCGCCTGCCGCTGCATATCGCCATTTCCTACGACGAGGAAATCGGTTGCCTGGGCGTGCGCAGCCTGGTCGAACAACTGCGCGCCAGCCCGGAGCGCCCGGCCATCTGCCTCATCGGCGAACCGACCGCGATGCGCCCGGTGCTCGGCCACAAGGGCAAGCTGGCGATGCGCTGCCAGGTACACGGCGCGGCCTGCCACTCGGCCTATGCGCCGCAGGGGGTCAATGCCATCGAATACGCCGCCCGGTTGATCGGCCGCCTCGGCGAGATCGGCGAACGCCTGGCTGCGCCCGAACGCCACGACACGCGTTTCGATCCGCCGTACTCGACCGTGCAAACCGGCACCATCAGCGGCGGCCGCGCGCTGAACATCGTGCCCGCCGAATGCCAGTTCGACTTCGAAGTGCGCGCCCTGCCGGCGGACGACCCGCAACAGGT
>JBBNAI010000360.1:0-1364 GCA_037994305.1 Pseudomonas sp. | reverse complement strand
TCAGCTACAAGAGCGACGGCGTGACCATCGTCAAGAGCGAGGAGCAGCGCCGCCTGCACAAGGCCTTCCTGCGCTACCACGACCCGAAAGGCTGGCCGATGCTGCGTGAGGCGCTGACCCGCATGGGCCGTGCCGACCTGATCGGTCCGGGTAAAAATCAGCTGATCCCGCTGCACCAGCCGGCCACCGACAGCTACCAGAGTGCGCGCCGCAAGAACTCGACGCCGGCCGGTAGCCACAAGGTCGCCAAGGAAACCACCAAGATTCTCACCCAGCACACCGGCCTGCCGCCGCGCGCCAGTGATGGCAGCAAGCCGTGGGACAAGCGCGAGGAAGCCAAGGCCGCCGCCCAGGCACGCAACAAGGCTGCGGCCAAGGAGCGCGCGGACGAGAAGAAGGGCGGCAAGAAGAAGCCTGCGCCGAAGTACGCGCCGCGCTAACTACGCCGCAGCGCGTCCCGAAGGGCGGGTGCAGCCCGCGTCCATTGTCGACGCGGGTTGCCCCCGCCCTTCGCATTTGGCCTGCAGGTCGCGCGGCCAGGCGCCTTTTCTGTGCGCTACCGCTCCCCGTTGCTGGGCGTCGCCCTGTTGTGGTGCTGCACCAGCCCTGCAGCCCGCGGAAACCGTGAAAAGGCCACTGGCATAACTCTTGCGCAGCTCAGGTATCGCCCTGGCTTGCAGGAGGCCCGCCGTGTCGATTCATGTCGCACTGCATCACGTTACCCATTATCGCTACGATCGCCTGGTCAACCTCGGCCCCCAGATCGTGCGCCTGCGTCCGGCACCGCACAGCCGTACGCGCATCCTCTCCTATGCCCTCAAGGTCGAGCCGGGCGAGCACTTCATCAACTGGCAGCAGGACCCGCAGGGCAATTACCTGGCGCGCCTGGTGTTCCCGGAGAAGACCCGCGAGCTGAAGGTCTCGGTGGACATGGTCGTCGAGATGGCGGTGTTCAACCCCTTCGACTTCTTCCTCGAACCCTATGCCGAGGAAATCCCCTTCACCTACACCGCCGCCGAGCGCTTCGAGCTGGCGCCGTATCTGGTCAAGCGTCCGGCCCGGCCGGAGTTCGCCCGCTACCTGGAAGGGCTCGACCTGAGCACCAAGCGCAGCGTGGATTTTCTCGTCGCGCTGAACCAGAAACTGTCCACCGACATCGCCTACCTGATCCGCATGGAGCCGGGCGTGCAGAGCCCCGAGGAAACCCTGATCAAGGGCTCCGGCTCGTGCCGCGACTCGGCCTGGCTGCTGGTGCAGATCTTCCGCCATATCGGCCTGGCGGCGCGCTTCGTCTCCGGTTACCTGATCCAGCTCACTGCCGATGTGAAGGCGCTGGACGGGCCGTCTGGTACTGACGTCGACTT
>JBBNAI010000359.1:0-3202 GCA_037994305.1 Pseudomonas sp. | reverse complement strand
CGTGCCGGCTATGGTCCATTGCGGATTCGCGAAGAATTGTCTCAGCGTGGCTTGTTGCGTCCAGCCATCGAGCAGGCGCTTGCCGAGTCCGGGATTGACTGGAGCGAGCAGTTGCGTGAGTTGTGGCTGCGCAAGTTCGCCGGTGAGTTACCGGTGGATATGCGGGATAAGGCCAAGCAGGGGCGCTTCCTCGCCTATCGGGGCTTTTCCCAGGAGCAGATTGGCCGCCTGCTGCGCGGCGCGAGCCTCGATTGATTCCCCTTTGAGCCCGAAGCCCCCCTTCTTCGGGCTCTGTTTTTTCTGCCGGTCTTGATTCAAGGCACTCTCTTTCAGTTTGCCGAGAAGGGTGCTTCGAGCGCGCCGCTTGGCCGGTTTCAGCCGTTCTGGAGCCAGTTCTGGGGCAGGTTGATGAAGTCCACCAGCTCTCGCAGGCGGCCATGGTCACGGGCCTTGAAGTGAAAGGCGAGGCGGGTCAGATCGCGCAACTCGGGTTCATCGTGCTCTGCTTCATAGGAGGCCTGTTGCTGGAAGCCAGGCGTCACGCAGAGGTCAATGAACTCCCTGTTCAGCGTATCCAGTGCGACTGGGTTGAGGGGATGGTTGAGGCGAATCACGAAGTGATCCTTGAGCCAGCGCGAAGAGTGAAAGTTGCGATAAAAGCGGGCGATCTCCTGGCCGGCTTCTTCTGCGCTATGTACCAGGCGCACCAGTTGCAGGTCGTTGGGCAAGATGTAGCGTCGCTCCTGCAATTGCTCACGCAGAAAGCGCAGGGCTTCTTCCCAGTAATTGCTGCCGGGCTCGTCGAGCAGCACGATGGGCACCAGAGGGCTCTTGCCGGTCTGCACCAGGGTCATTACTTCCAGGGCTTCGTCGAGGGTGCCAAAACCACCAGGGCAGAGCACCAGAGCATCGGCTTCCTTGACGAAGAACAGTTTGCGCAGAAAGAAAAAGTGGAACGACAGCAAATTGCTGGTGCCATGCACAGTGGCATTGGCACTCTGCTCGAAGGGCAGGGTGATGTTGAAACCCAGGCTGTTTTCCAGACCCGCCCCTTCATGCGCCGCGGCCATGATGCCGCCTCCGGCTCCGGTTACCACCATCAGATCGAGACGGGCCAGCACCTGGCCAAGATCACGGGCGAGGGTATAGGTCGGGTGATCGGCTGGTGTGCGTGCCGAGCCGAATACGGTGACCTTGCGGCGGCGCTTGAACTGTTCGAGGGTGCTGAAGGCGTGCTCCATTTCCCGTAGGGTCTGCAGCATGATCTTGGCGTCCCAGCGGTTGCGGTCGGCCTGGGCCATGCGCACCACGGTGGTGAGCATCTCGCGGTACAGCGGCAGGTTGGGGCTGGCGGCGGGCACGGTCAGGGCGCTGAGTTCTTCGATCTTGCTGGTCAGATCGATGCCGCTGGTGTGGAAGTGCCGAGACAGGTAATCGTCCGGTTCATAAGGCATGAGACGTCTCCTTCCTTAATACGGATCCGGTTATTTCACATCCCTGGAACGCCTGATCCTGTTCAGAGTATGGCTGGGCCATGACGCTTTGAGTGCGTGCTTTTGGCTCTGCGGTGCTGCTTCCTTTTTGCCGCGCCACCAGCCATTCGTCCGATCAGTAGGGCGCCCGGCGATCCTCTGTTTTACTGACAGCTGCCGGAACTTGCGCAACCAGGCTGCGTGAGTGCAGCTGCAACAGGCTCAGCCTTGCAATGCAGCAGAGGCGTCGGTACGGCAGGCCGGTGCGCGTCAGGAGCGGGAGGGCAGGGCATGCCTAAGATCACACTGGAGATCGAGCTGGATATGTACCGCTTGCTGCAGCAGGCGGCACGAACCAACAACCTGAGTCTCGAAGACGAATGCCTGCGCAGGCTGGATGGCGGTGCGCGACGATCACGCTATATGGAAGCCCTGCTCGCCGAGCTGCGGGCTGACGATGAGCAGCGCCGAGCGCAGGAAGACTAAGTACCGAGTCAGAGTCCGCAATCGACCTTGCTGAAGCGTTCGGTGGTTACCGGGCGATTGCTCTTGTACTCGCTGAACTCGTAACGCAGTACTGCGCCGCGAGCTAGCAGCTGACGGTAGCCGGTGTTGCTGCAGACGCTGGCAGCCAGTTGGCTGCGCACGGCGTCCGGGTTGCCACGCATCTGGGCGGCATGGCGTTCCCGTACGCTGAGGTGATTGATCAGCTCATTGCCATCGACGGTATAGCCCTGGTCGAGAATGTCTTCGTTGATGGCCCGTGGTGTGCCAACGCTGCTTTCCTTGGCCACCTGATTGAGCATGCGGGTCAGCTCGAAGTCATTCAGGGAGGCTGCGTGGACGGCCGGCAAGACGAGACTGAGGGCGAACAGGGTAATGAGGCGATGCATGACAATTCTCCGGAAATCAACGTGACGCTTCGACCGGTGGGCACTGGACTGGTTCAGTCGCCGGCCATCTTACTCTAGACTTGCGCGCCCTTCGCCTTTCACCCTGCAGGTTCCCCCGATGAGTCACGCCGTTGCCCGGCTGCGCGCCGAACGCCTGGCCCGCAGCCTGAAACCCTTTGTCGCAAGGGGTTCCCGCGCGCCGCGTTGTCCGCAATGTCGGGTGCTCGGCAATTACTGTCTGTGCGCCTGGAAACCGCAGGTCGAGGCGCGGGCCGGCGTGTGCCTGTTGATGTATGACGTCGAAGCGTTGAAACCGAGCAACACCGGGTGGCTGATCGCCGATCTGGTGGCGGACACCTTCGCCTTTGGCTGGAAGCGCACAGAGGTCGATCCCGCCCTGCTGGCGCTACTGGCCGATCCGCAGTGGCAGCCCTATGTGGTGTTCCCTGGCGAGTATGCGCAGCGGCCGGAGCGGGTGATCAACGAACTGCCTGTCGAGGCTGGCAAGCGGCCGCTGTTCATCCTGCTCGATGCGACCTGGAACGAGGCGCGCAAGATGTTCCGCAAGAGCCCCTATCTCGACAATCTGCCGGTGCTCAGCCTGCAACCGGAACAATTGTCGCGCTACCGCCTGCGTCGCTCCAAGCGCGATGAGCACCTGTGCACCGCCGAAGTGGCGGCGCTGTGCCTGGAGCAGGCGGGCGATGCACGGGCGGCCGTGGCGCTGGACGCCTGGCTGGACCTGTTCACCGAGCGTTACCTGGGCGCCAAGCACCGCTGGCTGGTGGATGAGAACAGCCCCGCGCACCTGGCGGTGAAGGCCTTTCTTTAGTTGAG
>JBBNAI010000358.1:0-1960 GCA_037994305.1 Pseudomonas sp. | reverse complement strand
CCTCATCACGCACCGCGCGCTGCGGGTCATCCAGCAGCGGCAGCAGCTTCTTGACTCGCTCAACCGGTGGCAGGTCGGTAAAGGCCTGGGCGGAGTAGGCCCGCACTTGCGGGCTGGGGTCTTTAAGCGCCTTTTCCAGGGTTGCCAACGCCGGGGCGCCGAGGGGCGTCAGCTGCTCGGCAGCAGTTGCGCGCACGGTGGATGATTTGCCCATGTCGCCGATCAATGCGCCCAGCAATTGCAGCGAGTCGGCATTGCCCTGGCGTACGGCATGGAAGGATTCACCATAGTGCGGTGGACGTTGTGGCTGACCGTACCAACCTTCGATGGCCTTGGCGGCCCACGCCGGCGTCTTGCCTTCATGGCAGGTGGTGCAGGCATCCGGGCTGCCGGTCTTCTCGGCCAGATCCGGGCGAGGCAGGCGCAGGCTATGGTCGCGGCGCGGATCGACCACCATGTAGGTTTTCTCAGGCATATGACAGCTGACGCACTGGGCACCGGTGGAGCCCTCAGGGTGATGGTGATGCTCAGGGCTGTCGTAGTTTTTCGCCTGCAGACTGGGAAAGCGTGCGGGTGGAGTTTCGTTGTGGCACTGCTGGCACAGTCCGTTGCCTTCGATCTTGACCTTGGTGGTGTGCGGGTTATGGCAATCGGTACAGGTCACGCCGGCAGCGAACATCTTGCTTTGAGTGAAGGAGTCGTACTCATAGACCTCTCCCAGGATCTGCCCGTCAGCGTGGTAGAGATCCGGACGCAGCGTGGCTGGCAGGACTGCATCCAGCAGCGGCTTGCCGGGTTGCTGACCGACACCCAGGCTCTGCCGCCGGCTGTGGCAATAGGCGCACTGCTCCACTAGCCCGGTACTGCCGAGCGCCTTGAAGTCGACCTGCAGGCCGACGTCCTTGGCCGACGCGTAAGTCTTGCCGGCTGCTTGCTTATCCTTGCTCGCCCAGTCGACGTGGGCCTGGCCCGGACCATGACAAGCCTGGCAGCCGACATTCTGCTCATGCCAGGTCGTGGCAAAGGTATCGCTCTTGTCGTCGTAGTGGTTGAGCAGGTTGGTCGAGTGGCAGTCCGCGCACATCGCGTTCCAGTTCTGGTAGCGCCCGGTCCAGTGCAGCGGATCATCGGGGGCAAAACGCTGCCCGGGATAGAGGGAGAACCAACGTTGGCCACCGGCGCTCTTGTCGCGGGTATCCCACGCGATGGTCAGGCTTTGCAGGCGTCCGCCTGGGAACTCCACCAGGTATTGCTGCAGTGGTTTGTAGCCGAAGGTGTAGCGAATCTCGAAGTCAGCCGGCTTGCCATCAGCCCCTTCGGTATTGACGAAGAACTTGTTGCCCTTGCGAAAGAAGCGCGCCTTGACGCCGGCCTCATCGAAACGCGCATTGGCGAAATTGCCCAGCACGCTGTCCGCCGTGGCTTCCCGCATCGCCCAGTCATGATCGGAGTTGTGCCAGTCCTTGGCCTGCTCGCCATGGCAACCCAAACAGCTCGCGGCGGGCGCATAGCCGGCCGCATCGCTTGCCAGCTGCGGCGGCAGGCCTTCGGACGCCTGAGCGGAGGTATGTAAGAGGACCAGCGAGAACACCATGCAGAGCAATCGGGCGAAAGACGGCAAATCGTTTTCCTCGGGCAACAGGATGTTTGTTGTTCTGGGCTCACGGCATAGCCCCACGACCCGCTTCGAGTGTAATCCTCGATCTTGCGGGTAAGTATCGGCGACCAGTGTCTAGCCTAACGCCAACTCAGGCCAGTTATTTGCCATGCGGTGCCATCACTCTGTTGATTGGCGCCACCTTCAAGAGCCCCAGTATCGGCGGCCGGCATAAGGCGTGTCGGCCAGCCCCATCACCTCCCGCATGCGCAGCAGCGAAGCCAGCGCACGCGGCTACCAGGCACGCCTGGCAGGGCTGCTCGCCGACCCCGCCGGCCTGGCCGAGCAAAGCGCCACCCAGGA